>NZ_CAKZII010000035.1 GCF_936931525.1 uncultured Aurantimicrobium sp.
ACGCACTTGGCAATCAAAAAGTTGGCGACTTGACTCAGCGGGATCAAAGAACTGTAAGTCTGCGTTTGGCGGTTCAAGATGTTTTTAAAGACAGCCGGCTAGATTGCAATTTGTTAACTGTTGGAGATGGCATCCTGTTGATGCGAGTCATCGGGCGCGAATACATAAAGCCTGAGACTTCGACAATTTAAAAATAGCCCGCACATTTGTGCGGGCTATTTTTAAAAACTAATTTAGATTGGGCGAAGAGTTGGTCCGGCAGTCTTAGCTGTTTGAACCAATTGAGCGCCTAGGTCTGCTGCTTCTTCAGAGTTCAAAGAAACCACCAAGCGGCCACCACCTTCGAGTGGTACGCGCATCACGATGGCACGTCCTTCTTTGGCAACTTCCATAGGACCGTCACCCGTGCGTGGCTTCATTGCCGCCATTTGAACTCCTTATTTACTGGCTCGAAAAATCCAAAAGGATTGGTGTCGAGTCCCACAAACTGGACCGAGTCACCATCGGGGTCAATACCTACCAGGGGAATCGGAATCCGCACGGTCTGACCCGACATTGCACGAGCAGTCACCGTGCGCGGGGTGGGGGCTTGGTTGGTGTCTTCATCAATGGCACGAACAGAGATTGTTACTGTGCCACTGGCCCACTGACCGTTGTCTGCATTGACGCGGTAGACAGCGGAATAGGTGCCTGGGTTGTTTCCGGCGAGGAAGCGCAGCTGGTTACCAGAGACAAAGAGCAAACCAGCTCCGGAAGGAACATCCTGATCGAGGTTGGGAGCCAGGGTCAGCTCACCACCATCGGGATGGATGTCATTGGTGAGCACAGGGATGCTGATGACGTCGCCCACGCGGACTGCGACTGCATCAGGAACAGCAACTGGCGCTTGAGCGACTGCAGGCGCAGGTGTTTGCACGACGGTAATCGTGCCTTCACTTTGAGAAACACCATTGCTCACGCGATAACCGAAGGACACCGCAGCATCGAGTGGCTTGGTCAGCGTCACACGAACCAGTCGGTGATCGACAACTTCAACTTGAATACCCGACTCAATGGGAACATTCAGGGTTCCTGTGACCACGAGCACTCCCCCAGCAGGGTCGCGATCGGTCGCAGTGACATCGACGGTGCGGGACTGCTGGAGAGGAACATACACAGCGTGTGCCGAGGTAATCGGTTGAGCGGATACCTCGGGCGGATCTATGACGTCAATGCGAACCAAACCAGAGCCTGTTGCATCGCCATCTGTCACCGCATACGTGACATAGGTTGACCCAGTCCGGGAGGCGGTCACCGAGAAGGAGAAGTCAGCGAAGTCAGTCACGATATCCAGACCAGGAACCTCGGGGACACCGGTCAGGCTCAACACACCAGATCCGCCGCGGATATGAGCTGAAGGGTTAATGGTGACCGGCTGCCCCTGAATAGCAATCACGGCAAATGCTTCTGCAACGATAGGGACTTGGCCGGCAGCTTTGACGTTGACTTGGACTGCACCAAAACCAGACGCGCGACCGTCTGAAACCTCGAGCGCAATCTGCTTGGTGCCACCTCCACCGCGACCTGAGTCAGTGAATGCAACACGACCAGCGGGAGAATACGAAAGCGAGTCAGGTTCTTCCGTGGTTGCCGCAGCAACGAATATGGCATCACCATCTGGGTCAACCCAGTCACCGAGGACATTCACAATGACCTGACCACCCATCGCCACGTCGGTGCGGGTGGGGCGTGCCTGGACGGGTGGAGAATTTTCTGAGTTGGGGCGAATGTTCAGCGTGACAGTGGCAGAAGCTTCTCCGCCGCGGCCGTCAGAGATTGTGTACTCGAACTGGGTCGAGCCAGCAGCATCGGCAGCCAGACGAACCATGACCTGGTTGCGGTCGGAGTTGATATAAATCTCACCAAGGCTGGAAGGAATGCCGGTGACAGAGTCGATAACCAAGGCATCGCCATTGGGGTCGTAATCGTTGAGAAGCACAGGGAGTGCCGTGACGCGCCCCGGACGTGCCCCCAGATCATCATCTACTGCAATAGGAGGCGCAGGGTTCTTGTCGTATTCGGGTGCATCAGCATTGTTGGTCTGGACAACCTGCTGTTCGAGTGCCTGCTGTGCAAGTAATGAATCCCAGTTATCAATGAGGCGGACACCACCTTGCACCGCCCAAACCAAACCATTCACCGCATCGTTGAGTGCAATCACGCCATCGCTGACTCGGAATGTCAGCTCAGCTGAACCCGACATACCTTCTGCATTTGCGTTGCTGTCTTCGTCTGCCCCACATTTGGACCACACCGTGCCACCTGACCAGGCGGCATAAGCACAGTCCCCTTCAATTAGGGGTGCTGCAGGGCGTCCGCTCGCACTAGAGAGAGTCGACACGTCACCGCTGTCGAGGTTAACAGAGGTGAGTCCCGTGCTGAAGGAGAGCAACACTGCTGAGGTGCCAGAAACGTTGGTTGCCGCATTAGAACTGGCATTGACACCCTGCGCGCTGGGGAGTTGCAATTGAGCTTGTGCCAGTTCGGTTGCCGAAGCACTCAGCTGAATAACTCGCCCAGCTGTGATCATGCTTCCACTTTGGGTATCAAGTACGACCCAGCGATCTCCCACCAGGGTGATCTGAAGCTTTCCTTTATTGAGCTCGGAATCAAGCGCCTGAGATTCAGGGGTAACTGAGGTCAGGGTGTTGATTCGAGAAAGTGTGCCGAGCTTGGCACTGACTCCGACGAGGTAGCCCTGTTCGTTGACGGCAACCACCGAGTCAGCACCAACTGTGAAGTTGGCAGGCTGGGTCTGCGCATCAAAGGTAGAGATGGTTGCTGCCGGGATGACCCACACATCACCAGAGCTAGGTGCATGCAAGATCACGTTGTCGCCAGAAAGCGCTGCATAGGTCACATCTTGGGGAAGCGGAATGCTTTCCGACACCTCACCGGTGGCCTGGTTCACCACATCGAGCGAACGGGTGGCGTCATTGATGAGGAAGACGTATTCCGCGTTTTGCACCAGATCCATCTGACTGGAATCGGTCGTAAGCACGGTGTTGAGTTCAAAGACTTTGGTATTTGCGCGGCCAATTGCCTGCTTGTCGCCGTTGGTCACCCAAACGGCACCGTCATCGAGATTGACCCGCTGGGCTTGGTAGCCAGTGGCAACAAGTGACCCAATCACCAAGAGCGCGAGCACACTGGTTGCCGCCGTCCATTTGATGATGGTGCGGCGGCGTGGAGTAGCTCCGAGGAGCCGGGTGAACCACGAGCGGATCATGATTATCCGGCCACCGTTGCCAACACGAGAGTCACAATAGCCACCACTGCCACAACACCGGTGACCACAGAAAGCAAGAGCTTGCGCCGACGTCGCGAAGCGACGTACGCAAGCTCATCACGCTCTGCAGGTGTGGAGTTGTATCCCTGTCGACGCCAGCTGGGCGTCGAGTGGGCATCCAAAGGAGAGAGTGCGGTGCGATCGTTCTCATTGATCACAATCGCTGAAGAACCCCACTCGTCACCGACAACATCGATGGGAGTTTGGGCCAAGCCCATGGAGGTTTCAACCTGTTGGAGCTGTCTTGCAAATTCGAGTGCCGAGTGTGGCCGATCGATGGGGTTCTTACTCATCGCCTTGGTGAGAACTTCTTCCAGGCGGGCTGGAACGTCACTGCGGCCAATGGGCTGAGGCTTAGATTTCAAGATGCGGCCGGCAAGGTGCCCGGGAGAATTATCTTTACCAGGAATTTCAAAGGGACTGCGGCCAGCAAGCAACGAATAGACCGTGGCGCCTAGTGACCAAATTTCAGAAGCGGTGGAACCGGTTGTGCTTTCACGGATGACTTCAGGAGCAGACCAGGGAACAGACAGACCCACTGCGGTGGAGTTATCCCCCAGATACACCGAAGAGGCAATACCGAAGTCGCTGAGGACGGGGTGACCGTAGGCGGTAACCAAAATGTTGCCGGGCTTGATGTCACGATGAAGAACATTCGCACGATGCGCAGTCTCAAGCGCTGCCGCAATACGAATACCTGTGCGCAGAGCTTCGGCAACCGGAATTGTCTCAGCGCGGAAGCGTTCGCCATAGCCGCTGACACATACTTCCGTCACGAGATAGGGGCGCCCATCCGCGCTCACTCCCGCTTCAAAGACACTCAAAATTGATGGGTGGGTGCTCAGTTGAGACATCAACTGAGCTTCCGATTGGAACATGTCCCGGACCCGTGGGTTCACAACCTCGGGAAGAAGAACCTTGATCGCCACATTACGACGAGGTAGCTGCTGTTCATAGAGAAAAACGTCACCAAAACCGCCGGAGCCCAACACACGGACGAAGGTGAAACCGGAGAGGACAGGCGGAGTTGAGGGTAGTCGTCTCGACATTTCCCACCGCCTTCTTCAAGCTGGGTTGAACTCTGCAGAGTTCAACGCAAATAACGCCGTAAATTCAGCGCAATTGAAGTTTAGGCAGGTGAAACTGAGGATTCGGTGTGCCCCACCGTGACCGCAATAACGTCAATAACAATCAGCGTGACGTTGTCACGGCCGCTATTGGTCAATGCAGCGTTCATCAGCTCGCTCACGGCATCCTCAACCGTGGGAGCAGTAGTCAAGAAGTGCTCAATTCCGACATCGGTGAGCTCTTTGGTCAAACCGTCTGAACACAGCAGCAAACGCATGCCGGGAACAACGGGTAGTGCCACATAGTCAGGGATGGGCTCATCGATGATGCCCACAGCACGGGTGATCACGTTCGCATGAGGGTGGTAGTCAGCTTCTTCTTTGGTGATAGTGCCGGCATCAACAAGCTGCTGAACCACGGAGTGATCCACGGTGACCTGTTCGAAGGTCTCGTCGAGCTTCACATAGACACGAGAGTCACCAATGTTGAATACGGCCCACTGCAGCTGGTCACCCTCTTGAACGAGAGCAGCACCCGTCACCGTTGTGCCAGCGCCCTGCTGGTCTTCGGTGAGCTTGTTGCGCAGATCCACCACAGACATGGCCAGGGCCATTTCAAGTGCGTCTAAGTCAGCAAAACCAGGCTTTTCTAGGCCTGCAATGCGCTGAACAACGCAGTCGCTGGCGATATCGCCTGCGCTGTGGCCGCCCATGCCATCTGCCACCGCAAAGACGGGGCACGCAATGGAGTAGGAGTCTTCGTTGTTCGCGCGGTGGTTTCCCACATCAGTTCCGGCAGCCCAAGAGAGGGTAACGCTCGCACCAGTGCTCGTGTCGACAACAGTCGTGCCGGTCGAGTTCTGGCCTAAGGCAGTCACAGGAAAATCTCCAAGATTATGGGGCTACAACCGAAAGAAGACGGCTAACCAAGAACTTCAAGTCTATTACCGTCGCCGAGGTCGATAATCGCTCCAACGCCGAGAGCCATCGAGTCCCCGGGTGCAAGGAGTGTGGTCGGCTGTCCAGGAATAATCACACGGGTTCCGTTAGTGGAGCGGAGGTCGGTCACCACAACGACGTCTCCGACCACCTCAAAGCGAGCATGAGTTGAAGAAACAAGTCCATCTGGAGAGGCAATCATGACGAGGTTGACCGACTGCCCACCGCGCAGTGGTGCTGCAGGAAGGCGACCCATAATGAGGGGTTTACTCAGTGAATGCTTAGTGCCATTGATGTGGCGAAGCTGAAAACGAGACCGAAGGTCCTGCTGGGGCGCGGTATCTGACTCATCGCCTGAGATTTCTTCTGGTGTATCGATCAGGCCCCGAAGTCCTAACGAGGTATCCATCATGGATCCGATGAGGGTGTGGTAATCCTCGGTAGTTTCAGGGATGACCGTGTCATCACTGGTGATGACTGTTTCTTCTGAAGGAACGACATCGCCGATGACGGTGCTGTCATCAATGATCTCAACGGAACCAACGACGGTTTCATCAATAGGAACCTTGATGATGGTGTCATCGCTGGCGTCAACGCCGATGACCGTGTCATCGTTCGCGTTGATGCGAGTGTTGTCGTCAGGTGTGCTCATCGAAGATCTCACCAGCGCCGAGCTAGGAAGCTGACGCAGTCTCCTTGGCGGCTACGCGTTGACCGACTACTGCCGAGACACCGTCCTGGCGCATCGAGACGCCATAGAGGGCGTCAGCGATTTCCATCGTGCGCTTCTGGTGGGTAATCACGATGAGCTGGCTGGAGTTGCGCAGATCTTCAAAGATGGCAAGCAGACGACCCAAGTTGGCATCATCCAGAGCAGCTTCAACCTCATCCATGATGTAGAACGGCGAAGGGCGAGCCTTGAAGATGGCCACCAGCAGAGCAACAGCAGCGAGCGAGCGCTCACCACCAGAGAGCAAGCTCAAGCGGTCAATCTTCTTACCCGCAGGCTTGACCATGACCTCAATACCGGTGGTGAGGAGATCATCCGGGTTGGTCAGCGCGATGCTTCCAGAACCACCAGGGAAGAGAATGGGGAATACCTCAGCAAAGGCGGCTTGAGTGTCATCGAAGGCTGCTTGGAACACCGACTGCATGGTGGAGTCCACCTCGTCGATGATGGTCATCAAGTCCTTGCGGGTGTTGGTGAGGTCGGTCAGCTGTTCGGTCAGGAAGGTATGACGCTGTTCCAGAGCAGCGAATTCTTCCAAAGCAAGAGGGTTCACACGGCCGAGTTGACCGAGCTTACGCTCAGCTTTTTCGAGGCGCGTCTGCTGCTCAGAACGGTTGTATGGCTTTGTTTCTGGCTCAGCATCAGCAGCGGCATCGGCATCTAGAGCAATAACAATGGGAACCTCAGGACCGTATTCCGCAATGAGCACATCTTCGACAAGACCCAACTCATTACCTGCACGCTCGAGCAAGCCAGAGAGGTGCATCTTCTTTTCGTAGATCTGCAGTTCTAGGCCGTGCACGTTCTCTGTGATGGAGTGCAGACGCTCACGAAGTTGTGATTCTTCCTGGCGCAGGGTGACGAGTTCTTGGTTCTGTGCAGCACGGTCTGCTTCACGCTGCGCCAAGAGCACACGTGCCTCAGACACGGAACGGTCAACCGAATCCAACACAGCGGGAAGTGCGTCTGCAACTCCGGCAGCAGCATCAATCTGACGACGGCGAACAACAGCACGACGTGCTGCTTCTTCCGACGCAGCACGGTCAGCATCCAGCTGCTGACGCAGGCCTTCAACACGAAGCTCTTCAGCACGAACACGCTCTCGCGCAGTTTCGAGTTCCAGTCGTGACTGAACTTCCTTCTCACGCACAGCTTCAAGCTCTGCAAAAAGCTCATCACGGGCCGACACATCCAAGATGGGACGTGGTCGTGATTCCACAGATTCAAGCTCACTCGTCGCGCGGTGAGCATTCTGCTCTGCTTCTTCGACAGAAGAAGCAGCAAGAGCAAGCGAAGCGCTCAAACGTTCCGATTCAGCAATAGCAGCTTCCACCTGAACACGAGCACGGTTGAGTGCTTCGGAGCGAGCAGCGAGCTGGGAGTCATATTCACGCAGTGCAGCAAGGGCAGCGGTTGAACGCTCCTTGGCAACCTGAGCAACACCGCGCTGGTCAGCAAGATCAAGACGAGCTTTGTCGATCAGTCCGACAACTTCGTCGAGACGCTTCTGTGCTGCATCACGGTCAGAGACAAGCTCAATGCGGCTTTGCTTGGAACCTGAACCACCGCGGAGCACAAAACGAGTGAGAACTTCACCAGCCTTGGTGATGATGGTGACGTTGGCATCCGACTTTTCCAGCCCCTGCTTCCACGCTGCGCGAGCAGCATCGAGGTCATCTGCGATGACGGTCGAGGCGAGCAGTGCCAGCACGCCTTCGGGTGCGGTGACCACGTCAGAGGCAGGAACAACGCCAGAAACACTGGGCAACGTGACTGCACTCTTGCCGGGCTTAGCTGCGACCACAATTTCGACGCGACCGAGATCATCGCGGTCTACGTTTGCCAGCGCTGAAATAGCGGAATCCATGTCATCAGCGAGAACAGCATCGGAGAGAGAACCCAAGCCAGCAGCGATAGCTGCTTCATATCCTGTCTTCACCTGGATGTGTTCGGCAACGAGGCCACGAATACCCGAAAGCTTGGCTTTCACCAGGGCTGAAGAGCCGTCCTTTTGATCCAGTGCCATCGAAAGAGCGCCAGTGCGTGCCTGGAGAGCATCACGTTCACGCTCAAGGGTGTGAAGTTCATCACGGAGGCGATCGATGGTGGCATCAGCTTCCACCACAGCTGCCTGAGCTGCCTCATATGTGTCGTTGAGTCCGGTTTCACCGGCTGTGGTGTCAGCAGAATCAGACTCAACCTGAGCAAGGTTTTCTTGAGCGTTGGTGCGACGTTCGGTTGCAGCATCGAGGGCGTTTTGCTGACGCAGAACTTCACCGCGAACAGCAGCAAGAGCTGAGTCTGCAGCTTCTTTCTTTCCGCGCAGGCTGGTCAGTTCGAGATCGTGCTGTGAGACCAAAGCAGACTGGGCAGAGATTTGCTCATCGATTGAGTCGAGCTTTTGTCGTGCGACCACGGTTGCCTGCTGTGCTGCCTGCCATGCTGCCTCAGCAGCGGTGACGATGCCACGCATGACCTCAACCTCAGACTCTGCGCCTTCGATCATGGCTTGATTCACACCAGAGCCCAGAGGCTGCTGGTCAGTGTCAGCACCAAGAAGTGCCAGGCGCTGGTTCGCGAGGTTATAGAGACCACGCAGGCGCTCCTGGATCGACTCCAGCGAGAAGACGGTCTTTCGCGCTGACTCAACGTCATCGGCAGTCTGGTCTGCTTCGAGGCGGCGAACGCGAAGCATGGTGCGCTCAAGCTGTTCTTGCAGAACGATGCGTTCGCTGTGACGCTCAGATTCAGTCTTGTTGTGAGCATCGAGGGTGGTGCGCAATTGAACAACATCATCAGCAAGAATGCGTGCGCGAGCATCGCGCACCTCTGCCTGAATGCTCTGTGCTTCACGGGCAATCTCGGCCTGGTGGCCCAGGGGCTTGAGCTGACGACGAACCTCTGTTGCGAGGTCGGTCAGACGAGTGAGGTTGGCCTGCATCGCCTCGAGCTTGCGCACGGTCTTTTCCTTGCGGCGACGGTGCTTGAGAATTCCGGCAGCTTCTTCAATGAAGCCACGACGATCTTCCGGGCTGGCCTGGAGAACGTTATCGAGACGGCCTTGCCCCACGATGACGTGCATCTCACGGCCAAGACCAGAGTCCGAAAGAAGTTCTTGCACGTCGAGTAGACGGCAGTTCTCACCATTGATGGCGTATTCACTCGAACCGTTGCGGAACAAGGTTCGACTAATGGTGACTTCGGAATACTCAATCGGAAGAGCACCGTCAGCGTTATCGATGGTGAGCAAAACCTCTGCGCGGCCAAGGGGGCCACGCGTGGAGGTTCCGGCGAAGATGACGTCTTCCATCTTGCCGCCGCGGAGAGTCTTGGCTCCCTGCTCACCCATGACCCAGGCGAGTGCATCAACGACGTTGGACTTACCTGAACCGTTAGGGCCCACCACGCAGGTGACACCAGGTTCGAAGGCAAAAGTGGTCGGCTGGGCAAACGACTTAAAGCCTTTAAGCGTCAGGCTTTTTAGATACACGTCGAGAGCTCCCAGATCAGCAGTGCACTTGCACTACCAAACAAATTTACTGGATATACAAGCCCGACATAACCACGGGTTTAGTGGTCGTCTTCGAGCTCTTTACGAATCGAATCAGCTGCCAGCTGGAGCACTTCAACTAAGCGAGGAATATCCATATGGGTGAGGTGAGCAACAACACCGACAGCGGCCACGCAGCGGCCTCCGCGGAGGATGGGAACGGCAACCGAACCATTACCGGCAGTGCTTTCTTGGCGAGCTACGGCATAGCCACGGTTCTTGGTTTCCACGAGTTCCGTCTTGAGCTTGACGGGGTCCACGATCGAGTAGGGGGTAGTGCGGGTCAGTGGACGGCTGAGGTATTTCTCAATCGCTTCAGGGCTCTGCCATGCCAGCAACACCTTGCCCACACCGGTGGTGTGAAGAGGTAAGTGACCACCGGCACGAGAAGCAGTGTGAACCGAGCGCTCTCCACCAATGCGATCGACATAGAGTGCCTGGCCACGGTCGAGCACTGCCAGAGTGATGTTTTCACCAGTCTCTTCGTAAAGACGAGCAAGGGTGGGAAGTGCACGGTGACGGAGCTGGTCACTCACGGGCGCGAGCTGACCGATGGACCACACACGCGTACCGATGCGGTAGCGGCGATCAGAGCCGCGGACAAGGAATCCACCGGTGACGAGCTCTGCCACCACGCGGTGGGTGCTCGACATCGGAAGCAAAGACTTTTCGGAGAGTTCCGACAGCGTCAGTGCACGACGACGCTCGTTGAAACATCCAAGAACAGCGATGCCGCGACCAATAGAAGAGATTGGTGCACCGGCAGTAGTACGTGCTGGACTCATGAAATATCTGCCCTTTCAGGCTCTAAGAAATTAGGTTCCAATGACCGGAACTCTACTCCTCATCTATCTCGATATCAAGATAAATCAGATATTTATGAATTTCTCCCCCGGGCCGCGACCTTCCATCGGTCCACCAGAGCACCCCGATCGAAGACATACACCTCATCTGCGAGGTTCACGGTGTTGCAGACATGGTTCGGAATCACCGGCAAGACAGAGCCGAGTTCAGGGATGACAGAGCCTTCCGGAAACTCAACAGTTGCGTGATGCTCGGACAGTGCCACGATGCGCGCGTCAGGTTGGCCGAGCACACGACCATAGCCAGTTGCATAGGGCGCCTTATCAGCACCGAGAACCTTACTGCCCGCATCCACAATCACGCGGTTTCCTCGAACACTTACAACAGTTCCATGAACGGTCAGGGCAACGTCATCCCAACCGCACGAGCCCAACTCGATCTGCTGAGCATCATTGAACACATACACACCTGGCCGCTGCTCGGTCACCACAAGAACATCTGCTTCCGACAGAGAAGGAGTTGAACCACCACTTCGAATCTGGGCATCAGTAAAACCGGCAGCGGTGAGCTGGTGCTGTGCTGTGGCGAGAGCTCGAGCTTCATCAAGAGCAGCTGCGGCGCGGCCATCGACTGAGTAACTGTGCCCAGGGAAGGTAAAGCATCCAGAAACTTCGAGACCAAGCCCTTTCAAGCCTGAAGCCAACTCCCCCACGGCACTGGGATCAATGCCGCTGCGATGGTGACCACAGTCGACTTCAATCAGTAGCTCAACCAGAGCAGCACGGCCTCGAAGAAGTTCTGCGAGCTTCTTTCCCGCTTCGAGAGAATCAATTCCCAGACGAATGGTCGCCCGGTCAAGAAGCGCATCGAGTCTCTTCGCCTTGGCTGGCGTCAACCAGAGCGGGTACGCAATCAACACATCCGGGAAGCCCGCCTCTACAAAGACTTCTGCTTCACCGAGGGTGGCGACCGTGATGCCGAGCACCCCAGCAGCTTCTTGCATGCGAGCAATCTCGATGATCTTGTGCGTCTTCACATGCGGACGCAGTGCAATGCCTGCCGTGCGCGCCGCCTCAGCAGCGCGGGCAATGTTTCCCTGCAAGATTCCAAGCTCAATGGCGATGAAGGGCGTCTCAGGTGCAGGGATAGTCATGAGTGAGAGCCTACTTTTTCTGACACTTCGGGCAGAAGTGTGAACCGCGGTTCATGAAGGTCACTCGGCGAATCGGAGTCCCACAACGCGGGCAGGGCTTGCCCTGCTGGCCATAGGCATTGAGGCTGTGGGAGAAGTAGCCAGACTCCCCATTGACGTTGACGTATTGCTCGTCAAAGCTGGTGCCACCCTCCCCCAGAGCCTTGATGAGAATCGCTCGAACAGAATCAAGAAGTTCACGGGACTTAGCTTTGGAGAGAGAATCCGAAGACTTCTCACCATGGATCCGTGCTGCCCAGAGCGACTCATCTGCATAGATGTTGCCCACGCCACTGATCAGGGTCTGATCAAGAAGTGCTCGCTTCACGCCGGTGCTCTTCTTGCGCAGACGAGCAATAAACAACTCGTCATCAAAGAAGGGGTCGAGTGGGTCCAACGCAATGTGTGCTGCTTGAGATGGAACAAGACCTGAAGCTTGCTCCACGAGTTCATCCACTGCCATGGATCCAAAGATGCGCTGGTCCACAAAGTTGACCACGAGCGGACCATGCACGGGATGGGTGATGACGTATTGAATGCGCAGGTGGCGATCTGGTTCGGCATCAAGATCGCGCAAGAGAACTTGCCCACTCATACCAAGGTGAGTGACCAGAGCATCACCTGAGTCCAGCGGAAACCACATGAACTTTCCTCGGCGCTCGGCAGAGAGAACAGTCGCTCCTTGGAGCATGCCGACGAAGTCACCGCGCCTGGCATCGTGACGTTTGAGTGAGCGAGGATCAAATACCTGCACGGTGTCAATGCGAGCACCAACCAGGGCTGGTTCCAAACCAGCGCGCACAACCTCAACTTCGGGAAGCTCAGGCATGAAAGAACTAGTTCTTCTCGCTGAGCGATGTCCAGGCGGTCAACGCTGCAGACATCTCGGCGTGCTTCTTACTGGTTCCTGTTCCCGTTGCGGAGACGAGATCGCCGACGGTGACCGTGGCCGTGAAGACACGTGCATGGTCAGGACCGGCAGCTTCAACCGAATACACAGGAACCGCAGTCCCCAACTTGGCAACAGCTTCTTGAAGACTGGTTTTAGGGTCCATCGCGGCACCAAAACGTTCTGGGTTATCAAGCAATGGCTCAATCAGGCGCAGCACCAGAGTGTTTGCAACTTCAGGCCCTGCGGTGAGATAGGTCGCACCAAACAAGGCTTCTACGGTGTCTGCAAGGATCGAATCTTTATTGCGACCACCGGTGAGTTCTTCACCGTTACCCAGACGAATGAACTGCCCGAGTTCGATGCTTCGGGCGACTTCAGCTAGTGCAATGGTCGAGACCAGTGATGCCCGACGCTTAGCCAGGTCACCCTCGTCGAGACCAGGGTTGTTGTTATAAAGCATGACCGTAACGGCCTGACCCAACACAGAGTCGCCTAAGAATTCCAAGCGCTCGTTGTTGGCAATGCCGCCATGCTCGTAGGCATAGGAGCGGTGCGTCAAGGCAAGCTCGTAGAGCTCCCCGTCAAGGGGTATGCCAAGAGAACTCGAGAGACTCGAGATATCGGTCTGATGACCAGAAGCAGGAGAGCTCATGCTCACTCGCCAATAAGGGTGTGACTAAACGTCAGCTACCTTGCGGCCCTTGTACTCCATGAAGAGTGGGGTGCCAGCAGAGTCTTCAACAACCTTGGCGCGGTGAGGAAGGCTGTAGGAAACCTTGCCGTTAGCGTCAACGCTCTTCACGAGGGTGGCAGCAGTTGCCTTCCACTGGGCACGGCGCATGCGAGTGCTAGCTCGCGACATTTTGCGCTTGGGAACAGCCATGGCTATCTCTTCTCTTCTTACTTACTTCTTTTTACCGGTGCTTGTGTCACCGTTGTCTGTGGAAGCTGCCAACTGGCTGAGCGCGGCCCATCTCGGGTCTAACGTCTCTTCCAGCGTGGAATCCAGTGGTTCTGCCAAGCGTTCACCAGTCTCAGGATCGAGACCAGCACAATCTGGACGGCATACCGGCTGGAACGGAAGTGCAAGCACAACCGCTTCCCTGACGAGAGGTTCAAGATCCACGTGGTCGTCGTGAACCTCATAGTCAAAAGCTTCGTCTACAGAATACGCGAAAAGTTCCTGAAATTCGACTTCGAGGTCCTGCTCGATGGGTTCGAGGCATCTTCCGCACTCTCCGAAGGCTGTCGTTTCCACCTCAGCAGAGACCAAGATGCCATCTCCGAGGGACTCTAAACGCAGGTCAATGTGGATGTTTTCGTCAACAGGAACAGCAATAATTCCTTCGCCCAACTTTTCGGGCGCAGCAATATCGAGCTCACGCTCGCGCTGTTCACCAGGACGGTGCATAAGGTCATAGACCTCAACAGTGAAGGGGGTTTTGACGAATTTAGCCACGGGATGAGTCTACGCGGATAGTTTCGAGGAGGCTTTCTGCACGAGTTTCTTGCCCCAGCGCTGAATTGGACGCTCAACCAAAATCTTGGCTTCATAGGTGAGGAAAATCGACACGATGGTGACACACACGGACTGGACCAGGAAGAAATAAATCCATTTGCTGGAGGGGAAGATTCCCGATGGCGTTCCTAGCACCACGTTGGACCACTGAATCAGAGGTTGGTGGAATACATAGACACCAAAGGAATACACACCCATAAAGGTCAACACCTTTGCTTTACGCGTGCCCGGCGTGACCTCGAACTTGGTCAATTGCAAGATCAAGAGAGCGAAGATAGGCGCAGCGAAATAGGTGATGGCGTAGCGATAAGAGTTCCAATGCCACGCGTCCTCGATAAAGAAGAGAGAAACAACCAACGCAATCGAGAGAGAAAGAAGCCACCAGTTTCGAAAGCGAGAAAGCTGAGGCAGGTACTTTCGCAACAACAAACCCAAGCCAAACCCTAAGAAGGCTCGGCCAATGGCTTCAAATCCTCGAATAGGTCCGCTGTTTTCGATAAACGAGGCATCAAAGGTGAGGCCAATCCACAACATGAGATAGCCCGCCGCAATGGCAGCAATGATTCCTAATCCCCACTTCACGGCAGTCAGTGGCGCATAAATGACGTTAGCGATCCACTCCGCAGAGAGAGACCACAAGGGAACGTTGATGGCAATAGCTGCCGATAAGAAAACCTGCAAAAGCAAGAACGCGAAAACCAGAATGTGTATTCGGTCATCCGCTGGCAGGCCAGCGAGACTTCCATAGGGAGCGTTGAAATTGTCTTTGCCCACCAGTACGTTGCGTTCCCAATCGATGGCGATCAACGCCACGATGAGGCTGGCGACAGCCAGAGGCCAGAATCTGAATACTCGCTTGAGAATAAAGATCCGTGATGCCAAACCCAGTTGTTTCCCCTGATGAGGCATGCTCGGCCACAGCACAAAGCCACTGAGCACGAAGAAGAAGTCCACAAAAAGGTAGAAGGAAGCCAGCTGCTGGAAATCTGAGGATGCGCTCACAGTGACGTGAAATGCAAGTACTCCCAGGGCGGCAACGCCACGCATCCCATCTAGGAGTAGGAAGCGGTGCTGTGGTGCAGTGGTCACGTCAACGTGTCCTCTCAGGAGGGAGTGAGTAGGTCGAACCAGAATGGCACATAAACTAGTCAGGTAACACTCGCGGGAGTGGTGAAATTGGTATACACGCCAGATTTAGGTTCTGGTGCCGAGAGGCGTGAGGGTTCAAGTCCCTTCTCCCGTACAAAAACTTCACTTTTTACCCTGTGAGAAAGAACACACATGTTGCACGCCTCAGCACTTGACGGACAGATGGCTGATCTGTTTTCCCAGGTTGGCGTTGCGGTGTTCTATCTCGTGGTGTGGGGACTCGTCTTCGCCGGAACCGGATTGTTCGTTGGTGCTTTCATTCCATTCATCACCGGAGATTCACTCCTGTTTGCGTCTGGCCTCGTCACTGCCGCAACTCCTGAGTTGAGTGTGTGGATCCTGGCGCTGGGTGTGGGCATTGCCGCCTTTATTGGTGACCAAGTCGGTTTCATTCTTGGTCGACACTTAGGTCGCCCCTATCTTGATCGCAAGAGTGGTCCGCGCATGAAGAAAATCATTGCCCGGGTGGAGAAGTTCTATAACTCCTACGGCTGGTGGTCCGTTGTGATTGCCCGCTTCATTCCATGGGCTCGAGTTTTTGTTCCCTGGGTCGCAGGCATTGGCAAGATGAACTATTTCAAATTCCTCACCAGCAACTTTGTGGGCGCACTTGCCTGGGGCGTTGGGTTGACCCTGGTCGGCTACTACGCCGCCAGCATCCCTGGCGTGAAAGCAGCGGCTTATGTCATCGCTGGTTTTTTCATCACAGCATCGATCATTTTCAGCATTCGCACCTGGATTCTTGAGCGTCGTGACCGTCAGCAGAATCCTGCAAATTAGCTGAAAGCCAGCTCTCAGCCAGCCGGTAGGCTGGAACAACTATGCACACTTCGTTGATTCCTTGGCTTGACCCTGCAAACCTCATCGACGGCTTCGGGCCTTATGCCCTGCTCGGTGTAGCGTTTATCGTCTTTGCGGAAACCGGCCTTTTGGTCGGATTCCTTCTCCCTGGTGACACCCTGCTCATTTCTGCCGGTGTACTCACCGTGACGGACACGTTCGGTGCCAACATCTTTGTGGTGTGTGCCGCAATTAGTGCCGGTGCATTCATCGGTGGTGAAGTCGGATATCTCATCGGCCATAAATTTGGGCCCAGCGTTTTTGAAAAGAACGAAAGCGGCTTCTTTAGCAAAAAGAACGTTGAACGAACCAACAGTTTCTTCATTCGCTACGGCGGCTTCGCCGTCATCATCGCGCGATTCGTTCCCGTTGTGCGCACCTTCGCCCCTGTTGCTGCAGGTGTGGGTCACATGAACTACAAGAAGTACACCCTCTACAACTTCATCGGCGCCATCGTGTGGGGTACTGGTTTGACGGCCATTGGTTATGGTGTGGGACACATCCCCGTCGTGGCTGCCTTTGTTCAGGACTACATCGACATCGTTCTTCTCGGTGTTGTGGTCGTTGTCTTGATTCCGAGCATTTACCACTACATCCAGGCCGTCATGAAAGCACGCCGGGCCAAGAAGGAAGCTGCGTTCAAGCACGCTCCTGAAGGTCACGTAGTCACCCACGAGGAAGCTGAGAAGCTCGTTCTCAAGCAAGATGACTTCGTGCAGAAGCCCCACGGCAAGCACGACGCAGACTCGACAAACTAAGAATGTCCTCACGCGAAGTACTTCGCCTCACCGCTTTCAGTGATGACCCTGAAGGCGGAAACCCTGCTGGTGTTGTTCTTGACGCCACGGGAATGTCTGACAAAGAGATGCTTGCCCTAGCGCACGAGGTGGGCTATTCAGAAACCGCTTTTCTCTTTCCCCACAAGGACCGAGAGAACAGCTACCAAATTCGATACTTCACTCCCGAAGCAGAAGTTGCTTTCTGCGGTCACGCCACGATTGCCTCAGGTGTTGTGTTGGGCCGCGAAAACGGAGATGGCGTTTACGAACTCAGCACCAATGCCGGTCCTGTCGAGGTTGATGTAACTGTCGCAGGCCGTTCCGTCGTGGCCACACTAACCTCTCCCCCAGCAACCCTCCAACCGCTTGATCCTGAACTGGTCTATGACATCTTGGATGCCTTTGATTGGGACGAATCAGACCTGGATACACGCTTCACTCCGGCGGTTGGTTTTGTGGGCAATGCCCACCCCATCTTGGTTCTGGACAACCGCGAGACGTTGGCCTCGATGGACTACGACTATGACGTCTTGAGTGACCTCATGAAGGAAAACGGTTGGACCACTATCCAACTGGTTTATCCCGACGAAGGTGATCCCCACGGCCGCAGGTGGCACTCACGCAATCCTGCGCCATCAGTGGGTATCTATGAAGATCCCGCTACAGGTTCTGCTGCTGCCGCCCTGGGTGCGTACTTCAGGGATAACGGCATCTACGGCTCAGGTGATCACGTCACTATCTTCCAAGGCGATGACATGGGCCGTCCCAGTTCCATCATGCTCACCATCGGTGGTTCCAGAATGAAAGTTTCTGGAACGGCTACCGATCTGTACTAGCTAAAGAGTTCCGCAGGAACATCTTTCTCGTCGGTCACAATTGCAGCAATAATTCTTGCTGCCACATCATCCGGATTAAGCCCCTGAGGCATGGTCGGCGCAACACCGGCAATTGCCCTTGAAGCTAAACCTGTTTCGGTGTGAGGTGGACGAGTGTCCAGCACACGAATTCCTTCACGGCGAAGTTCACGCTGTGTTGCAGAAACGAAGGACTTCAGTCCCGCCTTACTCGCACCATAGGCAGCCATCCCTGCAGTGGGCATGTCCGCAATCACCCCAGAAATAGTCAGGACAAAGGGTTCGCTTCCAGCGGCTTTAGCTGCTGTGAGTGCAGGAATAGCTGACGTAAGAAGTTCAATGGGGCTGGTCTGATTCAGAGCCTGAAGACTTTGTAGTGTCTGGCTGCTCAGCTCAGAAACTGGTCCAAATGCCACCACGCCGTGAGCTACCACGATGCCATCGAGCTGACCAGAGGCAGTCACTGTCTGAATGAGAGAACTAGCAGCACCAGGCAGTGAGAGATCGAGGGTGAAGAGCTCTGCATTAAGACCAAGGGCCTGAAGCTTGTCCGCATTAGTGCCAGTGAGTACCAGTTGAGCACCAGCGCCAGCCAGAAGTGACGCAATCCGTGAACCCAAAGCACCAGAAGCTCCGGTGACGAGTATGCGCTTGCCAGCTAGTTCAGTCATGAACTGAGTCTGTCAGCAAGTGCCTGCAGTGCGCGAGAGCGGTGGCTGAGTTTGTTCTTCTCTGTGGGATCGAGAATTGCTGCCGTGACCTCAAACCCTTCCGGAATGAACACTGGGTCATAACCAAAGCCGTTCACGCCGTGAACTTCTCGGGCAATCGAACCAGGCCAGTTGCCCTCCACGACGAACTCTTCGCTGGTTTCTGGCATCACCACGGCGATGTGGCAGGTGAAGTGGGCACCTCGGTCACCGTCTCGCACATCGCTCATCTGCTCCAGGAGCAATTGCACGTTCGCCGCATTGTCTTTTTGGTTTCCTGCCCAGCGTGCAGAGAAAATACCGGGCATGCCGCCGAGCACATCAACGCAGATACCGGAATCATCTGAGAGGGAAGGAAGGCCTGTGTGAGCTGCCGCCGCACGCGCTTTAATCAACGCGTTCTCGGCAAAGCTCACACCATCCTCGATAGGTTCTGGGCCGTCATAACCAATGACGGTAATCCCGGGAACGAGCTCGCTCAGAATGGCGTTGAATTCCTCAATCTTGTGCTGATTGTGGGTGGCGAGCACGAACGTGTTCATGGGTTAAGCAAGAGCCTGACGCTGGAAGTTGGTGAGATCAACAGCACCAGCAACGGCAAGATCCAACAACGAGTTCAACTCATTGCGGTCGAAAGGTGCGCCTTCGGCGGTGCCCTGAACCTCAACGAACAGTCCGCGACCGGTGACCACAACATTCATGTCGGTCTCCGCGCGGACATCCTCGACATAGGCGAGGTCCAGCATGGGGGTGCCGTCAATGATGCCGACAGAAACTGCAGCAACACTGTCAATGAGTGGCTCAGCGCTCTTCGGGATGAGACTGTTTGCCTTTCCCCATTCAATTGCTTCGGCGAGCGCAACATAGGCGCCGGTGATTGCTGCGGTGCGAGTGCCACCATCTGCCTGAAGAACGTCGCAGTCAATCACGATGGTGTTTTCACCGAGGGCCTTGGTGTTGACCACAGCTCGCAATGAGCGGCCGATGAGTCGGGAAATCTCGTGGGTGCGGCCGCCAATCTTGCCCTTGACTGCTTCGCGGTCCATACGGGAGTTGGTCGAGCGAGGAATCATCGCGTATTCAGCGGTGACCCAGCCTTTTCCTTTTCCTGTCATCCAGCGGGGAACGCCGCTGGTGAAGGAAGCCGTGCACAAGACCTTTGTCTTACCGAAGGAAATCAGTGCGGAGCCTTCAGCTTGTTCGCTCCAGCCACGCTCAATGGTGATTTCGCGAAGCTGGTCAACGGCGCGGCCGTCTGCACGAGTGATGTTCTCTGACATAAGTTCCTTTAGTTGAGGGGAAGATCGATAGCACCGGTGGGGGTGTAGTCCACGGTGAGAACTTGGGGGCCTAGGAAAAGGGAAGACAGACGCAGGAACTCTGCAGTGTTGTCCCCTGTTGCTTCATAGCGGTAGGTGGGCGGCGCAGGGTCGACCCGATCGAGTTCACGGTTAACCAGTTCGCGATACACATCTTTAGCGGTCTCGTTGTCACTGGCGACGAGACGAACGTGGTCTCCCATGACATACGAGATGGCTCCACGCAGGAAGGGGTAGTGCGTGCAGCCGAGAACGAGGGTATCTACCTCTGCCTTGATGAGGGGTTGGAGATAGTCACGAGCCACCCGCAGGACCTCTTCACCGCTGGTGTGACCTGCTTCCACAAACTCCACGAATCGAGGAGCAGCTTGGGTAAACAACTCAAGCTGCGGTGCGGCAGCGAACGCATCGTTGTAGGCGCGCGAGTTGATGGTGGCTGTGGTTCCGATTACGCCAATGCGGTTGTTTCGGGTCGCAGCAAGCGCTCCGCGCACGGCTGGCTGGATAACTTCCACCACGGGAACGTCATAACGCTCACGCGCATCTCTCAACATGGCCGCACTGGCCGTGTTACACGCAATGACGAGCATTTTGACGCCCTGCTCAACGAGTTGATCAAGCACATTCAGTGCATAGGTGCGCACATCAGCAATGCTCTTGGTGCCGTAGGGCGAGTGCGCAGTGTCACCGATGTAAATAATCGATTCGTGCGGCAGAGAGTCACGAATAGCCCTAGCTACTGTGAGTCCACCCACGCCCGAGTCAAAGACGCCGATGGGGGCGTTGCGGTTGAACTTCCCGCTAGTCATTCGCCATCTTCTCGTAGATGTCCTTGCAGGTTTGGCAGACCGGGAACTTCTCGGGGTCGCGCCCTGGAGTCCACTTCTTGCCACAGAGGGCTTTCACGGGCTTGCCCGAGAGAGCCGACTTCAAGATGTCGTCTTTCTTCACGTAGTGAGAGAAACGATCGTGGTCGCCATCTTCCAACTGCTCATTACGCAGGAGTTCTTCGAGCTCTCGATCGAGGGTCGCTGTTCCGCCACCGGTCTCCAGTGGGGTGCCATCAGGGAATGTCGAGCTCATATGCCAATTCTATGAGGCGGAAGGCCCCTGAGTGAACCCTGTGAAAACAGTCACGAAAAGGCAACAAACGCGCCTAATGTCTGGATTTTTTAGGTAAACGCCGGGTAAACTAAAGGAGACATAACGGGGTGTCGTTTCTATCGACATTTTCTGATGCCCGTTCTGCTTCTTCCCTGGTGCATCAAAGACACCACTCAAGGAGATTTATCGTGACTACGCAGGTTGTCATTCTTGCTGCAGGCATGGGTAGCCGTTTGGGCCGCTCGCTTCCAAAGCCCCTGACTGAACTCAGCGACGGTCGCACCATCATGCAGCAGCAGATGGAAAACATCCGCTTCGCTTTCGGTGCAGACGCACACATCACCGTCGTTGTTGGCTACAAGCTCGAGCACATCATCGAGGCTTTCCCCGACGTGAACTTTGTCTACAACGAGCAGTACGACACCACCAACACGTCTAAGTCACTCATGCGTGCATTGCGCGCTTCCAGCACCGGTGGAGTTCTCTGGATGAACGGTGACGTGGTCTTTGACCCCGCTGCTCTCGTTCGTGCTTCCGAACTGATCGTGCGCGACCAGTCCTTCGTTTCGGTGAACACTTCTTCCGTCTCTGACGAAGAGGTCAAGTACACCACCACCGCCGAGGGTTACATCAAGGAACTCTCCAAGACCGTCAAGGGCGGCTTGGGTGAGGCAGTGGGTATCAACTACATCTCCGCTAAGGACAAGGCAGTACTGCTTCGTCAGCTGAACAAGGTCAACGACCAGGACTACTTCGAGCGTGGCCTTGAGCTCGCTATCGAACAGGACGGCGTCTTGGTTGAGCCCATCGACATCTCTGACCTCTACGCAGTTGAAATCGACTTCGCTGAGGACCTTGAGCGCGCCAACCTCTACGTTTAGTCCTTCGGGCTCTAACTAGCCGTAGGCTCGTATTCTGTGAGCGCTTCAGTGGAACAGTCACCGTATCAACGGTCTGCTTTCGCGCGCTATCGTCACGCTCTGTGGCTGCTCACTCGTCGAGACCTCAAGGTTCGATACTCCACCAGCGCTCTAGGCTACATCTGGTCTGTTCTTGATCCCCTCATCATGAGTGGCATCTACTGGTTCATCTTCACGCAGGTGTTCCAGCGTGCAGCAGGAACCGAGCCCTACATCGTCTTCCTACTTGCAGGCCTCCTGCCATGGATGTGGTTCAACGGAGCAGTCTCTGACTCCACGAGAGCTTTCCTCAAGTCAGCCAAGCTCGTTCGCTCCACTGCCATCCCCCGCAGCATCTGGGTTGCCAGCATTGTGCTGGGTAAGGGCATTGAGTTCATCTTTGCGCTGCCTGTGTTGGCGTTGTTTGCCGTTATTGCTGGTGCCCAGCTCAGCTGGGAAGTTGTGTACTTCCCCCTCGCGATCATCTTGCAGGCCATTCTCACCTTCGGCATTGGCTTGATTGTGGCTCCTCTGGTGGTCTTCTTCCGTGACTTGGAGCGTGCGATCAAACTGGTGCTGCGTTTCCTGTTCTATGCGTCCCCCATCATCTACGCATTCGGTGACCTCCCCGCAGCAATCCAACCTTGGGCTGCCTTCAACCCCCTTGCCGGCATCTTTGACCTGTACCGTGCAGCTTTCTTCCCTGAAGAGCTCAACTGGGCCGTGGTGGGAGTTGCTGCGACGATGTCTGTGGCCATTTTGGCGCTGGGCTTGTGGGTCTTCAAGCGTGCCGAACGTTCCGTATTGAAGGAGATCTAATGACTTCTTCTGCAGTGATTACCGTTTCTGACGCAGGAATTCGTTTCCGCCGCAATCACAAGGGCCGTCGTTCTTTCAAGGATCTCTTCTCCACCAAGGCACGTCGCTCTAAGCCGAACGAATTCTGGGCTCTGCAGCACGTGAGCTTCGACGTTCACCCTGGTGAAGCTATCGGTGTGGTGGGACGCAACGGTCAGGGCAAGTCCACGCTACTGAAACTGGTAGCCAACGTGCTCATCCCTGATGAGGGAGCCATCAACGTCAATGCAGGCGTTGCTCCCCTGATTGAAATCACCGGCGGATTCGTTGATGACCTCACCGTTCGTGACAACGTCTTCCTCACAGCCGGGCTCCACGGTATGACTCGTGACCAGGTTGCGGCGAAGTTCGATGACATCATCGAATTCGCGGAGATCGAAGACTTCCTCGACACTCCTTACAAGCACCTCTCCTCCGGCATGAAGGTGCGCCTGGCTTTCTCGGTGGTCACCAGCCTGGAAGAACCTGTCCTGCTCGTGGACGAGGTTCTCGCCGTGGGCGATAAGGCCTTCAAGAACAAGTGCTATTCCCGCATCGAAGAGATGCTGACCGAAGGTCGCACCCTCTTCTTCGTCTCCCACAACGAGAGAGACCTCGAGCGCTTCTGCACCCGAGGCCTCTATCTCGATAAGGGCGCCCTCAAGTTGGACGCATCTATTGGAGAAGTTCTCGCTGCATACAACGAGGACTACCCCGGGCTTTAGCTAAAAGCGTTAAGCCCGGTCAAAGCTCGACCAATCACCAACTGGTGAATCTCATCAGTGCCCTCATAGGTGCGCACTGATTCAAGGTTGGCCATGTGACGCATGACGGGGAATTCACCCGTAATGCCATCCCCGCCCAAAATAGTGCGCGCTTCACGCGCAATCTTCAGAGCCTCACGAACACTGTTGAGCTTGCCCACACTGATCTGAGCAATGTTGAGAGTTCCCGCATCCTTCTGACGCCCGATGTGAAGAGCGAGGAGAACACCTTTTTCATATTCGAGGGTCATGTCAGCAAGCTTGGCCTGCGTGAGCTGGAATGAACCAATGGGCTTTCCAAAAACTTCACGGTCCTTGGACCGGGTAATGGCTGCGTCCAGGCAGGCACGTGCTGCGCCCATGGCGCCCCAGATAATGCCGTAGCGGGCTTCGTTGAGGCAGCCGAAGGGGCCGGAGAGTCCCTTCGCGTTGGGGAGAAGCGCATCGGCGGGAAGAACTACGTTGGTGAGCTCAATGTCGCACTGAATCGAGGCGCGCATCGACAGCTTGCCCTCAATAGCGGTTGCGGTGAACCCCGGGGTGTCGGTGGGCACAATGAATCCGCGCACACCCTCATCGGTCATTGCCCACAGGATGCAGATATCTGCCAGGGTTGCCAGGCCGATCCAGCGCTTTGCGCCGTTGAGGACCCACTCGTCACCCTCGCGGCGAGCCGTGGTCGCCATGCCCCCAGCGACATCCGAGCCGTGTTCAGGCTCCGTCATAGCGAAGCATCCGATGACGTCTCCCGAAGCCATCTTGGGAAGCCACTCTTCGCGCTGGGCTATTGACCCGCACAGCGCAACTGACCCCATCGCCAGCCCGCTGTGTACGCCCACAAACGTTCCAACCGAAGCATCCACGCGTGCAACCTCGAGAGTTGCGAAGCCCCGGAATATTGCGGAGTTTTCAAATTCGCGGGTCTCGTCATAGCCGTAGCGGAATGCCCCCATGGCAGCCAAGGGCTTAACAATGTGGTGCGG
>NZ_CAKZII010000036.1 GCF_936931525.1 uncultured Aurantimicrobium sp.
GCCGGTTGCAGGCATGCCACCAAAGAGTGCCGACCCGACTGAAGCTAGTCCTTGTCCGACGAGTTCACGGTCCGGGTTGAACACTCCTGTGTTCGCCATGCTTGCTGCCACACGTGCTGAAAGCAGAGACTCTATGGCTGCAAGTGCAGCAACTGCGAAGGCAGGAACAACTAACTCCCCCAGGTTGACTCCGGCAAAGTCAGGTAGAGCCGGAAGGCCAAGGGAGCTGGGAAGCTCCCCTATTCGAACCAAGGGCGACCCGGTCAACTCAGCGGCCACCGTAATCACGATGATGCCAATAATGGAGCCGGGAACAACGGGGATGAACTTCGGGGTGACCACCATGATCAGAGCAATGATCAGCACGGCACCTAATGACCACAGTGCCAAGTCCACATTCGCGGCCACGATGGCACTGATTCCAGAGACCACGGCATTGGTCGACTCCACAAACTCGGGGGAACCCACTGCCGCCGGTATTTGCTGGACAAAGATAATGACAGCAATACCCAGAGTGAAGCCTTCAATAACTGGCCACGGTATAAAGGACACCGACCGTCCCAGGCGGAACAAACCCAGCAGCAACACAATGACACCAGCCATGAGTCCCACAATGATGACCGAACCCGCGCCGTGCGCGGCAACAATCGGGGCCAGCACGACAACCATCGCACCGGTGGGACCGGAGACCTGCACATTGGATCCACCAAAGACGGCAGCAATGAATCCGGCAACCACTGCAGTGATGAGACCAGCCTCTGCTCCCACCCCTGAGCTCACACCAAAGGCAAGAGCCAGTGGCAATGCCACGATGCCGACGGTGAGGCCAGCGAGAAGGTCAGACTTCCAGGTTCTTGGTAGGGCGGAATAGTCTGCTCGGCTTGGGAGCAGTGACTTCAGCGTCGCCCACATGAAACCAAGGCTATTCCTGCCTGACACAATTCCCAGCACATGAGCTTCCGCTCACGGGGAAGGGCTTAACCCTGGACTTTTCCAGACAAGCGCGCAATCGGCTTCAAGATGCTGGGCTTGGCTAGCAACCAGCCGACCACCATGACCACCGCAGCCAGGCCAAAGATCCCTGCGCCCAGCCACGACGTTCCGTCATTGGCAGCAAACATCATGTTGAGGTTCCTCAGAGCACCTGTGGTGAAGACCAAGGTGACATGAGCCACGATGAAGATGAAGAAGTAGAACAAGACCAACACATGCAGCTTGCGCGCAAGGTCTTCAGGGAAGACGCGGTGCAACCAGCCCTGCTTGGGCCAGATGGGCGACAAGCGCAGACCGGTCTTGATGGCAATGGGTGCCGCGATGAACACCGTGACGAAGTAGGCGAGAACCTGCAGGCTGTTGTAGTTCACCCAGGCGTTTTCCATGGGCCAGCGCAATGAGGCATATTGCAAAGCAGCCGATGCAGCGTTGGGGAAGATGTCCCACGAGGTGGGAACAATCCGCATCCACTGACCTGTGGCAAATAACAGCACCATAAAGACAATGCCGTTGAGCACCCACAAGAAATCCAGGCACAGGTGGAACCAGTGATAGATGCCCATGCGCTGAGCAGGGCCGGTGTATTTCAAAATGCCTTCATCATTGCGAGTCCAGAAAGCAGGGGGACGCTTCTTAGAACGAATGATCCAACCGGTGCGAATGATGAGCAGAAGGAAGAACATGTTGAGGAAGTGTTGCCACCCCAGCCATGCAGGTAAGCCAACAGGAGCTCCCTCTGGGAGCGCGGTGGTTCCTCGATAGTACGAAATGAAGACGGCAACCTCAGGAATAGTCCTGGACCACTGAGCGATCAAGATGATCACGGTGAGCGAGATGAGGGCCACGGCACTCCAGCCGGCCACCTGTTTCCGCTTCACACTCACACCCATAAATCTACCGGGCAGAGCAAGGAGTTATTTCGACTCCGGCGGGAGGGTGATAACAATGCGGTTCTCATCGAAGGGCTTGTCATCAGCTGACGGCATGGGAGCTCTTGCCTCTGCCTGTTCTTCCATCACAATTCTGTGCTCGCGGGCACTGGGATGAAAGAGCTCATCCATCACCGCGAAAGCACCAGCCGCACCCCCAGAGGGACGTTTGCCTGATTTCTTGTAGCGGCGCTGGGCGGGATAGGAGACCACGAAGATCACCAGGACAATGGCCCCGACCCACATCAACAGCTCCGACAAACTCATGATGCAACGCTACCAAGTCGTGGGTTTTTGGGCATAAGAAAAGGGGCCCCCGGATAGGAAGCCCCCCCAAAAGAGTAAAAGAAAAT
>NZ_CAKZII010000037.1 GCF_936931525.1 uncultured Aurantimicrobium sp.
GCACACCAATCGCATTCACGATGGTCTGGGTTCCACCAGTACCGGGCAGGGTCTTCACAACAAGTGAATTACCGGCAGCGATCTCAGCCACAATGTTCTCTTGCTCGCCATCGGCGTCCAAGAGCAGAGTGTCTGTTGCCGGTGGACGCTCGTCCTGGCCCACCACGACAGCATCCTTGTGCTCGTTAGTCAGGCGAGTACGTGCGGTGACATTCCCGGCAAGCGCATCCAAGATGGGGTGTGCCAGATCCTGGACATCTGCCACCATCGCAGCGGAGAGGTCAGAGAAGCTAGATGCAACCAGGCGAGGTTCGACCTCGAAGTTGCTGAGATGTTGCGTCAAACCACGCAGACGCTCAATCACCGGGAGGGGGTTGAACATGCCATCGAGGTTGGCCAGTGCCACAAACGAGTCAGCATCAAGTGCAATCCCAAGCTGGCTTTCTAACGCACGAGCAAGCTGAGGGTTCAGGAAAGGCTGACCGCTGAGCTTGAGCTCAAAGTCTTTGCCATAGCGACGCAACGACATAGGGCGCAGTAGCACAGGGCCGCAGTACTCGCGGTCTTGGAAAGTCCACTTGGCAATGCCGAGCGCGAGGTAGACAGATTCGATGCTGCGCATCGAACGCATTTCGGTGCTCTTGGCGGTAATCGCTGCTGCTGCCAGTCGAGCATTGCGCAGGGCAAACTCTTCACGAATGAGGTTCGAGAGCAGAGTGGGCTTGCCCGAGATAAACGAGGGCAGACCACCGGGGTGGATCGACGTGAGTTCAATGCGGGTTCGAGGTGTATCCACGAACTGGATCAGGGGTGAGGTTCCACCAACAACGGCAAGTTCTTCTCGCCACTGGTTCCAGACGGGCTCCGCCACGTTGATGTTGGAGAGCGCTGAACTCAAGCTTCCGGCCGTGGGAGCGAGCAGGTCAATTGCTGGTTCTGACTCATCCGAGAGCTCAGGGAAGGGGTCGTCATCGAGAGAGATCTGCTCGCCGATGTTCGACGGAGTCTCTTCGGGTTCTAACGAGTCGTCGTCAGACTTTCGATTACGGGGCCACACATGAAAAACACTATGTCTCTGGCAGGGATAAACCCCGTAGTGACACCTATTTTGAAGGGTTTAGTAGCTGTTAGTCAGCTGCAGCGAGCTGGCCACACGCACCATCAATTTCCTTGCCGCGGGTATCGCGCAAGGTGGTGGGAATACCGCGCTCTTCGAGGCGGCGAACGAATTCACGCATGATCTCTGGGTCTGAGGAAGTCCAGATTGATCCGGGGGTCGGGTTCAGCGGAATGGGGTTCACGTGAACCCAGCCGCGGCCGCGCTCATTGAGCTTGTCTGCGAGCAGATCAGCCCGCCAGGCGTGGTCGTTCATGTTCTTGATCAGGGCGTATTCGATCGAGACGCGGCGACCAGTCTTTTCGTAGTAGTTATAGGCCGCATCCAGGGCCTCATCGACCTTCCAGCGTGAGTTCACGGGGATGAGTTCATCGCGGAGTTCGTCATCTGGAGCGTGAAGCGACAGCGCAAAAGTGAGCTGAAGACCTTCATCTGCGAGCTTGTGAATAGCAGGAGCCAAGCCGACCGAAGAGACAGTGATGTGGCGGGCAGACATACCCAGCCCTTCGGGCTGCGGTGCCAGCATGGTGCGCACGGCCGTCATGAGGCGGTTGTAGTTGGCCAGAGGTTCACCCATGCCCATAAAGACAATGTTGTTCACGCGTTCGGGCTGGCCTTCAGCATCCTGATTGCCTGCATTGCGACGCTTGCCACCGAGTTCACCGGCAGCAATGACGGCATTGGCGCGGACAACCTGGTCCACGATCTCAGCCGCAGACATGTTGCGTGTAAGCCCAGCCTGACCTGTTGCGCAGAACGGACAGTTCATTCCGCAACCAGCTTGGGAGGAAACACAGAGAGTAATGCGACCGGGGTAACGCATGAGGACAGACTCAACGAGAGCACCGTCAAACAAGCGCCACAAGAACTTGATGGTGTCGCCATTGTCTGTACTCAGGCGCTTGACCTCAGTCATGAGCGGCGGCAGCAAAGACTCAACCAGCTCAGCACGACCTGCCGCAGGCAGGTCGGTCATCTTCTCGGGATCACTTGTGTAGTGGGAGAAGTAGTGCGTGCTGATCTGCTTGGCACGGAATGCAGGCAGACCAAGTTCAGTTACCTTGGCCTTGCGTTCCTCTGGAGTGAGATCGGCCAAGTGCACTGGAGGCTTTGCTCCGCGCTTGGGCTGTTCAAACTGGAGCGTGGGACGACCGTCAGCATCGACGTTCTGCGTCCAGCCTTCAGCGGTGGGGCGAACCTGGGGTCGCTCCCCAGAGCGGTCAGTCAGGTTTCTGGCGCCACGCTTTTCGGTCATGTAACAAGTGTGGCATGAGCTATACCCCCCGGGGTATAGTAGATACAGACGTAAGGAGTCACCAATGTGTAGAGAAGTCACCTGCCGCAAGTGCGGTAAATCCACCTGGGCCGGCTGCGGTCAGCACGTTGACCAGGTCATGCGCGGTATCCCCAAGAACCAGCGTTGCCAGGGTCACGAAGCAGAGCCCGGATTCTTCGCCAAGCTCTTTGGCGGCAAGAAGTAACTCATCACCAGTTGTAATAACAAAAGCCCCTCACGGGGCTTTTGTTATTTTGTCTGATTGGGGTGTCTTGTGTGTACCTTGACGATAACCACAGTCATGTCGTCTACGTAGAACCAGATACGCGCACCCTGAGCAAGCTCTATCTGCCGCTGGACATGATCAACACCGTTACGTGTGACAGTTCCCAACCCACCTTTGAGCGGATGCATGCGTGAAGTAAGGGCCAGAGGGTCCGTCGTGAGCAGCGTCCAGGCGTCCACGAGTTGTGTTCTCTGAGTGGCAAGCAAATCTTGCCACCCCTTCTGCGAATCTACAGAACCGAACACAATCTTGTATTCAGATTTCTTGAGTGGCCTGGCGACCATCTCACCTTTCGCCACGATTTATGGCTTCTGAACTGGCTCGAAATCTTCGAGCCAGTCAATGGGTTTGTTCTTCAAGCCGTCAGCCATCGCTGCAGCAGTTGCCTGCCACGAGGCAAGCTCAGCCATGGCGAGATAAGCCTTCTTCGTAGCGAAAGAAGCTCTAGAGGCGCGTATGAGGTCAATTGCACATTGTTCGCGATCAACAGCATCGAGAGCCCACATCCAGTTGAAGACATCCGCAAATCTCTCCCCTAAGGGGCGAGGATCTTCGTCCACAGTGATGGCAATAATTTGAGCTGCAAGTTCAAGGAGGCGATCACGTGCATCGTTCTCACTCACAGACATCAGGACTAGAGGAACATCATCCCTGCGCGTGATCTCAACAGGTGCTTCTGTAGCAGCCTCAAAAACGGGGAGGGGCTGGCGTGAAAGCTCGGAGGATTGAAATACCTTGCGGTCAAGAATGATGGACATGTGTCCATGATACTTCAGAACATATTCTGAATTCAATCTTGTTCACAAGCTCAGTGGATAAATAACAAAAGCCCCTCACGGGGCTTTTGTTAGTGGTGCCCCTGAAGAGACTCGAACTCCCAACCAACTCCTTAGGACGGAGGTGCTCTTCCATTGAGCTACAGAGGCGTTACTCCAGTCTAAACGCTGGAGAAATTTAGGCTGCTGGTGCGAGGTAGTCATCCCAGGCAGTGTCACGGTGATCAAGCCCCATGGCAAACCAGCTAGGTCCAGCAGGCATGCGTGGTGTAATCCTGAGGCGCCATCCCATCTCTTGGGGCGTGCGATCTGACTTGATGTTGTTGCACTTGAAGCAGCAGGCAACGAGGTTCTCCCAGGACTCTGCTCCCCCGCGGGACTTAGGAATCACGTGGTCGATGGTGTTGGCACTCTTGCCACAGTAGGCACAGTGGTGGCTGTCTCGGCGAAGTACTCCTCGACGCGTCAGGGGCACTCTTCGTGAATACGGGACGCGCACATAGCGCGAGAGCACGATGACGGAGGGGCGATCGAATTTGGCTGTAATGGCCTCGACCGGGTGGTCGGCATCTGCTTTGAGCACCGTGGCTTTCTGGCTCATCACCAGCATCAACGCTCGTCTGAATGAGACGATCGCGAGCGGTTCATATCCTGCGTTGAGTACCAAGGTGCGCACGGTGGGGCCTTTCGAGTTGGGGCCTGCATGGCGTGCAGGCTGCTTGCCGAATGGTCACATTGAGTAGGGGGATAGAAACACACAAGGGCACCGTCGTTACCGACAATGCCCTAGCGAAGACGTGCGCGTAGACGCTCACCTATTCGTTCGTGAAGTTTCATGAACCCTCCGCACTTAATGCTTGAGTTCAGAGTATTCAGCGCACACCGAATACCGCTATGCGGCACGCCGAATCGTTATCGGGTGTTAACCCGCGAGTAACGGGGGTGTTAGCCGACGCGAACGAAGAGTGCGTAGCTGTGTGGATCACCCGAGATGGAGGTGAGAACAGAGGTTCCACCAATTCCACCCTGAGCAGCAAGACCATTACCTGCATAGATAGCGACGTGGTTACCGCGCATCATGATGTCACCAGGCTGAACCTGGTCAGGGTCACTGAAGACGGTGCCATAGCCACCGAACTGCATGGGCCCCAAGTCAGGAACCGAGTAGCCGAGGTTACGCAGGGACTGCTCAACGAATGCAGTGCAGTCGCCGGGCATGCCGATCAAGTTCAGTGCAGAGTTCAAAAGTGCAGAGTTCGATGCGATGCCAGAAACATCAACAGAGACTCGAGCAGAAGATGAAGCGCGAGCTGCGGTTGCCACTGTCACTGCTGCTGCAGTGGAGTAGCCATCACGGCTAGCTGAAGCGTTGCTGTCGCCAGAAACCTGAAGAAGCTGAGCCTCAGCTGCAAGCTGTGCCTTGAACGCTTCAACGTCAACGTGGTCACTCGAGTCGATTGCATAGGCAGGAATCGAGAAGGTAGCCATCAGGCCCAGTGCCACTGCCATCACACCGGCACGAGCCCAGTTGCGACCGTTGTTTTCAGAACGAGCAGGGCGCGCTGCACGAAGTGCAGGCTTTGCGGTTGCTACCTCTTGGGCAGCAGAAACTAATGCAGTACCGCGCTCACGTGCAGAGGTTGCGAAAGAGCGAGCGGACTTGCTGAGTGATTTCTTCTCCGCGAGCTTGCGCTCACGGCGTGACGAGAATTCGTCGTTACCTAATTCGGCCAAGGAAAAACCTCCGGCGCCCCAACAAGCTAGGTTGCTTACCCCGTCACGATGCGAAACTCGCGTCGTTTCACATATCGAGAGACGGGGGTTGGGACGTCTCGCTATGTGGCTTTGCAACCGTTTGGTGGTTGTAAAGCTTCACCAGACTACGCGAAGAGAGGTCAAAAGTCACATCAGCGACACGACAAAATCACAAAAAGGTAACGGGCGATTTACTACAAGCTGTGTTCCACGAAGATGTGAACCGCAACATCTAGTGGTAAATCGAGTGAACCTGTGAATCCTGTGGCAGAGACGCGGACGCGGTCACCATCTCGCTTGAAGGAAATCGTGGAGCCTGGAATCAGCCCTGCTTCAGCGAATTCTTGAAGGGTCTCGGGGTTGATCTGTGCCGGCTCACCTAGACGTCGAACAACTCCTGTGCTCTCCTCGCCAGAAGCCTGTAACAGGTCAAGCAGGTTGGCCACACCATCCATGAAACCTTCTGCGGGCTCCATACCGAGTTCTTCCAAACCAGGAATGGGGTTGCCATAGGGAGACTCGGTGGGGTTACCCAGCATCTCCATGATGCGGCGCTCTACCTTGTCGCTCATCACATGTTCCCAGCGGCAGGCTTCGTCGTGGACGAACTCCCACTCGAGACCAATGATGTCGCTGAGCAAACGTTCGGCTAGGCGGTGCTTGCGCATGACGTGCACAGCCTTCGAGCGACCCTCTGGAGTGAGCTCTAAGTGCCGGTCATCCGAAACCAAGACAAGTCCGTCGCGCTCCATGCGGGCAACGGTCTGAGACACGGTGGGTCCGGAATGGCCCACACGTTCGGAGATACGCGCACGCAAAGGAACAATGTTTTCCTCCTCGAGTTCGAGGATGGTGCGCAGATACATCTCGGTGGTGTCGATCAGATCTGTCATGAGTTCTACTTTACTCGCGCAGGAAAGGGGAAATTCTGGGTACTGGCCAAACCCTAGAATTGAGTCATGGCTGAGATCACCATCCCCCGCGAACTTCTTCCCGTTGACGGCCGTTTCGGCTGCGGACCTTCTAAGGTTCGCCCCGAGCAGGTTGCTGCTCTCGCAGGGATTGGTGCACAACTGCTGGGCACCAGCCACCGTCAGGCACCTATCAAGAACATGGTCGGTCGCGTGCGCTCAGGCCTCTCTGAACTATTCAACCTGCCTGATGGCTACGAGGTTCTTCTGGGCAACGGTGGCTCCACCGCATTCTGGGATGCCGCAGCCTTCTCTCTGATTGAGAAGCAGAGCCAGAACATGGTCTGTGGTGAATTCGGTGGCAAGTTTGCCGCCGCAGCCAAGACCCCGTGGCTCACCGCCCCTGATGTCATCAACGCACCAGCCGGTTCTCGAGCTGATGCTGTAGCCAAGGCAGGTATCGACACCTACGCCTGGGCACACAACGAAACTTCTACCGGTGTGATGTCTCCCGTGAAGCGCGTTCACGGTGACGCCGGCGCACTCACTGTCGTCGATGCCACCAGCGCCGCCGGCGGTATCAAGATCGATGCAGCTGAGACGGACGTCTACTACTTCGCTCCTCAGAAGAACTTTGCTTCCGATGGTGGCCTGTGGTTCGCACTGTTCTCTCCTGCCGCAATTGAACGCGTCGAGCGCATTGCTGCCTCCGACCGTTACATCCCTGAGTTCTTGAGCTTGAAGAACGCCATCGACAACTCTCGTCTCGAGCAGACCCTCAACACTCCTGCCGTGGCAACACTGGTCATGCTCGAAGAGCAGATCAATTGGATGAACGCCTCTGGTGGTCTCGACTGGGCAGATGCGCGCACCAAGGAATCGTCCAACTTGCTTTACAGCTGGGCAGACCGTGTGGACTTCGCCACCCCGTTTGTCACCAACCCAGAGCACCGCTCACAGGTTGTTGTCACCATCGACTTCAACGACGACATCGACGCTGCGGCGATTGCCAAGGTGCTTCGTGCGAACGGCATCGTGGACACCGAGCCCTACCGCAAGCTCGGACGTAACCAGCTGCGCGTGGCAACGTTCACCGCGATTGAGCCCAGCGATGTTGCAGCGCTGATTGCCTCAATCGAGTACGTACTCGAGCGACTCTAAGGATTAGTCCTCGTCGTCAGCGTCAGCGCTGTCGTCGAGGTCATCGATATCGACTCCGTCGATATCTCCGCTGTGAGTAGGCGCTGACACGAGATCTTCCTCGTCGTCATCATCATCGTCATCATCATCGTCGTCCTCGTCATCGTCGAGGTCTTCGTCATCTTCATCATCCTCGTCGCTGTCGTCAGCGTCGGAGTCATTGAGATCTTCGAGTTCGTCATCGAGGATGGTGCCATCAAGAGCACCTTCTGCGAGGTCGAGCAGGCCTTCAGGAAGTTCTTCATCGAGGACGATGCCAGCGGCAGCTGCTTGCTTCTGAGCTTCCAAGAACTCAGCAAGACGAACAGACCAGGGCACCCACTCAGGAGCAACGAGAGCGCCTTCAACAGGAAGCAGTTCTGCTTCCATCACGGTGGGCTCTTCGCCTTCGAGGGTGGCAAGTGACACATTCCAGACCCAGTTGGGGTAGCCATCGAGCTTGCACTCGTAGTGCAAGGTGGCAACACCATCGTGATCAATGGTTTCTTCGATCAGTTCACCGATGCTTTCAGCAGTGGTGATTTCCTGCAGCGCAGCGAGCGCAAGACTCTGGTGGGCGGCAGTGAGAACGGGGAATGGCCTAGACATCAAAGTCGTCTGCTACGCGACGAAGCAAAGCTGCAATCTTGCTGCTGTGTGCCTTGTCGGGGTAGTTGCCGCGCTTGAGGTTGTTACCAATACCGTCAAGGAGCTTGACGAGGTCTTCCACAATGATGGACATGTCGTCAGCTGGCTTGCGGTCAAGCTTCTCGCGACCAGCAGGGGTCTCGAGCACGCGAACAGAGAGTGCCTGTGCTCCACGCTTACCTTCGGCAACACCAAACTCGAGGCGTGAGCCAGGGCGAACCTTGGCACCTTCGGGCAGGGCGGAAACGTGCAGGAAGACTTCCTGGCCGTCGTCGGTAGAAATAAAGCCGAAGCCCTTTTCCTCGTCGTAAAACTTCACTTTGCCGGTTGGCATTTTTTCCTCCTGCGGTTGGTGCAACCCCCAGTTTACTCAGAGGTAACAGATGGCACCTATCCTTAGAGGTATGGCAACAAACGATACATACGAAGCAACACGTCTCGAGCGCATCCTGGGAACGATGGTTGTGGCCATTGTGGGAGTCTCGATTCTCGCGTTTCTGGCCATCGTGACTGCGGGAATTACGCAGTTAGATTTGACCAGCCCCTTCGGTCAATTTGTATTGGTTCTGCCTGGTGTTGGTCTGCCCATCGGCTTCATCCTGATGATCTCTTTGCTCATCATCAATATGGTTCGTCGCCGCCGCGACGCATCTGCGGGTTCTCGTTAACTCGCCTACGGGCAAGTAGGAGCCTGTGTCTTCCTCGTTAGAACTTTCTAAGCGCCTGCGCGCGCTGACCGATGAGCAGCTCTCTGAGCTTGCCTCAACCCGCCTCACTAACAGCACGTCCATCAAGGACTACTTCGATTTAGCAGACGCACTGCTGACTGAGGATTCCATCCTCAGTGCTGTGCGCCGCCTGCCACTGGAACAGTTGCTTCAGCTGCGTGAACTTGCCAGCACAGGCAAGACCACTGCTGGCGCTCAATTGACATCGGCTCTCGAGCACTCGTTGCTTGGACCCGAGGCTCAGCTTGCCCTCTACCCAGAAGTCAGTGCTGTCCTGCTCAGTGCAACCGAGAAGCTTTCTCCTGCCAAAGCTGACAAGCCCAGCAAGGTAGTAAAGGGATCGGAGCTGCGTGATGCTGCAGCTCTCGAGACCGCGCTTTCTGCGATTACCTCTCTAGATGAACTCGCTCGCTCGATCGAATCTCACCACGTCAAGGAACTAGCTCGTGGTGGTCTTAGTGCTCAGGACTCACAGCGTCTCGCTCCCCTGATGCCCAGTGCCGAGATCACTCCAACAGCACTTCTGGCTTTGGGAAAGCTCTCGGGCATTCTGGCCAAGAACAGTGGCTGGTGGATGGCCACCGAGAAGCTCGACGACTGGCTTCACTTGCCTCTAGCTGAGCGCTGGCTTGCGGTGACCACAGCGTGGTCGGCAAGCCTGGGCACTGATCTTCATGCCATCCTCAGCACCGAATCCAACTGGGGTCCTGAACTTCACGCCTGGCTAGAGGTTCACTATCCCCTGGGTCACGACTGGCTCGATGCGGATCTGAGAGACCGTCTCAGCGATGCAGAGCTCTTAGGTTTATCTTCTGCAGGAAGTGTGACAGCTGTGGGGCGCTCGGTGCTTGCAGGTGATTGGAAGGCCGTGAATGCAGCAATTGCCGCTGTTGTGCCACCCTTCGCTGAACACGTCTTTGTGCAACACGACTTCACTGTTGTTGCCCCGGGACCACTGACCCCCACTGACGATGTCTTCATGCGTCAACTGTGTGTGGTGGAGTCCAGAGGATTAGCCACCACCTTCCGCATCACTGCGCAAGGCACCAACCACCTCTTGGCTCAGGGCACAAGTGCTGCTCAGATCCTGGAGCACCTCACCTCACTGGCTGCCACAGATATTCCTCAGGCCGTGAGTTACTTCATCACCGACTTGGGTGAGCGCTTTGGCACCATTCGTGTGCGCGAGGTTTCTGGTCACACCGTGGTCAAGGCCAGCGATCTGTTGGTGCTGCGCACCATCAATGCTGACCATGCCCTGAACTCTCTCGGTTTGCGCCCTGTCTCGGAAGATTCACTCCAGACCGCAATTTCTGCCGGGATTGTTCTGAACGCGTTGTTGGATGCGAAGTATCCAGCCCAGCTCGAAGACGCCAATGGCACCATCATTGCGGCACCGGTTCACCGTCGCAGCATTGAGTTGCAGCCAGAGCCGGTCAGTCCTCACGTTGCTCTGGTTCAACGACTGCGTGGCAGTCGTGAAGCGGCAACGACCGATGATGCCACCTGGATTGCGCGTCAGCTGGATGTTGCCGTGCGCGAGAAGAGCATTCTCATCGTGACCGTGTCTATGCCTGATGGTGAGCGCGAGTTCACCATTGAACCCAAGGGCTTCTCTAACGGTCGCTTGCGCTGCCTGGATCGCACCACTGAAGTGGAGCGCACTCTGCCTGCGTCCCACATCACTGCCGTTCGCCCTGGGTAGCGCTGTCCTGGGCACCCTCTCAACCGGAGTAACGTAGAGAGATGCCCGATGGACCGTTGATCGTTCAAAGCGATCGCTCAGTACTGCTCGAGGTGGCGCACCCACAAGCCGCGGATGCTCGTCACGACCTCGCTGTCTTTGCCGAACTCGAACGCGCTCCCGAGCACATTCACACCTATCGCATTACCCGTTTGGGACTGTGGAACGCACGTGCAGCTGGCCACACCGCGGAAGAGATTCTGGGCACGCTCGAGAAGTATTCGAAGTATGCGGTTCCTGCGAGTGTGACGATTGATATCGCGGAGACAGTCAACCGCTATGGCCGCCTGACAATCGAGCGCGATGCCGAGGGCACCCTCATTCTCAAGGGCACCGATGCTGCGGTTCTCTCAGAAGTTTCCCGCTCCAAGAAGGTCACCACCTTGCTCGAAGGCAAGCGTGAAGACGGCAGCTACGAGGTAGCTGCCTGGGCTCGCGGTCAGCTCAAGCAAGAGCTGCTCAAGCTCGGCTGGCCTGCCGAAGACAACGCTGGATACAAGCCCGGTGCTCACCACGACATTGATCTGGCCACTGACGGCTGGGCTCTGCGTCACTACCAAGAGAAGGCCGTCTCGAACTTCCTGGAGGGTGGCTCGGGTGTGGTTGTTCTGCCCTGTGGTGCAGGAAAGACTCTTGTCGGCGCGGGTGCCATGGCAGCGACTAAGACCGACACCTTGATCTTGGTCACCAACACTGTCTCAGCACGCCAGTGGCGAGATGAGCTCCTCAAGCGCACGTCCCTCACCGCAGATGAAATCGGTGAGTACTCCGGTGCCACCAAAGAGATCAAGCCGGTCACCATTGCGACCTATCAAATCTTGACCGCTAAGCGAGGTGGTGAGTTCGCTCACTTGGCTCTCTTGGATGCCCTCGACTGGGGTCTGGTCATCTATGACGAAGTCCACCTCCTGCCAGCACCGGTATTCAAGCTGACGGCGGAGCTGCAAGCTCGTCGCCGTCTGGGCTTGACCGCCACGCTTGTACGCGAGGATGGCCGTGAGTCTGACGTGTTCAGCCTGATTGGCCCGAAGCGCTTTGATGCACCCTGGAAAGAGATTGAGCAAGAAGGCTTCATCTCTCCTGCCGAGTGCAAAGAGATTCGCATTGACCTCGACCCTGAAGAGCGTTTGATCTATGCCGCCGCCAGTGACGGCGAGCGTTACCGCCTCGCTGCAACCTCTCCGGTGAAGATCGCCATTGCGAAGAAACTCATTGCTGCCCACCCAGGTGAGCGCGTGCTGGTCATCGGTCAATACCTTGACCAACTCGCAGAACTGGGTGACGCTCTCGGAGTTCCCGAGATCACGGGAGCTACTCCCGTGGATGAGCGTGAGCGTTTGTTCAACGCGTTCCGCGACGGCAGCGAACCTGTGCTCGTGGTGAGCAAGGTGGCAAACTTCTCGGTTGACCTCCCTGAAGCCAGTGTGGCTATCCAGGTCTCTGGTGCATTTGGTTCACGCCAAGAAGAAGCCCAGCGTCTGGGGCGTTTGCTCCGCCCCAAGAAGAGCGGCTTCACGGCGACCTTCTACACGCTCGTGGCTCGCGACACCGTGGATCAGGACTTTGCCCTGAACCGTCAGCGCTTCCTTGCCGAGCAGGGATACTCCTACGAAATCGTTGACGGTCACACCGTCTAACTTTTCTTTTCTGCCAATTTCCCGCCTAAGTACTGGGAATACGCCTGTGTTCAGCGTGCGCACAGTCCGCTGTCTAAAAACTCTCAGGTTACATTCAGGAAACAGTCAGATACTAGAGACATGGAAAACCCACGAATCCTCATAGTTGATGACGAACCCAACATTAGAGACCTCCTGACCACAAGTCTTCGGTTCTCCGGGTTCAACGTTCAGGCTGTTGGCAATGGCGCAGCCGCAATCTCGGCAGTACTTGCAGAAGAGCCCGACCTGATCGTGCTCGACGTGATGCTTCCAGACATGAACGGCTTCTCCGTGACCAAGCGTCTGCGCTCGGCCGGATACACCGCCCCCATTCTCTTCCTCACCGCGAAGGATGACACCCAGGACAAGATCATGGGTCTCACCGTCGGCGGCGATGACTACGTGACCAAGCCCTTTAGCCTCGATGAAATCGTGGCTCGCATCAAGGCCATTCTCCGCCGCACCATGCAGGCAGATGAAGAAGCCCTCATTCGTGCCGGTGAGATTTCGATGGACCAGGACACTCACGAGGTTGTTGTCAACGACGCAGTCGTTGAGCTCAGCCCCACCGAGTTCAAGCTGCTGCGTTACCTCATGCTCAACCCCAACCGCGTGCTGAGCAAGGCGCAGATTCTTGACCACGTCTGGGAATACGACTTCAACGGTGACGCTGGAATCGTGGAGTCGTATGTCTCCTACCTCCGTCGCAAGCTCGACGCCGTCTCCACCGAACCACTGATCACCACCAAGCGTGGCTTCGGTTACATGCTCAAGGTTGCCAAGGCTTCCTAAGCACACACACCTCCAATGTCGAAAGGGCGGGACCACTAGGTCTCGCCCTTTCAGCATTTCCCCACCTAGAACCTGCTTAGATTGCTACTGATGCGATTCAATTTCAACGACCGATGGAACGCCATCTCCTTGAGAACCAAGGTGACGGGCGTCACTGTGTTGTTGCTGACGATTGGATTGCTGGTTTCCGGTATTGGAACCATGGCCATGCTCAAGCCAGCCCTGATTGGTCAGCTTGATACTCAGCTGCAATCGGTTCAGCAGGATCTCTCCAGTGTGTTGAGCCTGAGCAAGACGGGCACACCCAGCCAATCCGCTCCCACGGATTACTACTACGCGGTTTATAGCGCGAGCGGTGTTCTGCTGGAACAGAACTGGACAGACAAAGCCGAGGCTATCCGCCCCCAGCTGGCAAGCGGCATCACTGTCGCACAAGCCACCACTTTGGACGGGGCAATCTTCCCCATCAAGTCCACTAATGGCCGAACCCTGTTCCACGCCATTGCGGTGCCGGTGACTTTCGATGACGCCACCGGAACTCTCGGCACCGTTGTTGTTGCTCTCTCCACCGCGGGCGTGGACAAGCTGATGACCACCTACCTCAGCATCTTCTTAGGCCTGGGCATCGCGATCGTGATCGTGGGTGCGTTGCTCACACGATTCCTGGTCACCACCACCTTCGCGCCTTTGCGCGAAGTGGAAGACACCGCGGTGGCCATCGCAGATGGCGACCTCAGCCTCCGCCTTCCTTCGACGTCTCCCACCAACACAGAAGTGGGCCGCCTGAATCGCTCACTCAACATCATGTTGGGCCGGATCGACCGCGCCTTTGCTGACCGTGCTCGCACGATTGATCAGATGCAACGCTTCGTCGGTGACGCCAGCCATGAGCTGCGCACTCCCCTGGTTTCCGTCCGCGGCTACGCCGAGCTTTATCGCATGGGTGCTCTCCAGACTCCTGAAGAAATTGGACAGGCCATGGAGCGCATCGAGAAGGAAGC
>NZ_CAKZII010000038.1 GCF_936931525.1 uncultured Aurantimicrobium sp.
CGACCTGGTTGCTGAGTTGGAGAAGACTCCAAACCCAGCTATTGCTATCGTTCGTCTCGAGCAGTACTACCCAGCACCTATGCATCAGCTCAACGAAGTTCTTGCCACCTACCCCAACGCTGAGTTGGTTTGGTACCAAGACGAGCCTGCCAACCAGGGTGCATGGCCATTCATGCTTCTCGAAGTATCACCACGACTTGAAGGTCGCGTTCTGCGTAATGTTTCTCGCCCCGCTTCAGCATCACCTGCTGTGGGATCTGCGAAGCGTCACGCCGTTGAAGCTGCTGAGATTCTCGAACGAGCACTCAACCTCGGCTAACACAAGCACACAACAATGCCCACGAGATGTTTCTCGTGGGCATTGTTCGTTAATCCATTAATGAATTAGTGCTGCTGCATGCTGCGCAATCTCTGAAGCACCTCAGACTTGAGCTCTTCAGGTGCCGTCTCTTCACATGCGCGCTTCACAGCTTCAGTCAGCACGACACCGACTCGGTGTTCGTCTGAGCAATCAACGCAGTTCTCCATGTGTGCACGAATATCTGCAGCCTCTTCGCTACATAATTCGTTGTGGAGATACTCTTCAAGGTCCTTCTTGGCCTTGTCGCAACCGCAGTCACCCATTACTTGCCCTTTCCAATGCCTTGCTCACGTGCATAGTCAGCTAATTGTTCGCGGAGTAGCTTTCTTCCGCGGTGAAGTCTGCTCATGACAGTTCCCGTGGGAGTGTCCATAATGTCTGCTACCTCCTGGTAGCTATATCCCTCAACATCTACCAAGTAGACGGCAGCTCTGAAGTCTTCTGGGATTGCCTGCAAAGCATCTTTGACTGCACTTGCAGGCAAGTGATCAATAGCTTCTGCCTCTGCGGAGCGACTGGAAGTTGCAGTTCTGCTCTCTGCATCTCCGAGTTGCCAGTCTTCTAATTCTTCAAGTGGCGAGTAGAAGGGCTGGTTCTGGAGCTTGCGGTATTGGTTGATGTAGGTGTTCTCAAGAATGCGGTGAAGCCAGGCTTTGATGTTTGTTCCTTGTTGGAACTGATCAAAGGCAGCAAATGCCTTGAGATAGGTTTCTTGCACCAAATCATTGGCGTCTACGCGGTTCCCGGTCTTGCGCATGGCATGGGCATAGAGCTTGTCAATGTGCTCCATGGCCTGTTCTTCAAACAGTGCGCTTTTGGCAGAGGGTGCAGTAGTCATCTGTTGTAAGCCTACGCCTGCCCTGTCTAACGTGACGGAACCAGCCATAAGCGCCCACTCCTCTGCTAAATCCTCGATAACCTAGAACAGATGTTGACCTCTCCTTATTCCCGGCCCGAATTTGACCCTTATGGGTCAAACGACGTCCCCGATGTCGATTCAGGTCACTGGAAGGCCCCTCTGGCTGATCAGCCGGTAACAGGTGAGCTTCAAATCCCAGGTTCCAAGTCGTTGACTAACCGTGAACTTGTTCTTGCCGCACTGGCAGATGGACCCTCCACAATCAAGCGTCCGCTTCACTCCCGCGATAGTCGACTCATGATCGAGGCACTGAGGTCACTGGGCGCAGAAATTATTGAAGTTCCAGGAGAAGGTGCTTTCGGCCCTGATTGGAAAATCACCCCTAGTGAATTGATTGGATCAACCACCATTGATTGTGGTCTTGCCGGTACCGTCATGCGCTTCATGCCTCCAGTGGCATCTTTGGCTCTGGGACCCACCACTTTTGATGGCGATGAAGGTGCGCGTCGTCGCCCTATGGCAACAACTATCTCCTCGCTCCGCGCTTTAGGCGTGGATGTAGCTGATGAAGGTCGCGGCAGCTTGCCATTCACCGTTCATGGAACTGGGAACGTTGCCGGCGGTGCGCTGACCATCGATGCATCGAGCTCCAGCCAGTTTGTCTCTGGCTTGTTGCTTTCTGCCTCTCGCTTTGAGAACGGGCTCGATCTCACTCACTCTGGTGAGCGACTCCCCAGCCTCCCCCACATCGAGATGACCATCGAGGTGCTTCGTGCTCGTGGCGTCGAGGTCGAAAGCCCTGAAGTTGGCCGTTGGATAGTCAAGCCAGGCCCCATTTCTGCAATAGATGTTCAGATCGAGCCAGACCTTTCCAACGCAGCACCATTCTTGGCTGCTGCAGTTGTGACTGGCGGATCTGTCACGATTTCTGGCTGGCCAAGCGAAACAACTCAGGTGGGCAACGACTTACTTGAGATCTTGCCTCTCTTCGGTGCGACCGTCTCTCGTGAGAGCGACAAGGTGACTGTCACAGGAAAGAGTGACGAAGCAGGAAACCCTGTGGTTCACGGCATCACACTTGACCTCACCACTGGTGGCGAACTTGCCCCTGCAATCGTTGCCATTGCTGCTCTGGCATCAACTCCGAGCACCATCACGGGTATTGGTCACATTCGCCACCACGAGACTGATCGCCTTGCTGCACTGGCTAACGAAATCAACAAACTGGGTGGCAAGGTTACTGAACTTGAAGACGGTCTACAGATTGAACCTGCCCAGCTCCATGGCGGTGTGTGGTTGAGCTACGAAGACCACCGCATGGCAACCTCAGGAGCCATTATTGGCCTAGTCGTGCCTGGTGTTGAGGTTGAGAACATTGGAACCACGTCAAAGACCCTGCCTGAATTCCCTGAACTCTGGACTGGCCTTGTGGAGTCTTCTCACTCATGAGTTGGTGGTCTGCGAACTCTGACGAGAACTCACTCGGTGAGCAATACGACGAGTCAGACATTCGGATTCGTCCGAACCCCAAAGCAAACAAGCCCAGAACGAAAACCCGTCCCGACCACGCGGACGCCGTCACCGGAATGGTGACAGGCGTTGACCGTGGTCGATACACCGTTCTCATCAATGAGATACCCGTCACGTGCTCGCGGGCCCGTGAACTGAGTAAGAACGCCATTGTGATTGGTGACTTCGTCAACGTCGTTGGCGATGTCACCGGTGAGCCCGGCAGCCTTGCACGCATTGTTCGCGTAGACCCCAGAAGTACCATTCTTCGCCGAAGTGCAGATGACACTGACGCGGTAGAACGCGTGATTGTTGCTAACGCAGACCAACTGCTTATTGTGATTGCCGCCGCAAACCCAGAGCCTCGGGTTCGTTTGGTGGACCGCTATCTGGTTGCTGCTTTTGATGCAGGAATTAAGCCACTCATTGTCATCACGAAGTGTGACACTCATGATCCTTCAGAATTCTTGGCTAACTTTGCCGGGCTTGATGTTCCCATCTTCCGAAGTGGCACTGACCAAGTTCCTCTTGAGGAACTCCAGCAGGCCCTCGCAGGGCACACAACGGTGGCTGTGGGGCACTCTGGCGTGGGAAAGTCCACACTGGTCAACGTGCTTGTTCCTGGAGCACACCGCGCTACTGGCCATGTCAACGAAGTGACAGGCCGTGGCCGTCACACATCGAGCTCCAGCATCTGCTTCAAGTTAGAGACACCTTTTGGAAACGGCTGGATCATTGACACACCAGGCGTTCGTTCCTTCGGCCTGGGGCACGTGAACCCAGACAATATCTTGGGTTCTTTTAGTGACCTCACTGAAATTGCAGAGAAATGCCCCAGAGGATGCTCTCACCTCGCTGATGCACCTGACTGTGCTCTCAATGAAGCTCAAGAAGCTGGCCAACGGCGATGCTGGAGCAACCAGGCTGGACTCACTCCATCGCCTGCTTGCGACGTTCAAAGATTAAGCCAGATACTCCTGGAGTCTGTCTTCCCAGTTTGCTGGGATGAAACCAGTTGCTTCAATCTTGGAAAGATCCAGCATGCTCCACAGCGGTCTGGGAGCAATGCCTTCTTTACCTGAGAAATACTGTTCAGTTGTCACGCCGGTGACATCTGCAGGATTGTGCCCTGTCAGCTCATATACCTGTGCTGCAATATCTGCCCAGCTAGAAGCTGGGCCTCCGTTGCTGAGGTTGTAAGTACCAAAGGGAGACTTGGATTCAATGAGATGTCGAATTGCTGCTGCAAGATCTTGCGTGAAGGTCAAACG
>NZ_CAKZII010000039.1 GCF_936931525.1 uncultured Aurantimicrobium sp.
ACGCCTTCAAGGTTCAAACGCTGCAACAGCATGGACCACGAAGTGAAGTGCGTGTGGGTATCCCACATTCCTGGAATCAGGAAACGACCGCCGAGATCAATGGTTTCGCCTGCCGGGTCAAAGTCGAGGCTGATAGCCCCGGTAGCGCCCACGAATTGAATATCACTGATGACGCCATCGGTAATGACCACATTGATCAAGCTGCCAATGAGGCCGCGTTCACCAGGGATTCGAGCATTAGTGAGGGTGAGCTGCATGGCTCAAGTTTGGCACGAAGGACACCAATAAAGCTTGCGGTTTGCCATCTCATCGAGACGAATATTCGTACCGCAGGTGAGGCAGGGCATACCTTCACGCTTGTAAACCCAGTGGCGGTCTGCACGGTTTGCCATGGCCTTGCGCCAGGCATCACCTTCAAGACCATCGATGGTCATCATCTGACCAGTTTGAACACCAATCTCTAGCAGGTAGACCCAGTCCCGCCATAGCCCCCAGGCTTCGTCTTCGGTCACGAGTTTGCCGGGGCGATACGGATCAATGCCTGCCCGAAAAAGCATCTCTGCTCGATACACATTGCCAATACCTGCCACCACAGATTGATCCATGAGCAACTGTCCAATGGTGGTGTTCTTCTTGCGAATGACGTCAACAAATCTCTGACCCGCCGCATCGCTGGGGTCCCGCTGAGGATCTGGACCTAGCCGGTCCAACACAGCATCGACTTGTTCTTGTGTCAGAACTTCACAGGCTGTGGGGCCGCGAAGATCTGCACAGACCGTTTCGGTCAGCAGGCGAACGCGGACTTGACCAATGGGCTCAGGTGGAAAAACATGTGCAGTATCTAGAGCGGATTCTTTCTCGGCTTCTGCCATCCGCACCCGCGTCTTGCGTGGTGCACCAATAGAGGTCAGTGAATTCTCGCCGTCAACATCAAAGACAGTTCCACGCTGATTGGTTTGACCCATCCGGCCATTAGCCGAGGCAATCGTGGCATCGGCTTGGATATCGCCTGAGAAATCCCACGCACCATAGATTCCGAGGTGAATGCGAAGCCAGTGATCACCGGCGAAACCCATGAACATCTGCTTGCCCACGGCCCACACTTCGATGAGTTCTGTTCCATTGAGCACAGCCGCACCGTCGGCAAAGCGCCCCTGCGGGGAAGAGACCGCGATGCGGTGTCCTACGAAGTTGCGTTCAAATTGCCGCGCAATGCGGTGAACGGAGTGACCCTCAGGCATGAGTGACTAGTACTTGTCGACGCCCTTGCCAGCAATATCGCCGGTGGTCTCATATTCAGCAAGCTGAGCAATGCGGCGAACGTGACGCTCATCTCCGGGGAATGGCTCCGCGATGAAGGTGTCGATAAAGCCCACTGCTTCTTCGAGAGTGTGCTGACGAGCACCGATGGAAATGACATTGGCGTTGTTGTGTTCACGGGCCAGCTGCGCAGTTGCCTGGCTCCACACCAAGGCGGCACGAATGCCATCAACTTTGTTGGCAGCAATTTGCTCGCCATTACCGGAACCACCAAAGACGATGCCGAGGGCGTCAACGCCAGCAGACTGGTCGGCAGCGACCGCTGCTGCTGCGTTGATGCAGAAGGCAGGGTAGTCATCAAGGGCGTCATATTCCTGTGGTCCGTGGTCAATAACTTCGTGACCAGCCTCGGTGAGGTGGTTCTGCAGGAACTGGCTGAATTCGAGTCCAGCGTGGTCTGTGGCGATGTGAATGCGCATTCCTCGATTTTAGGGGCGGTGAGGCCGGGTTAGGCTCTTTAGTACACCGCTGGAAGGAAAATACGTGTCCGGAGAGAACCTCACCCGCCTCGAAGCCATTGAACGCGCAGAGAACATTGCTGTTGACAGCTATGCCGTTGATCTTGATCTGCTGCGTGGCGCAGAAGTTTTTGGTGCCACCACAACGGTGACGTTCTCAGCAACCCCGGGTTATTCGACCTTCATCGATGCAATTACGTCGAGCGTGCACAGCGTGACCCTCAACGGTGTTGAGTTGGACGCTGCACAGGTGTCAGATGGCACCCGCATTCAGCTCGATAACCTGCAAGCACACAACACCTTGACCGTGGTCGCTGAAGCGAAATACACCAACACCGGCGAGGGTCTGCACCGCTTTGTCGACCCCGTTGACGGTGAGGTTTACCTCTATACCCAGTTCGAAGTTCCTGACTCACGCCGCATGTTTGCCGTGTTCGAACAACCTGATCTCAAGGCAACTTTCCAGTTCACCGTGACCGCTCCCGAAAAGTGGGAAGTCACCAGCAACCAACCCACGCCTGCTCCTGTCAAACACGACAACGGTTCAGCCACCTGGAATTTTGAACCCACTCCTCGCATTTCTAGCTACATCACTGCACTCGTTGCAGGCCCTTATGACGTCGTGCGCAGCGAACTCACGAGCACTGATGGTCGGGTTATTCCACTCGGTGTGTTCTGCCGTAAGTCACTGTCGGAATACATGGACGCTGACTACGTGTTCGAGAAGACCCGTCAAGGCTTTGCGTACTTCGAATCTAAGTTCGACTACGCCTACCCCTTTGACAAGTACGACCAGCTCTTTGTTCCCGAGTTCAACGCAGGAGCGATGGAGAACGCGGGTTGTGTGACCTTCACGGAAGCCTACGTATTCCGCTCCAAGGTCACCGACGCCATCCGCGAGCGTCGCGTCGTCACCATCCTGCATGAGCTAGCTCACATGTGGTTTGGCGACCTCGTCACCATGCGCTGGTGGAATGACCTGTGGCTGAACGAAAGCTTTGCTGAATACGCATCAACTTTGGCCACAGCAGAAGCAACTGAATGGCACGAAGCATGGACCACCTTCGCTGTGATGGAGAAGAGCTGGGCATATCGTCAGGACCAACTTCCTTCCACTCACCCGATTGTGGCGGACATTCCTGACCTCGATGCTGTGCGTGTGAACTTTGACGGTATTACCTATGCCAAGGGTGGCTCTGTACTCAAGCAGCTTGGTGCCTGGGTTGGCCAGGAACAGTTCCTTGCCGGTGTGGGTCAGTACTTCAAGAAGCACGCCTACGGCAATACTGAGCTCAAGGACCTCCTGGTTGAGCTGGAAGCGACCTCTGGTCGCGACCTCACCACCTGGTCCAAGCTCTGGCTAGAAACCGCAGGTGTGAATACTCTGCGCCCAGCGCTGACCACCGATGCCGATGGCAGCATCACTGCGTTCACCATTGAGCAGACTGCACCCGCAGACTGGCCCACCATTCGCCCTCACCGTATGGCGATTGGTTTCTATAACCTCATTCAAGGCAAGCTCGTGCGCGACCACCGTGTTGAGCTCGATGTGGACGGTGTGAGCACAGAGGTTTCAGACCTCATTGGCTTGAAGCGACCTGACTTGATTCTCATCAACGATGACGATCTTGCTTACGCCAAGATTCGTCTCGATGAGTCATCACTTCGCGTGGCCATTGCCAACCTCAAGGACATTGAAGACCCACTTGCCCGCTCCCTCGTCTGGGGTTCGGTGTGGGATTCCACTCGCGATGCAGAAACCGCAGGCCGTGACTTCATTGATTTGGTTCTCGGCAACATTGCTACAGAGACAGAGTCCACCGTGGTGCGCACTGTTCTGGGACAACTCCTCCTCGTTGCTTCCAGCTACGTGGACCCCGCAACCCGCGAAGCACAAACTGTTCGCGTAGCAGATGCCCTCTGGAGCATGGCTAACGAAGCGCAAGCTGGTAGCGATCTCCAATTCCAGTTCCTTCGGAGCTTTGCAGCCTTGGCATCAACAGATGAGCACCTCACCCACGTCAAGGAACTGCGTGATGGCAAAATTTCACTCGGTGACTTGGACATCGACACTGACCTCGGTTGGGAACTACTGATCTCTCTCGCTGCCGGTGGCCACGCCACCGAGGCAGACATCGATGCTTATCTCGCTGAAGACAACACCGCCACCGGAGCTCAGTCTGCTGCTCATGCAAAGGCTGCCCTGCCTTCGCTGGTCCAGAAGCAAGCTGCGTGGAACTCGGTCTGGGTTGAAGAGGACAAGCCCAACTTGATTGTCCGCGCAACAGGTCTTGGCTTTAACAAGGCACAGGACCTCGCTGTTTTGGAGCCCTTCGTGAAGCAGTACTTTAACTCCATCGAGAAGATCTGGGCTAACCGTAGTTACGCCATCGCGGAAGAGCTCGTAGAGAGCTACTACCCCGCACCTCTGGCTAACGAAGCACTTGCACAGGCAACTCGTGACTACCTTGCAACAAACAACCCGCCAGCTCCCCTGCGTCGACTCATCGTGGAAAACTTGGCTGGCACCGAGCGCACCCTCGCCGCTCAGGCACGCGACAAGCAAGGATAGAGCTATGGATACTTTCTGGTCATGGATTGTGGCGGTCTACAACGCCGCCACAATTCCTTTCAACATTGCGTTGATAGTCATTGTTTCGCTCATCCTTCGCGCGATTTTGCTAGCTGTCAGCGATCGTGTCATTCGCCGCCTCGTTTCAGAAGCTCGCAAAAAGAACGGTGGCACCTCTGACCACACCGGCCCCGTTGGAGTTCCGGCCGCAGTCACCGCCAGCCGTCAGGTGCAACGCACCAAGACCATGGGAACGGTGTTCCATAACTTCATCACCTGGAGCATTGTCTGTATTGCGTCGATCCAAATCTTGCAAGTGATGGGGGTCTCCGTGACAGCCATTGTGGCAACCGCAGGTATTGGAACGGCTGCACTGGGTTTTGGCGCTCAGAACATCATCAAGGATGTGCTCAACGGCATGTTCATGGTTTTTGAAGACCAGCTCGGTGTCGGAGACGTCGTTGACTTAGGTCTCGCTTCCGGGACTGTGGAGTCAGTCGGCCTGCGCATCACCACGTTGCGCGGTGACGATGGCACCATCTGGTTTGTGCGCAACGGCGAGATCGTGCGCGTAGGAAACAAGTCTTATGGCGATCCCAAGCGTTTTGCGGCCAAGATCAAGAAGCCAAGCGCGGCCAAGAAAGCATGAGCGAAGAACTTCTCTCCTTCTACGACGAAGTGGGTGGCGAGCCTGTCTTTGCCAAGCTTGCTCATGAGTTTTATAAGGGCGTGGCCAAGGATCCTGTGCTCAAAGCCATGTATCCCGAGGATGACTTAGGGCCAGCAGAAGATCGTCTCAAGTTGTTCCTCGAGCAGTACTGGGGCGGACCCAGCACATACAGCGATACACGTGGACACCCTCGGCTGCGTATGCGCCACATGCCCTACAAGATCAACCCAGATGCCAGGGATCGCTGGTTGGGCCACATGGAGCATGCCGTGGACACTCTCAAGCTTCCGCCACTGCAGCGTGAAACTCTGCTCGAATACCTCGAGCGTGCTGCCTACGCCATGACGAATACGTTCGAGGACTAGTTAGTTCGCCAGCTATTTAGTCAAAATGTGACCACGATCGGTCGCAACGCGGGTCCATGCTCCTGACGAAGTCACCTGGGCAATTCCTGTTCCGAAGAATCCCAGACCGAAACCAGCAAAGGCGATGCCTGCAGGAACAGTCTTCGGAGTTTCTGCGTTCTGAACGTTGAGTGGCCTGCGCCACACTTCTTCACGCACAGCCGTCACAATGTTGGTGCCGAGGCCGTTGGCTTTGGCCACTTCTTCGATACCCGCTTTGGCCGTGAGCTGGAGCTCAATCTCGAGCATGGTTCCTACAGGTAACCACTCAGAACGAGGTGGAGCTACCCCAGTCCATGCAATGCCCGCTTGACCAACAGGAAGGGGTATCGAGATCTTGTCGTGAGCCAAACGATCGAGTATGGCGCGAACCTGGACCACCATGTCCAGGTTCCCTGTTTCCACGCGCTCGAAGACGCGCAAACCAAGAACGGTTGGAGCAACATCGAGTAAACCTTGCGGGGTGAGAACTGCCACGTATGCGGCGAGAGCAGTACCTGCACCGACCAGCCAGACATGCTCAGCACCGAGGCGTTCCGCACGCTCAAGGAAGGTCTGGAAGTCGGCAGAGTCGTGCTCGCTCGCGAGGGTCACCGTATTCGTCATCTCGCAACCTAAACTAGCGAATGAAACACATCTCCACGCACGAGGGACTTATGCAGCCAGAACACATGCACGAAAACATCGAGGCTTTACTCGAGACTCTGCACCTGACCGAAGA
>NZ_CAKZII010000040.1 GCF_936931525.1 uncultured Aurantimicrobium sp.
AGCCACATGGTGGTCGGCATCGGCAACATCTACGCTGCCGAAAGCCTGTTCCGGGCCGGCATTTCTCCCTTGCGGGCAGCCAACCGGATCAGTCGGGAACGTTACGAACTGCTCGTGCCAGCCATCCGCGAAACACTCTCCGCCGCCATTGCGGCCGGTGGCAGCAGCATCCGCGATTATGTACACAGTGATGGCGCCAGTGGCTGGTTCAATCCCGAAGAATTCATTGTTCGCATTCCCGCCAAGAATGTGGAAGTACTCGTCGATAAGCAGCACTCAATGTTGGAAGCTCTCGAAGCTGCCGGCGTGGACATGCTCTCAGACTGCCGCAAGGGTGAATGTGGCTTATGCGAGGTGCGCGTTTCAAAGCTCGTTGGCCGTGTTGACCATCGCGATGTGTTCTATAGCGAACGTCAGAAGGAAGAAAGCGAGAAGATCTCCTGTTGCGTCTCGCGGATCGTGACCTCTGACACGGGTCTTGCCTCGGATGCGTCTGGTCCTGCTGTGGTGGAGATCATCACCACCTAGAAGGATTAGTCCTCTAGTGGTGAAATCTCGACCGAGGTAGGTGAGAGATCGGGGATCTCTAGCATCATCTTGGTTAAGAGCTTGCGCAGTTGCGCCTGTTCGCGCTCACTGAGCCTACTCAAGATGATTTCTTCTCCTGAGAGGGAGATGGGCATCATTTTGTCATGCATCTGTGCACCCTGAGGAGTGAGATACAGGTGACGTGATCCTCGAGGTCCATCGCTTCCTGCAATGAGCTTGCGGTCAATCAACGTATTGACGGCTTTAGAGACCACCGCTTTATTCATCGCCAAGAACTCGGAGACATCCGTGGCCGAACTGCCTGGGGTATTTGCCAGTGCAGAGATAACTCGCCAGTCATTTGTTCCCAAGTTAAATTCTTGCCTTAAGAGCATTGACTCTCGCCAGACGAGAGCGTTGGAAAGAAGAGCAAGCAACCGTGGCGTAAACGCATCACTGTCAATGAGATCTGAAAGCGGCTCTAAGAGGATCTCTTGCTTTCCAATGTGAGGCACGTTAGAACCTGAGGCAACAGTGATTGCTTCAACTGTTCTCTTCGCTGCCGTCATGATTCCTCGCTCGGATTGTGTTGTTGGTGATATTAATCAACTTCGGCCAACGAACCCAAAGTTTAACAGTGAATTCGTTGGCCGCCGTTGAGTGAAACACTAGTGCGCTTGCGCTGCCAGTGCCTCTGCATCGATGGTCGCGATTGATCGCGTGTCCTGGAAAGCACGGATACCTTCGATGCCTTGTTCTCGACCAAAACCTGAGTTCTTCATTCCGCCGAAGGGTGCTCGGAGGTCGAGACGAGTTGCGCCATGATCGTTGATCCAGACGTAACCACACTGCAGCTTGGAACCAACACGGTTCGCAGCAACAGGGTCAGCAGTCCAGACCGAACCAGCAAGACCAGCCCAAGTGTCATTAGCGGCAGCAATTGCTTCTGCTTCTGTGCTGAAGGGAATCAGCGGAATAACGGGACCGAACTGTTCTTCAACCACAACGCCCAAAGAGGGATCAGGGTTCACAACCAGTGCGGGTCGAACGAAGTTACCTGCAGCAAGTTCACCGGTAGGCAGTTCACCAAACTCGCGAACATCTGCGCCAGCATCCTTAGCCTCACGGATGAGCTTCTCCACGAATGCCTTCTGGCTTGGTGCGTGGAGGGGGCCCATGGTGGTGTCTGGGTCCAGACCGTAACCAAGCTTGACCTTCTCAAGACGAGCGGTCAGACCGTCAACAACCTCGTCCATGCGAGATTCGTGAACGTAAATACGCTTTGCGTTCATGCAGATCTGGCCCGTGGTGTCAAAGATGGCACCGTAGAGACGGTCAAGGTGAGTGTCATCGATGATGGCATCTTCAAGGAAGATTGCAGCATCGTTTCCACCTAGTTCCAGGGTTACGCGAGTCAGTGCCTTGGAAGCCATGGACATGATGCGCTTTCCACCACCGACGCTTCCCGTGAAGCAGACCTTGGCAATGTCTTCGCTCTCGATGAGCGCAGCCATGTCTTCGTCCTTACCGGTGACAACGTTGAGCACACCTGCAGGCAGCTTGGCCGCAATGCGCTCAATCACGCGAGTGGTTGCCAAAGGTGCAGTCAGGGGTGGCTTCACGATCACAGTGTTGCCTGCGAGCAGTGCGTGTGGAAGTGCTGCTCCAAGAATCGCAATGGGCCAGTTGAACGGCACGATGATGGTGACAACACCCAGTGGCTGGTGCTGAACTTCGGTTGATACAGGAATACCTGGTGCAACCGGAAGAGTCTTTCCGGTGTCTACCTGGTCAGCAATCATGAGTGCCAGGTTCCAACGGATTTCGAAAACCAGGGAGTCAATCCACCCCTCAAAACGGACCTTGCCGTTTTCGCGGGAAAGTACAGCTGCGTCATCGTCACGAGCTTCTGCAATTCCTTGTATTGCTTCCGACATGAGATCTGCACGCTCAATAGCGGACAGTGATGACCATGCTGGGAATGCGTTCTTCGCTACGGAAATTGCGTAGTCAACGTTTTGCTTAGTTGCTGCGGCTGCATAGCCGACAACTTCGCCGCGCTTGGCGGGGTCTGCAATTTCAAGGTGTTCCACGGTGTCGCGTGATGCGCCTCCGATGAACAACCCCGTACGGATGATGTCCTTATCGCCCATTATCAAAGCACCTCTCTGTGTTCTGAATCTTGTGTGCCAACTGTCGTAGTTTGCATCTGTTGTGACAGCCTAAAGGAGAACCGGTTTACTTGTAAACAAGTTTTCATAACTTTATGTTTACAAGTAAACAACGAAATGATAACGTTCTTGAAAATCTTGTTTATGTGTAAACAGGAAAGTGTTACCGTAATCACATCAACCCAGTTCGCTGTTGTTGATAAACCGAAACTTTGATCTCGATGCAGAGATCACCAACCAGGGTCATCAACGAGGAGGCACCTGATGAGTACTTCAATTTCACTCAGCAGCGAACCAAAGCACACGGTCGCTGAACTCGAAGACTTGGCGTACGAACTGCGCGAAAAGCTTCTCTACCTGTGTGGCAACTATGAAGGTGCAGTTCACATCGGTGGCGACCTTTCAGTCGCTGACATCTTGACTGTTCTTTACCACTACGGTTTGAACGTAGACCCAACCGACATTGCGAACCCCAACCGCGACCGTTTCATTCTCAGCAAGGGTCACGCTGCAGTGTGCATGTACATCAGCATGGCGATGCGTGGCTTCTTCGAGTTCGACGACATAGTCGCGACATACGGCCAACTTGGTAGCGCATACGGCATGCACCCCTGCAAGGTTCAGCTACGCGGCGTTGAGGCATCGACTGGATCCCTGGGGCACGGCCTCCCCATTGCAGTAGGCATGGCCAAGAGCGCCCGCCAGAAGGGTGAGAAGCACCGCGTCTTCTGCGTCCTCGGTGACGGCGAAACCGGTGAAGGTTCAATCTGGGAAGCAGCCATGGCAGCACGAAGTGCCCAACTCGGCAACCTCGTTGCGTTCGTTGACCGCAACCACCAGTTGATGACCGGGTTTAGTGAGGACCGAGTTGTGCTCGAGCCCTACCTCGGCAAATGGGCGTCATTCGGCTGGAACACCGTTTCGGTAGACGGTCACAACATGAACGACCTCGTGAACATCATTGACAACCTGCCCAGCTCGGACAGTACCCGCCCCACTGTTGTTATTTGCGAAACCATCAAGGGCAAGGGCGTTGACTTCATGGAGCGCAACATTGCATGGCACGCAGGCTCCCTCGGAGCTGCAGATCTAGAACGAGCGATGGCCGCTCTCGAGTCAACACGTAAGGTGGTGTCGGCATAATGCCCGTTACATTTACATTCGGCGAATGGCTATCAGCCCGTTCGGTTATTGGCTCAACTCTTGCTGAGCTCGGCGGCGAATACGACAACCTCTGGACCATCACTCCAGAGATCGGAGCTACCCTCGGTGAATTCCGTTCCCTCTACCCAGATCGCTTCGTTGATGTTGGTATCGCGGAACAGGTCAGCATCGGTCTTGCGGCAGGTCTGGCTTATGAAGGAAACATCCCCGTTGTTTCAGGAATGCTTCCCTTCCTGAGCATGCGTGCACTGGAGCAGATTCGCTCGGACGTCTGTTACCCCAACCTTCCCGTGAAGATCATTGGTACACACGGCGGTTTGGTCGGTAACGGTGGATCCACTCACTACGCCGTTGAGGACCTCGCACTCATGTGCGCGCTCACCAACATGACCGTGACTTCGATTGCTGACCCCCTCATGGCCGGTGACATTCTTCGCCAGTCCATGAAGATGTCAGGCCCTATCTACATCCGCCTAGGTGTGGGTAAGTCCGACATGGTTCTCTATGAACCTGGTCAACACGACATCCAGATTGGTAAGGGCATCGTTGCTCGCGACGGCTATGACGCCACAATCTTCACCCACGGCACCACGGTTGCGCAGGCACTGGAAGCTGCTGAAACTCTCGGGGCATTGGGCCACTCGATCAGAGTTATCGACATGTTCACCTTAAAGCCCATTGATGCTGACCTTATTGAGCGTTGCGCCAGTGAAACTGGTGGCCGCTTTGTTGTACTTGAGGACCACCTTGCTTATGGCGGTTTGGCTTCTCGTATTGCTGATGTGATTGCAGACCGCGGAATCCACCTCACCGCATTTGAACGACTGGGCATTCCCCAGGTTTATGCAGGTTTTGGCGGAGACGAAGAACTGCGGGACAAGTACGGATACGGATTGACTTCCACCATCAGCGCAATCATGAGGGTTCTAGCGGCTAAATAGTCACCTTTATCCCCCAAATCACATTCAACGGAGAATTTTGATGAAAACAGTAGCGGTTACCAAAATCGGTAGCCTTCGTGACCCCAACGAGGACACTCGTGGAGTTATCGGGGTTATTGATTTCCCCGAGCAGCCACTTGGTCCTGAGGATGTGCGCGTCCGGGTGGCTTATGCCGCTATCTGTGGTTCAGACCCTCATCTCGCTGAAGGATTCTTTGGAACAGACGTTCCTATCGGACTTGGCCACGAAATCTCCGGCGTTATTGAAGCACTCGGCGAGCGCGCGACGCGCACCGGACTTAAGGTAGGTGACCGCGTTGCGGGCAACTTCCTTCGCTTTTGTGGAACCTGTGGACCGTGCCGTGATGGAAAGCAGCAGTTCTGCGAGTTCATTCAGGACTACAACCGTCCTGGTATGGCTGAGACCGTCACCTGGCACGAATCTCAGGTCTACAAGCTTCCTGACAACGTCAGCCTGCTCAAGGGCTGCCTACTCGAGCCCACTTCTGTTGCCGTGCGCATTGCCGACAAGACCAACATTCGTGTCGGTGACCGCGTGGCGATTTGTGGTGGTGGCCCTATCGGGCAGCTTGCTTTGCAGATGATGAAGATGAATGGTGCAACCTCACTCACTCTGATTGAGCCCATTGTGGAACGTCGCGAGATGGCCTTGCGCCACGGTGCTGACTTTGTCATTGATCCCATTACCGAAAACCAAGGCGAACGCGCTCAGGAGATCACCGACGGTCGCGGTTATGACATCGTCATTGACGCTTCTGGCTCTCCAAGAGCAGTTCAAGGTTTGCTGGATGTCGCCGCCAAGGGCGCGACTGTTATCTATGGGGCGATGTACCCACACGACTTTGAGATGCCTCTCAACTTGTCGGACTACCTTTACCTCAAGGAACTCACCCTGACAGGTGTGTTCATTTCCCCTTACACATTCCCCCGCGCACTACAGATTCTTCCTCACCTTGATCTTGACGAACTCACCCAGTCGGTGATTGACCTAGATAACGCTGCCGAGGCGTTTGAGGTTCATATCAGCGGCAAATACCCCAAGGTTGTCATCCGCTGCAACGATCTCGACGACAAGGGTGGCAAATAATGAACGTCCGCACTCAGACCGAGGCTCCCTTTGCAATTGAAGCTCACAACATCTTCAAGCACTTTGATGGCGTGCATGCTCTCAGCGGTGTGAACCTGTCCGTAAAGACAGGTGAAATACATGCACTTCTTGGTGAGAACGGGGCCGGTAAGTCCACACTGGTGAAAGTTATCACCGGTATTTACGCCCCCGATTCCGGTTCCATTCTTCGTAACGGCGGCGAGGTGGAGTTTGCCAACGTGCGGATGGCAAACGCTGCAGGAATCGTAGCCCTCTACCAAGAGCTCTCTATCATTCCTTCCATCAGCGTTGCCGAGAACATCCTGCTCGGGGAGCAAACCCCGAGCAAGGCTGGCTTCGTTCAGTGGGCAAAGTTACGCAAGCGTGCTCAAGAACAACTTGACCGACTCAACCAGAAAATTCCCCTGGGCAAACTGGCGGGCGAGCTCTCCCCCGTGCAGCAAACCATGGTGGCCTTCGCTCGGGCTCTAGCAACCGATGCTCGTGTGCTCATCTTGGATGAGCCCACTGCATCGCTGACAGACACCGAAATCAAAGATCTCTTTGCGGTACTGCGAAAGCTGCGGGATCAGGGCGTGGCCATCATTTACGTTTCACACCGTTTAGAAGAGGTTTTTGAACTGTGTGATCGTCTCACCATCATGCGTAATGGCGAAACCATCATTACCAAGAATGTTTCTGACTCCACCATGGATGAAGTGATCTCCACCATGGTCGGTCGGGACGCCGGTGAGCTGTACCCCGCGCGCGGTACTGGTACAGATCAGCTTGCACTGACCGTTGACGGAATTAGCGGACGTAGAGTGAGAGACGTCAGCTTTACCGTCAACAAAGGCGAGGTACTTGGCATCGGCGGACTCGCTGGTTCTGGCCGCAGCGAATTGCTTCGCATTCTCGCTGGTGCACAGAAGCACACAAC
>NZ_CAKZII010000041.1 GCF_936931525.1 uncultured Aurantimicrobium sp.
TGGACGTGCATATCGAGGGCGACGAGGTTCTCGACGTCGAGACCGTATTCATAGCTCATGTCTTCATTATCCTCTGGATGTTTGGCTAGCTCAGTTGCCCACGGGTGGCACGGCAACATGCGCATGTGCATGCGCATGCGGCTTCTTCGTGGGCCAGGCTGCCCATGCTGCCGCCACAAAGGCCAAGCTGGCACCGATCAGGATCATCACGCTGGTGACCTGGGCGCTGGGGAAGAAGAAGTCCAAGATCAACGCCATGAGCAGCTGGCCAGCAATGGAACCTAGCCCCATCAACAGAACACCAATTTCCCGAACCACAACAGCGGTGATTCCGATGAAGACCACACCAATCGCACCTCCGAGATAGAAATAGGGCTGAGAAGGCAGAGCCGCAGGCAACCCTGCCGAAAACGAATGGAACGCCGTCGCGATCAACAGCACACCTGTTCCCACCATGAAGTTGAGGAAGGTGGAGGTGAGGGGTGTTCCTGCAATGACGGTCATCCGACCGTTGGCCGCGTCTTGCCAGGCGACCAGAACGCCACAGACAAGTGGAAGAAGCAACGGCAACAGAGACTCAGCTGCCGTGGAGTGGCCGACCAAGGACAGCGCAACAGCAGCAATACCTAACGCGGCGCCACCCACACGATTGACACTCAGAAGCTTCTTGCCCGCTGGTCCAATCCCCCACACATCCAAGAACAATCCACCCATAGACAAGCCAGCAACAAAGGCAACGGTGTAGAGCGCAACACCCGTAATCCCGACGACCAGAGTCTGTGAAAGAACATAGGCAGCACCTGCGCTGCCAGCCAAGGTGAACCACGGGGTGATTCCGCCGGAACGAAGAGCGGTAATGAGTTGGCGCCAGCCTTGCTGGCCCTTCTTATTGAAAGAAATGATGACGAGCAGAATCAAGAAGCCTGAGCCGAAGCTAATCACCCCAGAGAGAAACGCATCCTGGATTTCTTGCGCAAAGGCTCCATTGATACGAGCCTGACTCGTGCGCAGAATCCCAGCAAGAACAGCTAAAGCAATCGCCACCCACGCAGCCATCAACGGCTTATGCGTGTGGTGAGTCATATCTCTAGGGTAGGCGGTAACTCTGTCTTGTTAACGAAAGTGACCCCGGCCGATTGGCCAGGGTCACTTCGTCTTTGAGGAGAACTAGTTGGTTACTGCTGCATC
>NZ_CAKZII010000042.1 GCF_936931525.1 uncultured Aurantimicrobium sp.
GAGAGCGCAGTAGCAGCGTGGGTGACGTGAACACCCTCAATGCTGTTAGCGTCATCGATGCCGATGAGCACGCGACCGGTCACAGGAGTCTCGGGATAGTTCTCGCTGGCGAGAACAACGGTGACAACAGCCTCGTCGGAGAACTCGGGACGCGGACGTCCAGCAAGAGTTCCTTCCGCAGAAGCCAACATGAGCTCAGACAAAGGAGTCTTCAAGCGGGGAAGAACAACCTGGGTCTCAGGGTCTCCAAAGCGAGCATTGAATTCAATGACGCGGATGCCCTTGGCGGTCAGAATCAATCCGCAATAGAGCAGACCCTGGAAGGGGGTGCCTTCTGCTTCGAGCTGGCGCACGGTGGGAAACGCAATGGTGTCAATGACTTCGGTGACGAAGGCTTCTTCGCTCCCGAACTGATCTGCTAGCCAGGGCAGTGGTGAGTAAGCACCCATGCCACCGGTGTTGGGTCCTTCGTCATTGTCCTTCAGGCGCTTGAAATCCTGAGCAGGCGAGAGTGGCAGAACATCGTGACCGTCAGCAAACATAAACAGGGAAACTTCTTGGCCATCGAGGAATTCCTCGATCAGCACAGAACCCTGGGTCAGGTAGTGAGAGGCGTGGGCAACCGCTGCATCGCGGTCGTGGGTGACAAGTACTCCCTTACCGGCAGCAAGGCCGTCGGCCTTGATGACGTAGGGGGAGCCGTAGTCATCGAGAGCAGTCTCAGCATCCAGCAGTGTGGAGACCTTAATGGCACGGCCAGTGGGGACGCCAGCCTCATCCATGATGCGCTTGGCGAAAGTCTTGGAGCCTTCCAGAGCAGCTGCTGCCTGGTTAGGGCCAAAGACGGGAATACCCATCTCGCGCAGTGGGTCTGCAACACCGGCAACCAACGGAGCTTCGGGGCCGACGACAACCAGATCAACGTCTAAACCTTCAGCGAGGAAGGCCACAGCTTCAGGGTCGAGGATGTCTGTGGTGACACAGGGGACATCGTGCGCGATGCCTGCGTTGCCGGGGGCAACGGTGATCTCGTGGTCAGCATTTTCGGCGAGCAGGGCGGTAACAATTGCGTGCTCACGTGCGCCGGAGCCAAGAACCAGGATTTTCACCTCTTAAGCCTATTGCCCCCAGCTAAACTGGGGATTCACTTGACTGACACGTAAGAGGATTTATACCCCGTGAACAAGCTTCGTCTGGCCATTGTTGGCGCCGGTCCCGCTGGTATTTATGCAGCAGATATTGCTCTGAAGGCAGAGCGCGATTTCGATATCTCTATCGATCTCTTTGAAACCCTTCCTGCCCCCTACGGACTCGTCCGTTACGGTGTTGCTCATGACCACCCCCGCATCAAGGGCATCATCGGTGCACTGCGCGAGGTTCTGGACCGCGGCGACATCCGCCTCTTTGGCAACGTCGAATACGGCGTGGACATCACCATGGATGATCTGAAGAAGCACTACAACGCCGTCATCTTCTCCACCGGTGCCACCAAGGATGTTCCGATGAACATCCCCGGCATCGAACTTGAGGGCAGCTATGGCGCTGCTGACTTCGTCAGCTGGTATGACGGTCACCCTGACGTTCCTCGCACCTGGCCGCTGACGGCTCAGTCTGTTGCCGTGATTGGTAACGGCAACGTGGCATTGGATGCTGCCCGAATGCTGGCCAAGCACGCTGATGATCTTCTCGTCACCGAGATCCCTGACAATGTCTACCAAGGCCTCAAGGCTTCTCCTGTCACCGACGTTCACGTCTTTGGCCGCCGTGGTCCAGCCCAGGCCAAGTTCTCTCCTCTTGAGCTGCGTGAACTCGGTGAACTGCGCGACGTCGACATGATCGTCTATGACGAAGACTTCGACATTGACCCTGCGAGCCAGGCACTGATTGATTCCAACAAGCAGGTATTCGTTCTCAACAAGGTGATGAACGAATGGCGCACCCGAGAGACCGGCAAGGCCTCACGCCGTCTCCACCTGCACTTCTATGCCAACCCTCTCGAGGTTCTCGGTGACGCTGACGGTAACGTCACAGGATTCCGTTACGAGCGCACCAAGCCAGATGGCAACGGTGGTGTGGTCGGTACCGGGGAAATCCGCGAGGTCGAGATCCAGGCCTACTACCGTGCCATTGGTTACTACAGCTCTCCTCTGAAGGATGTTCCCTTCGACGCGGCTAAGGGGGTTATTCCTAACCACGAAGGCCAGGTTATTGACGAATCTGGCAAGCAGATTCCGGGCACCTATGCCACCGGCTGGATCAAGCGTGGCCCAGTTGGCCTCATTGGTCACACCAAGAGCGACGCGATGGAAACCATCGCCCACGTTCTTGCTGATCAGGCAACCTGGTGGACTCCGGAAGAGCCCGAGGAAGGCTCGATCGTGGACCTGATGGATAGCCGCGGCATCGAATACACCACCGCTGAAGGCTGGTCTGCACTGGACGAATACGAGCAGAAGCTCGGCGAACCAGAAGGACGTGCTCGCATTAAGGTCGTAGACCGCGAGACCATGCTCAAGGCTTCACGCCCCGAATAGCACTGATTCTTTAGAACAACTTCTTCTGTAGGTAACGCGCGAGATACACCAGCGCGAGTAACGCTGGAACTTCAATCAACGGTCCCACGATGCCAGCCAGCGCTTCGCCGCTGGTGGCACCAAAGGTGCCAATCGCGACGGCAATAGCAAGTTCAAAGTTGTTACCTGATGCGGTAAATGCCAAAGTGACAGTCTTCTTATAAGTCAGGCCTACGGCCTTGCCGAGGAAGAATCCGATGACAAAGGTAATGAGGAAGTAAATCACCAGGGGAATCGCGATGAGTACTACAGACAAAGGGTTATTGGCTACTTGCTGTCCCTGTAAGGCAAAGAGTAAGACGATGGTGGCAAGAAGACCATAGAGAGCAAAGGGGCTCACGATAGGAACGAAGGTGTTCTCATACCACGAGCGTCCCTTGAGCTTCTCTCCAATAACCCTGGAGAGGAATCCAGCGACCAAGGGCACACCGAGGAAGAAAAGCACGCTGGCCGTGATGGCAGTGAAAGAGAACTCGGCACTGGTGGTGGGCAGACCCAACCAGCTAGGAAGTACTTGGAGATAGAACCAACCCAGGCCGCCAAAGGCAAGCACCTGAATAACTGCATTGATGGCAACCAGGAACGCGCCTGACTCGCGGTCGCCGCCAGCGAGATCAATCCAGATCATCACCATGGCGATGCAGGGGGCAATGCCCACCACGATGAGGCCGGTGCGGAACTCGGGCTGATCTGCCATGAAGATCCAGGCCAGGGTGAACATGAGAGCAGGTGCAAAGATCCAGTTCATGATCAAGGTGGGGATCACCAGGCGGCGGTCTTTGGCGACCAAGCTGGCCTGACCATAACGAACCTTGGCCAGCACGGGATACATCATGACCAACAAGCAGATGGCAATGGGAACACTCACTGTGCCGACAGAGAACTCGTGCAGGAAGGTGCTGAAGCCGGGAGCGACGAAAGAGATGAGAACACCGGCAACCATGGCCAGCAAGATCCACACTGGAAGATAGCGGTCAGTAGTGCTCAGGCGCTTATCGAGCAGTTGAGTTTCTACGTTCGTGGTCATCTTTACATTGTCCTTGAGTTCAGTTTCTTTGGGGCAAGAGTGAAGCCCCATCTGTTCTTTGCAGAACTGGTGGGGCTTTACGGGGTGGGATTAGCAGCAGCCAGTGTCGCCGCAGCAACCGCCATCGCCGCCCGAGATCATGTTGATCGAGGTCATGGTGTTCCTTTCTCGCCTAAAAAAGATGAGGTGGATAATAAATCGAAAGTTATCGATTCGTTAATACAATATCACTCTCATATCGATATTTGTCAATATATACTTTTGAACATGGCCACCACAGAAATCACTGCACCAGAGATCACCACTGCTGAGCTTGCACAGCAACTCAAAGCTCTCGGTGACGAGACCAGACTGAACCTCTTGCTCAAGATTGCCGGAGCACAGTGCGTTGATGGTGCCTGCATCTGTGATCTCACTCCTGACACCAACTTGGCGCAGAGCACCGTGAGCCATCACATGAAACTGTTGGTTGATGCCGGACTTCTCAACCGCAGCCAGAAAGGGAAGTGGGCATATTTCTCACTCACTCCTGCTGCCACCAATATTTTGTTGGCCTTGAACCTGGGGCCTGTCTCATCTTCTGATTCCTGCTGCACTGACTAACCACACGAAAGTTTTCTCATGACAACGAAACCCACCGTCCTTTTTGTTTGTGTTCACAACGCTGGACGTTCACAAATGGCTGCCGGTTACCTCCAGGCCCTTGCCGGAGACCGTGTTGAGGTTCTCTCCGCAGGATCTGCGCCCAAGGACACCATCAACGCTGTTGCTGTTGAAGCCATGCTCGAAGAGGGCATCGACATTGCTCACAACACCCCCAAGATCCTCACCGATGATGCAGTGCAAGCGAGCGATGTTGTGATCACTATGGGTTGTGGTGACACCTGCAAGTTCTACCCAGGTAAGCGCTACGAAGACTGGGAACTGGACGACCCAGCAGGCCAGGGCATCGAAGCTGTTCGCCCTATCCGCGACAACATTCGTGCACGCATTGAGCAGCTGATTTCAGAGATCGCCCCCGCATAACGCGAGTGCCGATTTAGGCGTCGAAGCGATATCCCAGACCACGCACCGTGACGAGGTGCACAGGCTCAGCTGGGTCTGCTTCAATCTTGGAGCGCAAACGCTTGATGTGCACATCAAGGGTTTTGGTGTCGCCGTAGTAGTCAGTTCCCCAGACGCGGTCAATGAGTTGACCACGAGTGAGCACACGCCCCACATTGCTCATGAGGTATTCGAGGAGCTCGAACTCTTTAAGCGGGGTTGCCACGAGGGCTCCCTGAACGTGGAGGGTGTGACGATCAGCATCGAGACGGATACCTGCGATCTCAATGACTCCGTCATCGTCCTGAACTTCGTCCTTGACGTTGCGACGCAGGACAGCCTTGATTCGGGCCAGCAACTCACGAGTGGAGTAGGGCTTGGTGACGTAGTCGTCAGCGCCCAGTTCCAGACCCACAACTTTGTCCACCTCTGTGTCCTTAGCGGTGAGCATGATGATGGGGATGTTGGAGGTGGTGCGAATCTGGCGGCACACTTCATTGCCGGGGACCTTGGGGATCATCAGGTCGAGCAGGATGATGTCGAAGTTACCGTTGGCAAAGATGTCGAGGGCGAGTTGGCCGTCCTCAGCGATCTCAACTTCAAAGCCTTCACGGCCAAGGAGGAAGGAGAGAGGTTCACTCAGGGAGCTTTCGTCTTCAACGAGCAGGATGCGGGTCACGCGGAGGTGTCCTTTCCAGGAGTTTCTGCTTCAGGAATACGGATGGTGAAGGTGGAACCCTTGCCAGGTGCTGACCACACCCGGATATCTCCACCGTGGTTGGAAACGATGTGCTTCACAATGCTCAGGCCCAAGCCAGTTCCCCCAGTTGAACGTGAACGTGCTTGGTCGGTTCGGTAGAAACGCTCAAAGACGCGTTCAACTTCTTCCTTGGTCATTCCGATGCCCTGGTCAGTGACAGCAATCTCAATAAAGGAGTCGCGACGAACAGCACCGATTCCCACCTGAGAGTTTTCGGGAGAGTAGTGAACCGCGTTGGCAATGAGGTTATTGAGTGCAACGACAAGGCGAGCCCCGTCGCCATAAATCACCGCGTCTAGTTCTCCACCTGAGACCAATTTGATCTGTTTTGCTTTCGCCACGACGCGGTTCTGGTCAACTGCTTTGTCGATGATGGATTGCACGGTTATGGGCTCAAACTCAGCAAGCGCTCCCTCGCCTTGAAGCCGGGAAAGTTCGATGATCTCGCGGGTGATGGAACCTAGGCGTTCAGCCTCACTCGTGAGGCGTTCTGCAAAGTGGCGCACCATTTCAGGGTCGTCAGCTGCTTCCTGAAGGGCTTCTGCCAGAAGACCTACAGACGCAATGGGAGTTTTCAGCTCATGGCTCACGTTCGCTACGAATTCGCGGCGGATCTCGTCAAGACGAAGAAATTCTCCACGGTCAATCACTGTCACGAGAACAAACCGCGACCGGAAGGGAGAGGCATGCGCTGTGATGGTTTGTGTTGCATCTCCGAGTGGACCACGAGAAATCTCGAAGTCTTCACGACGGGAATCTTTACCCGCCGATGCTTGTTCTGCGAGTGTGACCAACTCTGGAATAAGGATTCGTCCTTGTGCAACGAGAGAGAGTTTGCTCGCACCTTCAGAGGCGGCAAGAACGTTGAGAGATTTGTCGGTGATAAACACAGCACCATCAAGCTTCTTGATGAGAAGAGCAACGCCTTTAGGAATGTCGTTGGAGGTTTTTTCCTCTTCTATTTCACGCTGGCGCACAACCCAGATGATGAGCAGGACTATGGCCGCACCCGCGACCGCTCCAACTCCGAGAGCAAGCAATACAACCGATGCCGACATGATGCTCTAACGCTAACCCACGAATACCTTCGCTCAAAAAGAAAAACCGCAGGAGTAGGGTTGAAAAGTCAACTGTTCACCTGACTAACCATTTCCGTTAACCTTTCTGACAACCGGGCGTTACCGTCACACGGCTTACTGGAATAGCAGTTGACCACTACGACTTAAAGGAATTCACATGCGCGATGTGTTTCAGCAAGAACTTCACGAAGTTCAGCAGCGTCTTGTAGAGATCGCCGAGCTCGTTGCCGAGGCAATGCGTAAAGCCACCACTGCATTCCAGAACAGCGATATTTCTCTGGCCGAACAGGTCATTGAAGAAGATGCGCGTATTGATGAACTTGCTCTCACCCTGGATGAGCTCGCAATTCAGATTCTTGCCCGCCAACAGCCGGTAGCTCGCGACCTCCGTGTCGTGGTGAGCGCATTGCGAATGAGCGCATCGCTCGAGCGCATGGGTGACATGGCTGAACATCTTGCTCAGCTCACTCGTTACCGCTTCCCTGAGAAGGTTATTGCTAAGGGTTTGCGAACAACCTTTACTGAGATGGGTGAAATCGATATCAAGATTGCTGAGAAGTTGATCAAGATGTTGAAGACTCAGCAGCTCAAGCACGTTGACACGATCCGTGACTTGGATGACAAGATCGACGCCCTCCACCTTTCTGTTTTCGACAAGGTTCTTTCTGACACCTGGGCTGGAACCAACATGGACACCGTGGATGCAACCTTGGCAAGCCGCTACTACGAGCGTTTCTCTGATCACGCGATTTCTATCGCCCGTAAGGTGATGTATCTCTCGACAGGTGAATGGGCTCCTGAGCTCGGCGCTGAAGAATAAATTCTTTGCTCAAAAGCCCCGGTTTTCCGGGGCTTTTTGCGTTAAACCAGAAGGCTTGCAAGCGTTCACCTGTTGTTCACCTTGTGTGTGCCTCAACGTCACCCAGCCCACTTACTCTGAACTCAGGATTCAGTAAGAGTCCACACACCAAGAGAAAAAATCCTGAAAGGATTTCACGTGAACATCACGCGTTTCAGCCGCCCTATGGCAGCTATTGCAGTTGCAGCTACCGCTGCTCTCGCTCTCAGTTCCTGTGCAGCAAATGAATCTGGTTCGTCAGATTCAGCAGTGAGCAGCCTCGAGGGAACTCTCGTCGGTGCAGGCGCATCCAGCCAGGGCTCTGCTCAGGAAGCATGGATCGCTGCATTCCAGACCGCTAACCCTGGTGTCACCATCACGTACGACCCCTCCGGCTCCGGTGCTGGTCGCGAGACCTTCATTGCTGGTGGATCTAACTTCGCTGGTTCTGACTCTTACCTCAAAGACGAAGAGCTCGCTCTTCCCTTCGCAGCTTGTGCAGCTGGCACCCTCCCATTCGAGGTTCCTGCGTACATCTCTCCCATCGCCGTTATCTATAACGTTGATGGCGTAACTGACCTGAACCTCGACGCATCCACCATTGCGAAGATCTTCTCCGGTGCAATCACCACCTGGAACGACCCAGCAATCGTTGCACTCAACCCCAAGGCCAAGCTTCCTGCAACTGCAATCACTGCAGTACACCGCTCGGACGACTCGGGTACCACCAAGAACTTCTCTGACTACCTCTTCCAGACCGCTAAGGCTGACTGGGCAATCGAGAAGCCTGCTGACCCATTCCCCTTCCAGACCGGTGAAGGCGCACAGGGCACCTCGGGTGTTGTTGACGCAGTCAAGAACGGTACCGGAACCATTGGTTACGCAGACGCTTCGAAGGCTGGAAAGCTTTCTGTTGCAAACATCAAGGTGGGCGACAAGTTCATCAAGTACACCCCTGAGGCAGCTGCAGCAGTTGTTGCAGACGGTTCAGCTGTAGATGGCCGCGACGCGTCCGACATGGCGATCAAGATCGACCGCACCACCACCGATGCAACTCACTACCCCATCGTTCTGGTTTCTTACCTGATCGGTTGCAACGAGTACGCAGAAGCTGGTGTAGCTGACCTGGTCAAGCCTTACTTCGAGTACATCCTGAGCGAGCAGGGTCAGGCAGATGCAGCAGCATCAGCTGGTTCCGCCCCTCTCGATGCGACGACTTCCAAGAAGGCCCTCGCCATCGTCTCAGCAATCAAGTAACACCTTTCGATGCTCGGCTCAGAAATCTTTATGATTTTCTGAGCCGAGCATTACCCCAATCCCCTTAATTGCAGTAGGAATGACTCGTGGCTATCGAAGTTCAGGAATCGACCCAGGCTAAAGCTCCTGGTCGTATGGGAGACAAAGTCTTCTCTACCTCTAGCCTTGTCGCAGGATCTCTTATCCTCGCCGTGCTTGCTGCAGTTGCCATCTTCTTGGTGGCACAAAGTCTTCCTGCGTTCCTCGCAGACCCCGCAGATGTCAATGACGGACAAGGTTTCTGGACCTATGTCATTCCATTGGTCTTCGGAACAATCTGGGCTGCCGCCCTCGCACTCGTGATTGCTCTTCCCTTCGCAATTGGTATCGCACTCTTCATCTCTCACTTCGCCCCCCGCAAACTTGCTCAGGGCTTGGGTTATGTCATTGACCTGCTGGCCGCTGTTCCTTCGGTTGTCTTTGGCCTGTGGGGCATCACTGTTCTGGCTCCTGCTGTGCAGCCGTTCTACTCCTGGTTGGTGGACAACCTGGGTTGGATTCCCCTCTTCGCCGGCCCCGTTTCCGGTACCGGTCGCAGCATCTTGACCGTGGCCGTAGTGCTGGCCGTCATGATCCTCCCGATCATCACCGCTCTTTCTCGCGAGATCTTCCTGCAGACTCCTCGTCTGCACGAAGAAGCTGCTCTGGCTCTCGGTGCTACCCGCTGGGAAATGATCAAGGTTGCTGTGCTTCCCTTTGGTCGTCCCGGCATCATCTCTGCCACCATGTTGGGTCTCGGTCGTGCACTCGGTGAGACCATGGCTGTGGCCATGGTGCTTTCGCCTTCCGTGATTATTTCGTTCGCACTGATTCAGTCTCAGAACCCCACCACGATTGCTGCCAACATTGCGTTGAACTTCCCCGAGGCACACGACCTCGGCGTGAACGTGCTGATCGCAACTGGTTTGATTTTGTTCCTCATCACACTGCTGGTGAACTCACTTGCTCGTATGGTGATCAACCGCCGCAAGGCATTCTCGGGAGCAAACTAATGTCCGCCCTCGTTGTCCCCGGACCCACAAGTGCACGTCACCTGTCCAAGACAGTGATGTGGATCACTGCTGGCGTGAGTGCGCTGGTTGCGTTTGGAATCTTTGCTGTTCTTTCTGCCGCAGGGATTTCTGAAGGCTTCAACATTGTTGCTGCCGTTTTTGTCTCGGCAATTTTGTTTGTCCTTCTGTCCTACGTGCTCTCGCGCATTGTGGAAGGTCGCCGTAAGGCCTCTGACCGCCTCGCTACGGGCTTGGTCACCACCGCGTTCATCGTTGCGCTGTTGCCTCTGGTTTCGCTCGTCTCCACGGCATTTGTCAACGGTCTTCCTCGCCTCGATGCCACCTTCTTCAGCTCTTCTATGCGTAACGTCGTCGGTGAAGGTGGTGGTGGTCTTCACGCCATCATGGGAACCCTCGAAATCACCCTCGCAGCAACAATCATTTCGGTTCCTATTGGAATCATGACCGCCATCTACTTGGTTGAATACGGCACCGGCCGTCTAGCTCGCGCCATCACCTTCTTCGTGGACGTGATGACCGGTATTCCCTCGATCGTGGCTGGTCTGTTTGCCTTCGCGTTGTTCGCGATTGTCTTGGGCCCCGGCATCCGCTTTGGTATCGGTGGCGCTGTTGCTCTCTCGATCCTCATGATTCCTGTGGTGGTTCGTTCCACCGAGGAAATGCTCAAGCTTGTTCCTAACGAACTGCGTGAGGCGTCCTACGCCCTCGGTGTTCCCAAGTGGCTCACCATCGTGAAGATTGTCATCCCCACTGCCATCGGTGGAATTATCACCGGTGTGATGCTCTCCATCTCTCGCATCATCGGTGAGACCGCACCGCTGCTCATCATCGTGGGTATGAGCACGAGCATGAACTACAACCTGTTCTCAGACCGCATGGCTACCCTGCCCGTCTTTGTCTACACCCAGTACGCCAGCCAAGGCTCAGATGCTCAGGCATACATTGACCGCGCCTGGACTGGTGCACTTGTGCTGATCTTTATCGTGATGGCCCTCAACCTCATTGCCCGCCTCGTATCTAAGCTTTTGGCTCCCAAGGGCCTCCGCTAAGTTTCACCCCACCGAAGAAGGAAATCTCGTGTCTAAGCGCATCGAAGTCAAAGACCTCAACGTGTACTACGGCAAGTTCAAGGCCGTCGAAGACGTTTCGCTCACCATCGAGCCCCGCACCGTCACCGCCTTCATTGGCCCTTCCGGTTGTGGCAAGTCCACCTTCCTCCGCACCCTGAACCGCATGCACGAGGTCATCCCCGGTGCTCGCGTTGAGGGTGAAGTCATGATTGACGGCAAGAACCTCTATGACGCTGACGTGGACCCCGTATTGGTTCGTCGCCAGGTGGGCATGGTGTTCCAGCGCCCCAACCCTTTCCCCACCATGTCGATTGCCGACAACGTTCTCGCTGGCGTGAAGCTCAACAACAAGAAGATGTCAAAGTCAGATGCTGAGCACTTGGTTGAGAAGTCACTCAAGGGTGCCAACCTCTGGAAAGAGGTCAAGGACCGTCTGAACCTTCCTGGTTCTGGTCTCTCCGGCGGTCAGCAGCAGCGTCTGTGTATTGCTCGTGCGATCGCAGTTTCACCCGAGGTCATTCTGATGGATGAGCCTTGCTCGGCTCTGGACCCCATCTCCACCCTCGCAATTGAAGACCTCATTGATGAGCTCAAGGCGAAGTACACCATCGTCATCGTGACCCACAACATGCAGCAGGCTTCACGTGTCTCTGACAAGACCGCCTTCTTCAACATTGCTGGCACTGGTGAACCTGGAAAGCTCATCGAGTTCGATGACACCACCACGATCTTTGAGAACCCTCACGTTCAGGCAACTGAGGACTACATCTCCGGTCGATTCGGATAATCGCTCAGTTCACAAAAGAAACCCCCTCCTGCGGAGGGGGTTTCTTTATGCCAAGCCGGTGATTTTCTCGATGGCTTTGTGCACACGACGTGACTTTGTATCTGCCGCTTTGGCCTCTCTGACTGAGCGCGCGAATTCTTTGCGCATGGAATAGCTCAACTGGGCAAAGGCATCCTCAAGGTGCGCCTGGGATAGAGCTGTCAGAAGCTCTTCTGGCATTTCGACTTCTCGGTAACCGGCATCAAGCTCGAGATGCACGGTGACTGTCTCACCTGAGGACGCTCCTGCTGCCAGTCGTTCTTTCTGAGGGAAGACGACTCGGCATTCTCCGGCAACACCCACCGCAGTGCTTTGGTAAGTGTGGCCATTGATGGTGACCTTCAGCGGAGCACGCTTATTGGCGTGGAGTTCAGTGAGAACCCACTCTGGAATCAGTAAAGAAGCATGGTTGCCTTCACCGAGAACCTCGGTTGTGTAGCTGACAGCCATGACTGTGCCTCTTGAGGCGCTAGCTCAGCTCCGTGAGAACAGCATCAATGATGGCGAGACCTTCACGAGCTTCGTCTTCAGTGACGACGCATGGTGGCACAACGTGGAGACGGTTATCAGCCATGAAGGGCAGAAGCTTGTGAGCCAAGAGTGCAGCCTTGAGCTTGCCCATCCAGGCAGCGTCCACGGGTTCCTTGGTGTCTCGGTTGGTCACGAACTCAACAGCCCAGAACACACCTGAACCACGGACGTCACCGATGATCTGGTGCTTGTCCTTGAGCGCGTTCAGGCCGGGGCCCAAAACCTTCTCACCGATCATCTTGGAGTTCTCGACGATCTTCTCTTCTTCCATCGCTTCGATGGTGGCCACGATGCTGGCCATGGCCAGTGGGTGGCCAGAGTAGGTAAGACCACCGGGGAAGACGCGCTCATCGAACGCGTGAGCGAGCTCGTTGTTGATAATCACACCACCAACGGGGATGTAACCAGAGTTCACGCCCTTGGCGAAGGTGATGAGGTCAGGAACCACGTCGAACGCGTTGAAGGCGAACCATTCACCGGTGCGACCAAAGCCAGCCATGACCTCATCCAAGATGAGAATAATGCCGTACTTATCTGCCAGAGCACGAACACCCTTGAGGTATCCGGGTGGGGGAGTCAGGATGCCTGCAGTGCCGGGAACGGATTCAATCAGGAAGGCCGCAATACTTGCAGAGCCTTCTGCTTGAATGGTGCGCTCGAGGAAGTGCAGGGCACGTTCGGTTTCCTGCTCAGGGGTGGTTGCCCAGTATTCGGTGCGGTAAAGGTAGGGGCCAAAGACGTGCTTGTGACCACGTGCGTATTCGTTAGGAATACGGCGCCAGTCACCAGTGGAGACAATTGCTGCACCGGTATTGCCGTGGTAGCTGCGGTAGAACGAAATGACCTTGTCACGGCCGGTGTGCAGACGTGCCATACGAATAGCGTTCTCGTTCGCATCAGCACCACCGTTAGTGAAGAACACCTTCTCGAAGCCTGTGGGGGTGTGAGAAAGAATCTTCTGGGCAGCGAGGGCACGAATGTTGTTGGCGTGAGCTGGTGCCACTGTGGTGAGCACATCAGCCTGTGCCTTGATGGCTTCGATCACCTTGGGGTGTTGGTGACCAATGTTGACGTTGACCAGCATGGAGGAGAAGTCGAGGTAGGTGTTGCCTTCGTAATCCCAGACGTGAGCACCCTTACCTCCGGCAATGACGAAAGGCGCGAGAGTGCCTTGTGCTGACCAGGAGTGAAAGACATTACTGGTATCAGCTTCGCGGACGCTGGCGTTGTCAGCAGGGTGAAGGAGTGGTGATTCGGTCATGATTTTCCTTTATAGATGCGAAATCTGTGGCAATAATGTGCTTTCACTATCGAAAATGATAGTTCGCAGCCAAATTTCCTGAGGATTTCCTCAGTTCTGATGCTATTGGCTGGGTTCACAGTCACACAACATATTTCATAGGTCAGAATGGAAATGTGGAAAAGAATGTGACCTGGAAACCGGACGTTGTAGGCGACGGTTATCTGCAAGCGACGCTCGACCTTGCTCCAGATTCTGAAGGTCCCGTCGTTGCCACGATTGTGAAGGCACCTGCTCCCACAACGCCCACCTTCTTCAAAAAGATGCTGGGGAAGTCAGCACAGTACGCAACCAATACGGACGTGCTCTATATCCATGGCTGGTCTGACTACTTCTTCCAGAAGAACTTGGCAGAGTATTGGCGTTCTCAAGGAGCCCAGTTCTATGCTCTCGATCTGCGCAAGTATGGCCGCAGTATTCGCCCCGGCCAATCCGAGGGCTTCATCGACAACCTCGCAGATTACGACGAAGACATCGAAGCAGCACTTCAAGTAATGGGTCATGGCTCTAAGAAGTCGGGAGCCAACGACAAAGCACTCGAAGGTCGCAAGCTCGTCTTGATGGGTCACTCCACGGGAGGCTTAGTCTTCAGCCTGTGGGCAAATAGGAATCCTGGTCGTGCAGATGCTCTAGTGCTCAATAGCCCGTGGCTGGAATACCAGCTCACTGCTGCAGCCAGAGCACTAGTTGCCCCCATGCTTCGTGCAGGAACCAGGATTAATCCCAAAGCGCAGATGCCCAGCATTGACTTTGGTTTCTACTCTCGCACCGTGGACAAGAACAAAGACGGTGAGTGGGAATTCAATTACGACTGGCGACCCGAGCACGGTTTCCCTGTTCGTCCTGCTTGGCTGAACGCCATTCTCACCGGTCATGCCCAAGTTGCTGCTGGTCTGGATATCCAAGAACCCGTCTTCACCTGGCTCTCCACGAGAAGCCTGTTGGTTCCCAAGTGGAGCCCAGATATGAAGAGGGCAGACATTGCCATCGATGTGAACATCGTGGCGGCCCGCGTCCACCAGCTGGGCAAGCTCATCACCCTCTCCCGAATTGAGGGGGCCATGCATGACGTGGTTCTGTCTGCGCGCCCGGTCAGAGCACACGCATTCGATGAACTCACCCGCTGGCTTAAGGCATACCTTTAGAACTATGGACGCATTCGCAGACCCCACACTTCTCGTCACCACCAAGGCGGGGATTGTTCGCGGTTCCCGCGATGGCAATACCCACCGCTGGCTCGGCATCCCCTATGCCAAGCCTCCAGTTGGGGAACTGCGTCTGAAAGCCCCGCTTCCCGTGGAGCCATGGACCGGTATTCGCGACGCCATTGAGTTTGGCAATGCCGCACCCCAAGAACCCACCAAGGTCATCCCTCTTCCGGTCGGAGTCAAGATTGATGAAGACTGCCTGAATCTCAACATCTGGGCACCCCCTCGTGCAGAGGGGGACACTCGTCAACGTCCTGTCATGTTCTGGTTGCATGGTGGGGCGTATTTCATCGGCTTCTCCGCACAGGCTGTGTATAACGGACGGGCGCTCGCCGAGACCGGCGATGTTGTCATTGTCACGATCAACTACCGCCTTGGTGCGCTGGGCTTTCTAGATTTCACCTCGTTCAGCGACCCAGCTGATCCTTTCGACTCCAACCTCGGAATGCGCGACATCGTTCTTGCCCTGAACTGGGTCAAAGACAACATTGCTGCCTTTGGGGGAAACCCAGACGACGTCACCGTCTTTGGGGAATCAGCTGGGGCAGGTTGTGTCACCACCTTGATGACTATGCCTTCTGCCGAGGGACTCTTTCATCGTGCAATTGCCGAGAGCTCACCGGCAACCAGTGTCTACAAGCCAGAGCGTGCTGCACTCGTCGCACAGGCATATCTCGATTTAATCGGGGTAGAGGCAAAAGATGCTGCCAAGCGCTTGCGTGAGATTGATGCAGTCACGCTGGCCAAGCAGACCACGAATCTTCTTGACCATGTGGCAACCACCTGGCCTGGAACAGTTGCCTTTGCTCCCATCGTGGACGGGGACTTGATCCCGGGTTATCCCGTGGCGGCCTTCCGCGCGGGTAAACAGATCAAGGTTCCGTTGATCATTGGTACTAACCATGACGAAGCAGCCCTGTTCAAGATGATGAAGTCTCCTTTGATGCCGATTAGTGAATCCTCCATCAATGAGATGTTTGAACTCGTAGCCAAGGACAATCCCAAGCTCAAAGATCTCGAGCCTGGCATCATCGCGGAATATCCGGACTTCCCGAAGCAAAAGGGTGGCATGGAGATTGCCCGTGATGCAGGATTCCGCATGCCCTCTATTTGGGTTGCTGAAGCTCATTCAAAGGTTGCCCCCACCTGGATGTATCGCTTCGACCAGGCCCCGCCTCTCATGAAACTTCTCGGCATCGGAGCCAGCCATGCAACCGAGCTCCCTTACGTCTTTGGCACCCTGCCCGACAAGCTCTCGGAGAAGAAGGCACTCCAGTTCCGTCTCGGCGGCCTCAAGGAAGCCAAGATCATCTCTGGTCGAATGATGGCTCGCTGGTTGAGCTTTGCTCGAACTGCAGACCCGGTCACCATCGACAGTGAAACAGGTGAAGAACTTTCCTGGCCTCGCTATGACGAAAACACTCGCACCACGTTGATTATCAACGGAACTGACACCATCGAGAATGACCCCGACGGCGACATTCGCAAAGCGTGGGGCGAAGAAGTTCTCGGTTTCAAGTAGATCTGCGTTAACGAAGTAAGGCCCGCCAGTGGCGGGCCTTACTTGTTTGCTAGTTGTTAGCGGAAGTTCACAAACTGGAGTGCAACGGGAAGGTCTGCTCCCTTGAGCAGGGCCATGGTTGCCTGCAGGTCGTCACGGCTCTTGGATGAGACGCGAACTTCGTCACCCTGGATTTGTGACTTGACCGACTTGGGTCCTTCGTCGCGGATCAGCTTGGTGACCTTCTTGGCGTTCTCCTGGTCGATGCCTTCTTTCATCTTGGCTTCGATGCGGAATTCCTTACCCGAGGGGAAGGGGTCGCCAGCGTCCAGGCTGCGCAGGGAGATGCCACGCTTGATCAGCTTTGCTTCAAATACTTCGAGGATTGCCTTCACGCGCTCTTCTGAGTTGGCCTTCATGAGGACCTTCTCGCCGCTCCACTCAATGGAGGCGCCGACGTTCTTGAAGTCGTAACGCTGCTCAACCTCTTTGATTGCCTGGTTGAGGGCGTTATCGGTCTCCATTTTGTCGACCTTGCTTACTACGTCAAATGATGAATCAGCCATGAGTCCATGTTATCCAGCCCGTCCTCGGCTGATTGTCAGCCGGGGCTTAGAGAATGGATAGAGATGGCATCTAAGAAAGTTCGACGGAACCGCACACTCATCGTGATTGCGGTGATTGGTGTTGCCACGTGGGGTTTTGTTTCCTGTAGTGCAGGGGGAACCACAGTTGGTGAAGAGGGACCATTCGCTCCCGTTCTGGCCACCCCGCCACATGTTGAGGGACTCACGCTCGATCAACTTGCCCACACAGCAATTGCGGAACTTCCTGATCCCACCTGGGTGAAAGAAACGTCCCAGCAAACCGGAATACCAGAGCGCGCACTCACGGCTTATGCCGGGGTTGCCATTGGCTTATCTGTTGTTGACCCTGAATGTCATCTGTCCTGGAACACCTTGGCTGGCATTGGTTGGGTGGAATCTCATCACGGCACCATCTTTGGCGGCAAGATCCTTCCCAATGGCAACATGTCTGAACCCATCTATGGAATCCCACTCGATGGGAAGAACGACACCAAAGCATTACCTGACTTCGACGACGGCAACTTCGATGGAACCGCAGAGTTTGACCGAGCAGTGGGACCCATGCAGATTGTTCCGCCGACCTGGGCCGCATGGCACAACGACGGAAACAACGATGGCAATGAGGATGGCCAGAACATCGATGACGCTGCCCTCGCAGCAGGTCGTTACCTCTGCTATTCCGGCGGAGACCTCTCCACTGCGCAGGGTTGGCAGGATGCAGTCTTTGGTTATAACCAAGTGCCGAAGTACATGGTGGACGTGGCAAATAAGGCCAATGAGTACGCAAGTAAGGTTCCGACCAGTAACTAGCTTCGCGAGGATTTTCAACTATGGCGTTGTGCCGGTAATGTTGAGGGGCACTTAGTCGTGAGTAATCACGAAGATGTGCGATGGCGTGTTACCCAAGCGGCCAAAGGGATCTGACTGTAAATCAGACTGCTCAGCATTCGGGGGTTCGAATCCCTCACACGCCACCATGTTTTTTCTCAAGCTCCATTCACACATCTAGGGGAAATCGTGAAGAAGTACTTCGCACTCGCACTTGCTGGGATTTTTTCACTTCTGGTCCTCACCGGATGTGCTCAGGAGCCCGAGGTCATCACGTTGACCCACCCTGCCGGAGTCTCAAACATCCACGCACTCGACCTCAACACTGAGGGAGATCTTGGAGACATGTCTGTATTCGAATCCCCTCTCACCAAGGATGGCAAGCCATACGGTGAGATGCTCGGCACCATGACTAAGGTTGGTCAGCTCGGTCAGGGAACCCACCCCGAGCGCGAAGAGCGACTTCTCAACGCAGTTTTCGATCTTCCTGATGGCGAAATTACCGTCATGGGTATCTCCTACTACGTTCCTTCAGCTACCAAGCTGGAAAAGAACGAGCCTGTATCTCGCGCAATCGTGGGTGGCACCGGTGCGTATGCAGGAGTTCAGGGCGAAGTGATCACTACTCACAACGAAGACGACACTTACACCCACCAAATTCGTATCACTAAGTAAGCATTCCCTCTTCTGATCACGGGCCTGGAATATGGAAATCAGTGAAAAGCAGAGGATGCGCCGTGCTCTTCTTGCGGCTTCAGCAGGGAACGTCGTTGAGTGGTACGACTGGTCGGTATATGCGACTTTCGCGATTTTTTTCTCTTCACAATTTTTCCCATCAGATGATCCCCTTGCCGGACTGCTGTCTACCTTCGCGGTCTTCTCTCTAGGTTTTATTGCTCGGCCATTAGGAAGCGTCACGCTTGGCCGAATTACGGACAAATTAGGTCGAACCACAGCCTTGACTGTGACTGTTTCTATCGTTGCGTTGGCAAGCGCGTTGATTGGTTTAGCACCAACCTCGGCACAAATTGGACTGTGGGCAGCTGTTTGGCTCGTTGTGATGCGTTTGGCCCAGGGGCTTGCTTTGGGCGCTGAGACGAGCGCAGCATTAACATTCCTTGCTGAGAGTGCCACTACTCAACGGCGCGGACTGTTCGTCTCCGTTTATATTTCTACGGTGACGCTGGGAACTCTCTTTGGCTCCATATTTGGCCTCGTGCTGACCAACATGCTCACAAGTGAACAAATGTCATCCTTCGGCTGGCGCATCCCGTTCTTGTTCGGTGGAGTCCTTGGGTTTGCAGCTCTCATCATTCGCCGCCAAGCTGTTGAAACGTTGTCTAAAGATCACGTGCCTGATCCCCACCCGGTGAGAACTCTCTGGAGTAAGCACAAGCGCCTTGTCTTGGAAACGGTTCTTCTTGGTGCTGCGGTCTCTCTGCCGTTCTTTGTCCTGGTGACAAGTTTCCCTTCTATTGTCAGCTTGCTTGGTGCAAATTCGCAGGCCGCCTTTGGCGCGAATATGGCAGGACTTGTCACCCTGGGATTGCTCACTCTGTTCTTTGGTGGCTTGACGGACAAAATTGGCCGCCGACCTGTTCTCTTGATGGGCAGTGTCGGTTTCTTGGTACTCACTATTCCTGGTGCTCTTTTGTTGTGGGACGCAACCCAAGATTGGCGTGTGTACCTTGCTGCAATCTTGTTATCTGTTCCACTCGCAGCACTCTCGGGCTCAGTCCAGGCAAGTTTGCTTGACAGATACCCGGTTGCGCTCAGAGGAAGTGCCTTTGGCTTGGTTTGGGCCCTCACTATGGCCGTGTTTGGCGGTACTGGCCCAATGATTGCAACCTTCTTGGCGCTTGAGGGTCTGACCGCCCTCATGGCTGTGTACTTTATGGCAGCTTTTGCTGTCGCTGCGGTTGTGTCATTCCGAATGAAAGAAACAGCGTTCCAGCCTTTACCCGTATAAGCAGGAACAACTTTCATTTCGCTTCAATGTCTCGAGTGTGATCTGTGCTTAACATGGCCCGCAAGGAAAAGTAGCTCGACATCAAGATACTTTCGATTTTCCGGTAGACTTTGGGTTGAGTTTTCTAAGCCCTAATCCCACGAAGAATGGCATGTACGTGAACGATTCGACCATTGTCTACACCCACACCGATGAGGCGCCTGCGCTAGCAACTGCGTCCTTCCTGCCGATTGTTCAGGCATACGCGAAGGCTGCTGACGTTTCCATCGAAACCCGTGACATCTCGCTCTCTGGTCGCATCCTTTCTGCATTCCCCGAGCGCCTCAAGGAAGACCAGAAGGTCTCCGACGCACTCAAGGAGCTCGGCCAGCTGGCGACCAAGCCAGAAGCCAACATCATCAAGCTTCCCAACATCTCGGCTTCGATCCCTCAGCTCAAGGCAGCAATCGCTGAACTTCAGGCTGCTGGCTACGACGTTCCTGACTACCCCGAAGATGCTTCCACTGACGAAGAGCGCGAAGCACGTGCTCGTTACGACCGCATCAAGGGCTCAGCTGTAAACCCTGTTCTCCGTGAAGGAAACAGCGACCGCCGTGCGCCTCTCTCGGTGAAGGCATACGCTCGCAAGCACCCACACGTCAACAAGCCTTTCGCAGCCGGTTCCAAGACCCGCGTTGCAACCATGGGCCACGATGACTTCTTCTCCAACGAGAAGTCAGTTGTCATTCCCGCTGCGGACACCCTCAGCATTCGCTTCACTGCTGCAGACGGCACCGAGACGGTTCTCAAGTCAGGTTTGAACGTCCTCGAGGGTGAAATCGTTGACTCCACCTTCATGTCAGCATCTGCTCTCGATGCTTTCTTGGCAGAAACCCTCAAGCAGGCAGCTGCTGATGACGTTCTCTACTCCGTCCACCTCAAGGCAACCATGATGAAGGTCAGCGACCCCATCATGTTCGGCCACGTGGTCAAGGCCTACTTCGCAGAGGTCTTCGCCAAGCACGGTGCTGCTCTTGAAGCAGCAGGCCTGACCCCCAACGACGGACTCGGTTCAATCCTTGCTGGCTTGTCTGAGGTTGCTGGTGGTGACCAGATTGCTGCTGACTTCACCGCAGCAATCGCTGCAGGTCCTCGTCTGAGCTACACCAACAGCGACAAGGGCATCACGAACCTCCACGTTCCCTCCGACGTGATCGTCGACGCATCGATGCCCGCACTGGTTCGTAACGGTGGAAAGCTGTGGGGCGTTGACGGCGGCGAAGACGACACTCTTGCCGTCATTCCTGACTCTTCCTACGCTGGTGTTTACCAGGCGACTATCGAAGACGTTATTGCCAACGGTCCCCTCGACCCTGCAACTATCGGTACCGTTCCTAACGTGGGTCTGATGGCACAGGCAGCCGAGGAATACGGCAGCCACGACAAGACCTTTGAGATTGCTGCCGACGGTCGCGTTGACATCGTCAACGCTGCAGGTGACGTCCTCATCACTCACAACGTTCACAAGGGTGACATCTGGCGTGCAACCCAGGCCAAGGACATTCCTATTCGTGACTGGGTCAAGCTTGCTGTGACCCGAGCACGTGCCAGCAACACTCCTGCCATCTTCTGGTTGGACGAGAAGCGTGCTCACGATGCTCAGATCATTGCCAAGGTCAAGACCTACCTCAAGGACTATGACACCACTGGCTTGACCATTGAGATCATGGCTCCTGCAGAGGCAACCAAGTACTCACTGGCTCGCATCCGCAAGGGTGAGGACACCATCTCGGTGACCGGTAACGTGCTCCGCGACTACAACACTGACCTGTTCCCCATCCTTGAGGTGGGCACCAGCGCCAAGATGCTCTCGATCGTTCCTCTGCTTAACGGTGGTGGACTCTTCGAGACCGGTGCCGGTGGTTCTGCTCCTAAGCACGTGCAGCAGTTGGTGGAAGAGAACTTCCTGCGTTGGGATTCACTCGGTGAATTCTTCGCACTCGCTGCGTCGCTTGAGCACCTCTCCGACACCACCGGAAACAAGAAGGCCCTCGTGCTCTCCAGCACCCTGGACCGTGCAACCGGAACCTTCCTCGAAGAAGACCGCTCACCTGGACGCAAGGTTGGCACCATCGACAACCGCGGCAGCCACTACTACCTTGCTCTCTACTGGGCACAGGAATTGGCCCAGCAGACCGATGATGCAGAGCTTGCAGCAATCTTTGCTCCCATTGCAGAAGCTCTCGCTTCTCAGGAAGAGACCATCGTTGCCGAGCTCATCGCAGTTCAGGGCAAGCCTGCCGATATCGGTGGCTACTACAAGCCTGATGCAGCCAAGATTGTGAAGGTCATGCGACCTTCTGCAACCTTGAACTCGGTTATCGACTCGATCAACTAAGTCTGAAGAACTTTCAGAAGATAAGCCCTTGAGTAATCAAGGGCTTATCTGTTTAAGCAGCTGATTCTCTTCTGACGGTCAGCCAATACTGACGCTCGTCTTCATCAAGCTTTTCAATGGCATACCGAAGTTCCGTGCGGGGCATCACTGCGGCGTGTGCTCTGAGGAACTTTCTGAGGACCTCAACATCGCGCTTGCCTATCTCTCTGAGCATCCAACCAGTTGCTTTATGAATAAGATCATGGGTGTCATGTAAAAGGATTTGAGATATTTGTATGGTGTCTTTGAAATCTTTTTGTCTGAGAAAGTAAAAAGTAGTCATAATAGAAATACGTCTTTCCCAGAGATTATTTGAGTATACCAGTGAATAGAGTAATTCCCTATTTCTCGTATAAAAATATTCTCACCAAACATACGGAATAAAAGTATCTACCAGATCCCAATTATTTATAGATGAAATATGTGAAAGTGAAAATTGGAATAACTCTTCTTTTTCTTTTTCATCTTTAGACTTTTCAAAGCGTAAACGAATAATAGCAAGTCCTAAATATCTATGATCGTGTATTTTTGATTTGAGAAGTATGTCTAAATCTCAAAAAGAAAGTTTGAGGTATTTTTTAGCAACTGATTTCAGTTCATGTACGGTAATTCATAAAAATATATCTCATTCTCAATATTGTCACGGTCACGTTTTAAAAAATCCTTGAAGAATTTTTGATTTTTCAGGATTTTTTAGTGTTTCGATTTCGTCTAAAAGTTGTTGA
>NZ_CAKZII010000043.1 GCF_936931525.1 uncultured Aurantimicrobium sp.
GCTATGGGTCTCGTCTCTGACGAGGTCAACGGTGAGACCCGCTACGCAGCTCTGACCGACATCCTCGGTGCAGAAGATGCTCTCGGCGACATGGACTTCAAGGTTGCTGGTACTTCTGAATTCATCACCGCGATTCAGCTCGACACCAAGCTCGACGGCATCCCTGCCTCCGTGCTTACCGGTGCGCTGACTCAGGCGAAGGAAGCTCGTACCGCGATCCTCGCAGTGATCAACGCAGCTATTGACGGTCCTGACGAGATGGCAGCTACTGCTCCTCGCGTGATCAGCGTGCAGATTCCTGTCGACAAGATCGGTGAGCTCATCGGACCCAAGGGTAAGACGATTAACACCATCCAGGACGAGACTGGTGCAACCATCTCGATCGAGGATGACGGAACCGTCTACATCGGTGCAACCGATGGTCCTTCCGCTGAAGCCGCTCGCGCACAGGTTAACGCCATTGCGAACCCCACCAACCCTGAGGTTGGCGAGCAGTTCCTCGGTACCGTCGTCAAGCTCGCAACCTTCGGTGCATTTGTCTCCTTGCTTCCTGGCAAGGACGGCCTGCTGCACATCTCTGAGGTGCGCAAGCTCGCTGGTGGCAAGCGCGTGGAGAACGTTGAAGACGTTCTCTCCGTTGGCCAGAAGGTTCTCGTCAAGATCACCAAGATCGATGACCGTGGCAAGCTTTCGCTTGAGCCCGTTCTCGAAGGTGAAGAGGGCGAAGCAGCCGCAGCAAGCGACGCTGAGTAAAACTCAACACAACGATGACCCGTCCCACTTCGGTGGGGCGGGTTTCGTCATTCTGGGGGACACTTTAAAGCCCTGACGGGGGACATTTTCTTCCTCTGAGTGGACTGAAGGTCTGTCGTAACATTGCCGTGACATTTCTGCTCTATCGTCAGTGTTATGACCGGAGAAACAGGGGAATTCACCTCCGGAGCAGTGCGCTCCGGAGCGGATGAAACTCCTGCGCGTCGTATCGGTCAAACCGACATTGAGGTTTACCCGGTTGCACTCGGTGGTGCCGTCTTTGGTTGGACTCTTCCCAGCGGTCGCTCAACAGATTTACTGGATCGTTTTGTCGAACTTGGTGGCAACCTCGTTGACACGTCTGACTCCTACTCCTCAGGAATGTCTGAGCAGATTATTGGCAAATGGATGCGTGAGCGGGGTAACCGCGACAAGGTGGTCGTGGCCACCAAGGTTGGTCGCCACCCCGAATTCCCAGGTCTAGCCGCACAAAACATCATTGATTCCGTCCATGCATCCCTAGAGCGGCTGCAATCAGACCACATTGACCTGCTGTATTTTCACGCTGAAGATCCTGACGTCTCCCTTGAGGAGAGTCTTTCTGCTGTTGAAACCCTCATGCAGGCAGGCAAGGTTCGTGCCCTCGGTGCATCTAACTTCAGTGCAGATCGCCTTCTCGAGGCTCGCATTGCGGCAGGCAGTGGCCTGCCCCGCTTTGAAGCAGTGGCGTTGGAATACTCTCTGCTGCGCCGAGACATCGTTGAAGGCAACATTGCCATGATGGCCATTGCTCAGCGTATGTCTGTCATGCCGTACTTTGTGCTGGCTAACGGGTTCCTTGGTCGTCACCGCAATATCAAGAGCTTTAATCCCAGTGACACGAGAGCCAGACGCGCTGCACAACATGGGGGGCGTCATGGCACGCACGTGTTGCGCATACTGGACAACATCGCCATGACTCAAGGAGTAGATATTTCCACGGTGGCCTTGGCATGGATATTGGGAAGGCCTGCTGTGGGAGTGCCCACTGCAGGGGTTGAATCACTGCGTGAACTCGAAGCTCTTATGCACGCACCTCAGGTTCAACTCACTCGTCAGCAACTTGCTGACCTCGACCGAGCATCTGCAGAGCAAGGTCGAAACTGGTTGCCTGGTCGTCAACGTTCTTAACGTCTCTGACGTGAGTCCGTGGCGTGCCCTAGGCTTGAGCACCGTATGAATAACCCCATTGCTTTTCCGCTCGATCAGCCCGAGCTTCACTTCGTTGCATCTGGTGATGCGCTTGTCCGCCGCAGCGTTCTGCCTTCGGGTGTGCGCATTCTGACCGAACGTGTGCCCGGCGCGCGCAGCGTCACTTTGGGTTACTGGGTAGCAGTGGGCTCACGAGATGAATACCCTGCCGAAGCTGCGCATGACGGTCAGAGCGCTCACCCCGCCAGTTTGGGTTCCACCCACTTCCTTGAGCACTTGCTTTTCAAGGGGACCCCATCACGCACAGCACTAGACATTGCTATTGCTTTTGATTCGGTCGGTGGTGAACACAATGCAGCCACCGCCAAGGAATACACCTGCTATTACGCGAAGATTCGCGACAGCGATCTGCCCATGGCGATCGACGTCATGAGTGACATGCTCACCTCGAGTTTGATTGACCCTGATGAGTTCGAAACCGAACGCGATGTCATTCTGGAAGAACTCGCGATGGCCGAAGACGATCCATCAGATGTTGCCCAGGAGCGCTTCTTTGAAGGCGTGCTGGGGGAGCACCCACTGGGGCGCCCCATTGGTGGAAGCCCAGAAACTATTCGTGCGGCCACGCGCGAAGCGGTCGTGGCGCACTACCGTGCCAACTACCGTCCCAATGACCTCGTCATCACCGCAGCTGGTTCCTTAGATCACGATGAACTCGTTGCCCAAGTTCAGCGCACGCTCGAAGCTGCTGGCTGGGATCTCAGCATCGAAGCTGCTCCTGTAGAGCGTCGTCCCCGCACCCCTGCTCTGATTACACAGGGCACTGCATTGCAGGTCATCGAACGCCCTATCGAACAGGCCAACATCATGCTGGGTGTCCCTGGCATCGTGGCTACCGATGAGCGTCGCGTTGTGCAGACGGTGATGAATGCCATCTTGGGTGGCGGGATGTCCTCGCGTTTGTTCCAGGAAATCCGTGAGAAGCGCGGGCTGGCTTATTCAGTCTTCTCTTTCGCCTCGTCGTATTCAGATGCTGGTGCGTTTGGTCTCTTTGCCGGTACTTCCCCCAAGAAGGCGCCAGAAGTGGCTGAGTTGCTGCTGTCTGAATTCCACAAGCTGGCAGAACACGGTGTGACCGCCGATGAGCTCAGCCGTGCCAAAGGTCAGCTTGCCGGTGGTTCAGCTCTTGCGCTGGAAGATACCGACACTCGTATGTCTCGTTTGGGTAAGTCAGAGATTTCCTCGGGTGAATTCATTGATTATGACGCAGCGCTCTCCATGCTGAACGAGGTCACTGCTGAACGTATCCAAGACCTTGCTCAGGAACTTGCTGCAGGCAAGCTCTCGTTGGTTTCTGTGGGCCAAGCAGATGAGGCCGCGTTATCGCGTATCCTTTCTGAGGGGTAATTCATGGCACACAACATCATCTTGGTTCGTCACGGCGAACAACTCGACGCCGAGCACGGCGTTATTGACGGTCCACTCTCACCGCGCGGGATCGCGCAGGCAGAGGCAGTGGGACGTCGCCTTGCTGATGTTGAGTTCTCACATGTCTGGCACTCTCCTTTGGAGCGTGCATGGGAAACCGTGCGCGTGATGAGCGAGCAGATGCAGGGTGTGACCACTGAACCTTCTGCGTTGTTGATGGATTGCATCCCAGCAGGCAAGAGCGAGGAGACTCCCTCCGTCTTTGATCCGTTCTTTGGATCTGTCACCGATGCTGACATTGAAGCCGGTTCTGCTCAGATGGCAGATGCTGTTGCTGAGTTCTTAGCTCCTGGCCGTCAGGGTGAAACGGACCTCCTCGTCACCCACAACAACGTCATTGCGTGGTTTGTGCTGGAAGCCCTTGGAGCACCTGCGTGGAAGTGGGTCACTCTGAATCAAGCGAACTGTGGAATTACGGTCTTGCAGCAGCGTCCAGGGCGCCCGTGGGCACTTGTCTCGCACAATGACCTGGGACACTTGCCGGTTGAACTGCGTTCGGGTATTCCTGACGCCTACACAATCTAGACTTGACTCGTGACTACATCCGTTGCTGTCGTTGGTGCCTCAGGAAAACTGGGTTCACTTGTGTGCCGTCTGATCAACGAATCAGAGGACTTTACGCTCGCTGCCCAGTTGGGTTCGCAGAGTGATCTCAGTGAGATGCTCGTAGCCGACATTGTCGTGGACGTGTCCCTACCTTCGATTAGCCGCAAGGTTCTTGAGTTTGCCGTGGAGAACGGTAAGTCCATCATGATTGGCACCTCAGGTTGGTCTGCTGAACGCATCAACCAGGTTGAGCCCCTCATTGAGTCACACCCCGAAGTCGGCGTGATCTTTATCTCCAACTTCTCCCTGGGTTCTGCGCTCTCTGCGCACTTGGCAACCTTGGCTGCCAAGCACTTTGATTCCATCGAAATCATCGAAGCTCACGGCATCCACAAGGTTGACTCACCTTCGGGAACCGCTGTCAGCACAGCAGAGCGCATCGGTAAGGTTCGAGACCAGGATGTTCAGGCTCCTCACGCAGATCAGCGTGCACGCGGTCAGCTCGTTGCAGGTATTCCCGTGCACTCACTGCGCATGGAAGGCGTCGTGGCCAAGCAAGACGTTATCTTCGGTGGTAATGGTGAAACCGTCACTATTACCCACACCACCTTGAGTGACCGCTCCTATGAAGCCGGCATCATGGCTGCTATTCGCGCTCTGCCTGGCCTTTCGGGCAAAATCGTCGGTCTCGACCGCGTCATCAACCTCTAAACATGCGCGCCATTCTGGGAGCAGTGCTCATGGCAGCGCTCCTCGCGCTCTATTTATGGGCTGCTGCGTATCAAGGCATCGTCATGATCAGCACGGGAGTTCCCGTGGCCATTGCGATGGGTATTGCCCTCATCGTTCTGCCTGTTGTTGGAGCTTGGGCTCTCTGGCGAGAGATTGCCTTCGGCATTTACTCCACCAAGTTGGTGAACATCCTTGATTCAGAGGGAGCACTCCCGGGCGACGATCTTCCTCATCGACCTAGCGGTCGTCCTATTCGATCAGATGCAGATAAAGAATTCCCTAGCTATGCCGCAGCCGTGGATGCGCAGCCCGCAAGTTGGCGAGCATGGTGTCGTTTGGGTTTGGCCTATGACGCCTCTGGTGATCGCAAGCGAGCTCGCGCCGCCATTCGGCATGCGATTGCTTTGCACAAGTCCAACCCGGTATAGCTAGGCGTTCTCACTCGTCCCATGGCAGCAATACAGCTGCTGGGATGGATGCCAGCATGGCCAGCGGCGAGAGATAGTCCTTGCCTTGCCTGGCGCCCATGTGCAGGCACACACAATGAGAACTTGTTGCGACCACCCCAATGACTTGACCGCGTGAAACCGCATCTCCCGTGCGGAGCGAAGATGTGACGGGCTCGAACGTGGAAAGAAACTGTCCGTGATCGAGGGAAATGAGCTCTCGGTCAACGACGGTGCCCACAAAATGCACCACTCCATCTGCAGGAGCCAATACTTCTTGTCCCACCTCAGCCACGAGGTCTATTCCGCGATGACCTGCGCCATAGAAAACGCTGGGGGCTTCATATCCGCGTGAAATGGTGTGAGTACCCAACAGTGGCCACGACCAGCTTCCGGCACGCAGTGCGTGCGCTGAGGGGGCATTGAGAGTGAGGACAGCGGCAATACTCAGCAAGCTGGTGGCCAGGAGTTTGGCTATGACGCTGTTCTGAAATCCCCACATGCCTCACAGCATGAGATCAAACCTCTTCCTCAGGAGAACGGCTTGATCTGTTCGTGCAGAAGTTTATTCCTAGTGAACTGTGGAGGACTGCTGGGCATACTCGGCATAGAGTTCACGTTCACGGTTTTTCTTGGGGAAGAAGAAGAACGTGATGATCATTCCGATCAACATTACAAAGATGCCAGAGGAATATGCCCAGTTCGCTCCATCGAGGAAGGATTGCTTAGCTGCCTCAATGATGGCCTGGCTGTAGTCGGGATATTGTGCTGCGAGATCTTCTGCACTACCGAAGGACTTCTTCAAAGTCGCCCCGATGCTGGTGGTGATCTCTGCCTGGGTTGATGCAGGAGCTGCAGCAATGGACTTCCCAATCGCGGCGGCATAGCCGGCACCCAAGATGGCACCGAGCAATGACTGCATGATGGAGCCACCCAAGTCACGCTGCAGGTCACCGGTTCCTGAAGCCATTCCCACCTTGGTGACAGGGACAGAGTCAGTCAAGGCGTGACTTGCTGGTGTTCCAGCGAAGCCTACGCCGGCGCCAATGAGGACATAGCTGACAATGACAATGCCGATCGGGGTGTGGATATTCCAACCTAAGAGCATGGTGACGAAGCCCGCCATGCAGACAACGAATCCCACCAAGAGTGTGATGCGTGAGCCATAGCGCTCAATCATGCGGCTGGAGAAGGGGGCCACGATGACCATAGCCAGAGCCGAAGGAATGATGGCAAGCCCTGCTTGCAAGGTGTTATAGCCCAGAACATTTTGCAGGAACTGCTGGCCCACGAACATCGCGCCCATCAAGGAGCCAAAGACGATGATGCCGGAGACAGCGGCCACCCAAAATGGTGGCCGTGCTGCATACTTCAGATCGAATAAAGGTTCACTGGCACGCTTTTGGCGCCAGAAGAACAAGAATCCAGTCACTGCCGACGCACCCAGCATGCCGATGGCAATGCCAAGCTGGCCGTCGAGCGCGATGTAGTTGATGCCCAAAACAAGTGTTCCGATAAAGATTCCCGAGAGCACACCGCCCAGGTGATCCACCTTGTCAGTGGTTTCATTCACGTGAGCTGGAACCAAACGCCAGACCAGGAAGATTGCCACCACGGCGAAGGGGACAGCAATCAAGAAGGAATAGCCCCAGGGCAGAATCATCAGCACAGCTCCTGCAAGCAGCGTGGAAGAGGCTGACATGGCAGCGCCGATGGCGGACCACAGTGCAATTGCGCGAGTGCGGGCAGGACCTGACCATAGGGCAGTAATCAAAGCCAGAGTGGTGGGATAGGCCATGCCGGCGGCAAAACCACCGATCAATCGGGAGAGAGCCAACATTTCGATGCTGGGGGAGAGAGCTGACATGAAAGCGGCTGGAACACCAATGATCAAACCTGCCATCAGCATGAGCTTGCGACCGTAGCGGTCACCTAGAGCGCCTAAATAGAGCACCGTTGCAGCGAGGCCCAATGAGAAGCCCACAGCAACGACGTTCAGCCCGGCTTGCGAAGCACCCAGGGCGCGGCCAATGTCGGGCAAGCCCACATTGGCTACCGCCAAGTTCATGTTGGCTACACCAGCGCCCAAGATGAGGGCGGTGAGGACTAATCCAGCCTTTTTGGGGGAGGTGCTGGGCGGAAGTGCGATGGGTGCAGAAGATGCCATACCCCTATCTTGCCTGTTATGCTGGTGAAGCACTCCATTTATGGGGTGACTTCGCGTGCCCAACACGTATGACAAAACCCTTCGGTCGAATCTGAGTAATCAGAATCGCGGGAATTGCATCGGGCACTAGGGCAGGAACCAACCGGTTACCTGCGACAAAACCGCAAGCGGTATGAGTTGTGCTGTGCACAAAACATGCCAAGAAAAGGAGATGGCCATGGCCGTCGTAACTATCCGCCAGCTGCTCGACAGCGGCGTTCACTTTGGTCACCAGACCCGCCGTTGGAACCCGAAAGTAAAGCGTTTCGTTCTTGCTGAGCGTTCCGGTATCCACATCATCGACCTGCAGCAGTCTCTGCAGCACATCGACAACGCTTACGAGTTCGTCAAGGAAACCGTTGCACACGGTGGAACCGTTCTCTTCGTTGGTACCAAGAAGCAGGCTCAGGAAGCAATCCTCGAGCAGGCAACCCGCGTAGGTCAGCCTTACGTCAACCAGCGTTGGCTCGGTGGCCTCCTCACCAACTTCAACACCGTTGGTCAGCGCCTCGCACGTATGAAGGAGCTCGAAGAGCTCGACTTCGAAGACACCGCAAAGAGTGGCTTCACCAAGAAGGAACTTCTGATCAAGAAGCGTGAACTCGACAAGCTCCACAAGAGCCTCGGTGGTATCCGCAACCTGACCAAGACCCCTTCCGCTATCTGGGTAGTTGACACCAAGAAGGAGCACCTGGCAATCCAGGAGGCAAAGAAGCTTGGTATCCCCGTCATTGGTATCCTCGACACCAACTGCGACCCCGACGAGATGACTTACCCCATCCCTGGTAACGACGACGCAATCCGCTCTGTCGGTCTGCTGACCCGCGTTATCGCTGATGCAGTAGCTGAGGGCCTGATTCAGCGCCACCAGAAGCCTGCTGAGGGTGAAGCTGCAGAGCCTATGGCTGAGTGGGAGCGCGAACTCCTCGAAGCTGGCGCACCTGCTGCTGAGGTAGCTGTTGAAGCTGCTGTCGTTGAGGCAGTTGCTGAAGTTGTTGCTGAAGAAGTAGTTGCTGAGGCTGCTGCTGAGAAGAAGCCTGCTGCAAAGAAGGCTGCTGCTCCCAAGGCTGACGCTGCAGAGAAGAAGCCTGCCGCTAAGAAGCCTGCTGCCAAGAAGCCTGCAGCAGAATAAATTCCCTTTCAAGCCTTATTTAGGAGCTAGAACTATGGCATCTTTCAGCATGGAAGACCTCAAGACTCTGCGCGAGCGCCTCGGCACCGGCATGGTCGACACAAAGAACGCACTCACCGAAGCAAACGGTGACTTGGAGAAGGCAACCGAGATTCTTCGTCTCAAGGGAGCAAAGGGTAACGCGAAGCGTGCCGACCGCTCCACCAGCGAAGGCCTCGTTGCTGCCAAGGAAGAGAACGGCTCTGCAACCATGATCGAGCTCGCTTGCGAGACCGACTTCGTGGCTAAGGGTGACAAGTTCGTTGCACTCGCAGCGAAGGTTCTCGACGCAGTATCTGCAGCTGGCGCAACTTCGGTTGACGCAGGCCTCGCAGCAGCTGCAGGTTCGCAGAGCGTTGCAGAACTCATCGCAGATGAGGCAGCAATCCTCGGCGAGAAGATCGAACTTCGTCGTCTCGCTGCTTTCAGCGGTGACAAGTTCTCCATCTACCTGCACCAGACCAGCCAGGACCTTCCTCCTCAGGTTGGTGTTGTAGTGGCTTACACCGGTGACGACGCAGAGACCGCTCGTGCAATTGCACAGCACATCTCCTTCGCTGACCCTGTGTACCTGAGCCGCGCAGATGTTCCTGCAGAGGACATCGAGAAGGAGCGCGCAATCGTTACTGAGATCAGCCGTAACGAGGGCAAGCCCGAAGCTCAGCTGGAGAAGATCGTTGACGGTCGTATCTCTGCTTACATCAAGCAGATTGCTCTGCTCGAGCAGGAATACTCTCGCGACAACAAGTTCAAGGTCCAGCAGGTCCTCGACAACGCAGGCATCACTGTCACGGGCTTCGCTCGTTTCAAGGTTGGCGCATAGTCGTTAGAAATACTCGTAAAGAAGCCCGGTCCGTTATGGATCGGGCTTCTTTCATGTGTGCCGAGGGTTTGACACGTGATTGCCCGTGTAAATTGGTCTCTAGCGCCACTGCTTTTTAGATAAGGATTCTCATGCCGACACACACCCGCCGTCGCGTTCTACTCAAGCTTTCGGGTGAGGCATTCGGTGGTGGCGGATTGGGTGTGAACCCTGACGTGGTGAGCGCTATCGCGCGCGAAATCGCTGTTGCTTCTGAGCAGGTGGACATTGCCGTGGTTGTCGGTGGTGGTAACTTCTTCCGCGGAGCTGAGCTTTCGCAGCGTGGAATGGACCGTGCACGTGCGGACTACATGGGCATGCTCGGTACCGTGATGAACGCTTTGGCACTGCAGGACTTCCTCGAGCAGGCAGGAGCAGCCACTCGTGTGCAGTCAGCAATCGCGATGAGCCAGGTTGCAGAGCCATACCTTCCCTTGCGCGCAATTCGTCACTTAGAAAAGGGGCGCGTCGTCGTCTTCGGTGCAGGCGCTGGTCTTCCCTTCTTCTCCACTGACACTGTTTCTGCCCAGCGTGCACTCGAAATTCATGCAGACGAGGTTCTCGTCGCCAAGAACGGTGTCGACGGTGTCTACACCGCAGACCCCAAGACAGACCCCAGTGCAGAGAAGCTGGAGACCGTCACGTTCCGTGACGCGCTCAAGCGCGGACTCAAGGTCGTTGACTCCACAGCTTTCAGCCTCTGCATGGACAACAAGATGCCCATGCGCGTCTTTGGTATGGAGCCATCCGGCAACATCACCAAGGCCATTCTGGGCGAAAAGATCGGCACGCTGGTCACCAACTAGACTGGCTCTAACGCACCAAATTTCAAGGAGTTACCGTGATTGCGGAAGTACTGTCAGATGCCTCAGAGCGCATGGCCAAGGCTGTTGAAGTAGCCAAAGAAGATTTCTCGAGCGTGCGCACCGGCCGCGCTAACCCTGCCATGTTCCAGAAGGTCATGGTCACCTACTACGGCAGCCCCACTCCGTTAGCTCAGCTTGCGTCGATGCAGAACCCTGAAGCTCGCACCCTGCTGATTACCCCCTTCGACAAGACTGCTCTGCGCGACATCGAGCAGGCACTGCGTGACGTTCCCAACCTGGATGCAAACCCCACTAACGATGGCAATGTGATCCGTCTCACCTTGCCGGAGCTCACTGAAGAGCGTCGCAAGGAATACGTCAAGATTGTTAAGACCAAGGCCGAAGACGCCAAGGTGTCCCTGCGCAACATTCGCCGCAGCGCTAAGGATGGCATTGACGCCCTCAAGGGTGAACTCGGTGATGACGAACGTGCTCGTGGTGAAAAAGAGCTTGAAGCTCTGACCAAGAAGTATGTTGACGCCATTGATGATGCTCTCAAGCACAAGGAAGCTGAACTCCTCAAGGTTTAGTCCTTGCTCTGGCCACTGCCATGAACGAGAATCCCAATCGCGATGAGCACAGCAGGAGAAATCCTGCTGGTGAGTTGCATGCGCAATTCAGGGCGACTCGTGCTGACTTCGAGCGTCAGCTCGAAGCTCGCAGAATGCAGTTTGAGAAGACCAACGAACGTATCAAAGCCAAATCAGGACGCAATCTCCTCGGCGCGATAGGTATTGGTATCGTCCTGGGTGGACTTCTCCTCTTGAGCTTGTTGGTGGACAAGAACCTCTTCATGCTCTTTGCGGCGGTATTGCTGGGTATTTCTGCTGTCGAGTTGGCAACTGCTCTGCAGGCTATGGGGCGTCGCGTTCCTCGGATCCCCACAGCAATCACCACTGTTGCCGCTGTTCCTGCTGCCTATTTCTTCGGAATCTTTGCCGCGCTGGGTGTTGCCGTCGTGGGTATTTTCTTCGTAACCGCCTGGCGGCTCATTGAAATCAAGCGGGGCTACCATGCCACTGCGGACGTCAGCTTGCGTAAAGACTTCCTGGCCGCTGCCTTCGTGCAGGCTTATGTCACCGTGCTGGGGAGCTTTGCTGTTGCCTTAGTGGCGAAGCCAGAAGGCCAATGGTGGACATTGGCATTCCTTATCGTGGTGGTTTCGGTCGACACCGGTGCCTATGCCAGTGGTTTGAACTTTGGCAAGCACTTGATGGCTCCCAAAATCAGCCCGAAGAAAACCTGGGAAGGTTTTGCGGGTGCCGCACTTGCCGCGATCATTGCTGCGGTGTTGCTCAGTATCTTTATGATTGGTCAACCGTGGTGGTTTGGTTTGATTCTGGGCCCCATCATCTTGGTCACCGCCACGTTGGGTGACCTGGGAGAGTCCCACATTAAGCGCACCATCGGAGTCAAGGACATGAGCTCCTGGCTTGCAGGTCACGGCGGATTCTTGGATCGATTGGATTCGATCTTGCCCTCTGCCTTGGTGACTTTTGTGATCTATACCCTCGTTGTGCACTAACGCACAGTTTTCTCTGAAACAATAAGTTCTGTGAGTATGACTTTCCCCCGCGTGAAGCGTGGCACCCGCGGTTACAACACAACCGAGGTGGACGCCTTCATCGCTGAAGCACGTGTTGCCTATGACAGCACTATTGCAGGCTCGGCTACTCTCACTTCGCGCGCTATTCGTGACACTTCTTTTGCACTGCACAAGGGCGGCTATTCCACTCGTCACGTTGATGGTGCTCTCGAGCGTTTAGAAACCGCCTTTGCTGAGCGTGAACGTGCTGTCGCATTAGCCACCATGGGTGAAGCCGCATGGTTGCAACAGGCAAGCCAGGTTGCAGCTGTGCTTACCGCTCGTTTCTCTCGTCAGGCGAAGCACCGCTTCAACCGCGTGGGAATCTTCACGCAAGGATATGCCGTCAAAGATGTTGATGCTTTTGCAGAACGCGTGAGCGCCTACCTCCTGCAGGGCGAGCCTCTTTCTATTGCAGATGTTCGCTCGGTGACGTTCCGTGCTGCTCGCGGTGGCTATGACGAAGCTCAGGTGGATGCTGTGCTTGATGCTCTGGTTGACCTTCTTCTCTCCCTCGGAAACAACTAAAACCCCTGTTCAGAGCCACTCTGGTGGCTGATTCACAGCCTTCTGGGCTAAAATCGGATAACTGTGGGAAGACATTCAGAAGTTGCGCGCGCGTCAGACCAAACGGTCGTCCGCTCATTCAGCGACGCTGCTCCCAAAGTGAAGCAGAAGATCTCGGCAGTGAGTCTTCCTCGACCACGTCTGGTGATGCCTACGCTGTTCCCATCACAGCGCTCGGTGGGTCTCTTCTCGGCTGCCTTTATGCTCACCATTGGTTTGCTCTTGGTCAACGTGGTTGATCCCTACTCTGGCGCTGTCGCTTCCCCGTATTACATCCCTGCGATTTCTGTCGTGAAGGATGGCCAGGAAGTCAGCATTGATGGAACCTACACAACTGCAGCAGGTCGTGACGGTGTGTCCGTTACAGCGCGCTCGGCAGCAAAAGCTTCCGCAACTGCTCCTGCCGCAGGTGTTCCCGATCCAGACACCGCTCAAGCAATGGGCTTAGCTGCCGTGAAGGCACGTGGCTGGGGCATGGAGCAATACGACTGCCTCGTTGCACTCTGGAACCGTGAGTCTCACTGGAACGTCTATGCGCACAACACCAGCAGTGGTGCCTATGGAATTCCACAGTCACTTCCTGGTGAAAAGATGGCGACCGTGGCAGACGACTGGCAGACCAACCCAGCAACACAGATTGAATGGGGTCTGCGCTATATCGAAGGTCGCTACGGATCACCTTGTGGTGCGTGGGCGCATTCTGAAGCCGTTCACTGGTACTAATGGCGCGCAACAACCGTTCGCGCAAGCGTGAGGCCGACTACGAGCCTCTCGATGTTGAACGACTCACCACAGGCTGGCGTCGCACAGAGGTCCGTTCAGGCCGTCAGTGGACCGTGCAGCCAATCTCAGCACTGAATGCGACTAAGAGCTATACCTGTCCGGGTTGCTCTCTCGAAATCGCTCCCGGTGTTTCTCACCTTGTGGCATGGCGTAACGATGGCATTCTGGGAGACCAAGCTGATGTAGAAGCTCGTCGCCACTGGCACGATGCATGCTGGAAAGTGAGTTAGCGTGCCAACTGAAATCCGTGGCGGAATCAACCTGCCTGCACACCGTGAAGAAATTGAACTTCACACCAGTGACGGTCTCACCTTGGTGGGGGAGTTGGCTATGCCGTTGGGCGGCGCTCCAGTGGCAACCCTGGTGACTTTGCACCCTCTGCCCACTGCTGGTGGCTTTATGGACTCCCACATCCTCCGCAAAGCAGCAGGGCGCCTTCCTGCCCTGGCGAACATTGCGGTCTTAAGGTTCAACACTCGTGGCACGAAGTCAGCGCGTGGTCACAGTCATGGCGAATTTGGCCACGGCGTGGACGAACAAGCAGATGTGGCGGCAGCAATGGCGTTCGTGACCGAACGCCACCTGCCACACCCCTGGCTCGTGGGCTGGTCTTTTGGAACTGAACTGGCGTTGAAGTATGGACGTGAGCACGCCATTGAGGGAGCAATTCTTCTCTCGCCACCGCTGCACCGTGCCACAGCAGAAGAGGTGGCTGCCTGGGATGGCGATCACCGCCAGCTCATTGCACTCGTTCCTGAGCTCGACGACTACTTGCAAGGGCCAGAAGCGCGCGAACGCTTCTCCTCCGTCTCACACATCGACATTGTTGAGGTGGAGGGCGGCAAACACCTCTGGGTGGGGGAGAACCAGACCAAGCGTGTGCTCAACGAAATTGTGGAGCGCGTCAATCCTTCAGCGGCGCCGCTGCCCGAGTGGTGGGAAGGCGACGTCGCTGGTTCAAGCGACTAGCTAATAAGAAGTACTACGCCTCGTTTTGGGCGGGGATGACGACTTCTTTAATGATCAGCACGATGGATGCTGCGATGGGGATAGCCACCAGCGCACCCAGGATGCCCATCAGTGTTCCACCAGCTAGAGCGGCGATAACGACAATGGAGCCGGGGATCGAAATCGCCTTGTTCATGATCTTGGGGCTAAAGACATACGCCTCAACCTGCATGTAGATCAGGAAGTAAATACCAATGATCAAGGCAACCTGACCATCTGCCAGAACCAACTGACCCAAGGTCACGATGATGGACGCCATCACAGTACCAATGAGGGGGATCAGGGCAAACAGGAAGGCAAGGAAGGCGAACAAGAGAGCTTGCTTTCCGCCAATCAGGTTCAACACAATGAACGCCAGGATGCCGTTGAGGGCAGCAAGCGCAATTTGGCCAACGACGTACTTGCCCACACCACCGGTGATCTCTTCGCTCATCTCGATGAACTTTTCACGCTTGCTCTGAGGAACCAGGGAGTAAGCGGTGTCCTTGATGGTCTGCAGTGATGCGGTGAAGTACAAGGTCAAGATGACAACAATCAGGGTGCCCGTGAGTGCGTTGGCTACGCCCACGCCCACAGCGAGTGCACCACCAGCAATTTTGCTGATGTTGGCAGGATCTCCGAAGAACTTACCCACCTCGGTAATGACTTGGTTGATATCGATGAAGCTTCCAAACTGGGTATTGATCAGTGCAATCCAGTCTTTGGTTTTCAACGACGTAATTTCTGCCGGAAGAGTGTTCCACAGCGCGATGATTTGATCCACCATCATGGGGACAATCGCAATGATGATTCCCGCAACGGCGCCGACTACCACGATGACAACCGTCAAAATAGCGGCCCACTTGGGAAGTTTCTTGCTGGTGAGCCACTTCACCGCTGGGTCAAGACCGAGCGACAGGAAGAGGGCAATGAAGATGTAGGTAAGAACCGTTGCCAAGGACTGCACGGCAGTCATCAGGACAATACCGAGGCCAACGCCCAAGCTTCCGATCAAACCAGCCCGGAAGGCATTCTGGATACGCATCGAGTGGGCTCCTTTGTTAGCTCTCTAGCTTCTTCGGTGTCACAGCATCACCAAGAGTGTGTTGTAACTCCAACCGTAGCGCGTCGAAGAACTCTGCGACGGCTTCCCGCTCCACTCGAATTCCTTCGAGTTGCGAGTAAATCGAGGAAAGAACCGCGGCAACATATTTCTCTGCGTCGGCAATCTTCTTCTTGGCCAAGCGCTCCGCACTAGAAATTTCGTCACGTGCTGCCAGGCGAGCCTGTTCGAGAAGTGTTTCTGCCTCTGCCGCAGCACTCGCAGGGAGGGCCTGCATTTCTGCCTCCAGCTCACGCATGCGCGTGCGAGCGGTCGCCAGTTGTGCTTCGGCAGCTCCAATGTATTTCTCGGTTTGCATGACAGATTCTTGGTGACGTGCTTGTAGTTCACGTTCCATATCTTCGCGAACCGCTGCACCATCAGCATTAAGTTTCAGAATGCGCATGACCTTGTCGTTGACCGCAATCTTGCGGTCACGATTAGTCGTGAGAACCAGCTTGAGTTCTTCAATCTCACGCTGGGCTTCGGCCATATACCGCGCAACATCGTTGCGGCTTTCTGCACGCAGGTTTGCAGCAATCGTGGATGCCTCACCGCGGAGTCGCTGGGCGTCTTCTCTGCCTGTCTCCAGAATTTCTGCAGCTGTTCTTTCGGCATCCACCAGAATCTGCTGAGCACGCTCTGAAGCTTGAGCTTCGATAGTGCGAGCTAGTTCTTGCGCCTCAGTGCGGGCCTGCTCAAAACCTTCTTTGGCCGCTTCGATGAATTGGCTGGACGTTTTCTCTGCAGCAGAGCGAATCAAGAGGGCATCGCTTTCAGCGCGACGCACAATCTCGGCGGCAAGTGAGTCTGCTTTTTTGAGTTTGTTGTTCAGTTTGACGTTCAACCCGGCAGCCGTCGGGGCACGCTTCACATCGAGTTCGAGCTCTAACTCGGCATAACGAGCTTCCAGCTCTTTGAGCTGAGCAGAAGTTTCATCATGCAATGTCTTTGCGCTCAGTAGCTCACGACGGAGCTTTTGCACCAGTGGATCAACCTCAGTGGGGTCGTACCCACGCAGAACGCGTGAAAACGATTCTTCTGATGCCACCGTTGACCTCCATAGCCCCGTAATTCGGGGAGATTGTAACTGTGTGAGTCTACCCAGCTGAGGCCTTGACTGCAGTTCAGAGAAGGGGTTTATGTCCTCTCACAGGTTTGGCTCGGCCATTTCGGGTATCTTTGACAGTGACTTAACGTGACGCAGTGACCGGTTCTGGTGTCATGCGGAATACGTGGAGGAGACAAATAGTGCGGTTCCTAATTGCCATTGGTGTGTTCACCGTGGCTGCAGTGTTACTTGGCGTTGGTGTTGTCCAGAAAATGTTCTTTGCTGGTGACGAATACCAAACGTTGACGACCACCGTGGAAACGAACGCTCCCTATCTCGTCATTGATGGCAAGACATTGACCATGCACGGAACAAACCCTGTCATTACGGTCTCCGGATCCAAGGAAACCTTTGTGGGTTTTGGTCGGTCGGAGGATGTCGCTGCCTGGATTGGCGCAGATGACTATGACGTATTGAAGTACTCCACAAAGAAGAGTGACTTTATTTTTGGTGAGGGTAAGTCACAGGTCGTTGAAACGACTGATCTTGAGACACCTGCCTTGACTGAGGATCCCATCTACACTCCTGCAGGCAGTGACTTGTGGCTCGGTGAAATGGTTGGCGCGACAAGTGCAACCCTGCCCACCTTCTTAGACGCCGATATGTCTGCCATCATCGCGGCAGATGGCAAGGCGGATGCACCTGGCACGGTGACTATCGCCTGGCCTTTGCCCAGCCGTATTCCTTTTGCTACCGGCTTCATCATTGGTGGTGGAGTACTTGCCCTCATCGGTTTGGTTCTCTACCTGTGGGCGCTTCGTCACGATCGCAACTCACAAGGCCCACGTCGCCGCGGAAAGCTCACCAAGCCACCCAAGCCACGTGCGTTGAGTATGCCTAAGCCGAAGTCCTTGGTCAGTGCAGCACCTAAGGGACGTCGAAGCATCGGGCGTGGATCCAGTTTCATTGCCATTGGTCTCGCTGGTGCACTCTCACTGGGGTTGAGCTCCTGCAGCCCCTACAACTCGGGACAAGGTGTTGTTCAAGCGACACCCACTGCAACCCAGTCCGTTGAAATTGATGGTCAGCCTCCTGCAGTTACCGAACGCCAGCTCCAGCGCATTCTCAGCCGAATTTCTGAAACCGTCACGGAAGCAGATGCATCTCTTGACGCAGCCCTTTCCAGCACTCGTCTGATCGGTCCTGCGCAAGAAATCCGTGCAGCCAACTACGCCATCCGCAAGTCCGATGGCAGCGTCGCAGCTTTGCCGGAACTTGCTGCCTCGCCCATTACGTTCACCATGCCTCAGGCAACGGCAACCTGGCCACGTCAGGTGATTGCAGTTGTTCAGAACGAGCAGGACCCCTCAGTTCCCACCATGGGGCTCATGATGATTCAAAACTCACCTCGTGATAACTATCACGTCGAGTACATGGTGACCTTGGAACCCAATGCACAAGTTCCAACTGTTGCTCCAGCAACCGTCGGTTCAGCTCTGGTTCCGGCAGATTCCAAGTTGCTCCTCATCTCACCAGATCAGCTTTCAGCTGCCTATGGTTCTGTGTTGACTCAGGGTGTCGACAGCCCGTATTACGGTCTCTTTGACTTCACCTCAGACACCTTGATTACTCAAGTGGGTAAAGACTACAAAGCTCAGAAGGCTGCTTCAGTTGCAGAAAATGCTTCTCTTGAGTTCAGCCAGAACCCCGGTTCTGGTCAACCCTTGGGCCTCGCCACGATGGACTCTGGCGCCATTGTGACGGTCGGCCTCAACGAGGTTGAAACCGTTCGTCCAACACAGACTGGAGCGTCGGTTAGTCCTGAAGGTTTGGCCAAGATCCTCAGCGGTGTGAGTACCTCAACCACAGGTATTGAGTCGACCTACGGTTTGGAGTTGGCTTTCTACGTGCCACCTCTGGGTAGCAAGGACAAGATTCGTCTCCTTGGCTACACCCAGGGCCTTATTTCAGCCAAGGGGCTCTAATGTCGATGCCTTCTCTTCCAAATCTGCGTGGTGCAGTTGATCTGAGTTCACTGGTCAACAAGCCCACACAAGGGTCTGTGAACACTGCTGGAGGCACGCGTGCCCCAGGTGAAGAATCCGGCCCGGTTTCTGCCGGTGCCCAGGTTCCAGTTCCGCAGCTTGTCCTAGAGGGCACGGATGCCAACTTCACCGCGATCTTGGACCTCTCGAACCAGGTTCCTGTCATCGTGGATCTCTGGGCAGAGGAAGCTCCGCAGTGTGCTGAACTTTCCCCCATCTTGGAAAAGCTCGTCATTGGTTTCGAAGGTCGCCTGATTTTGGTGCGAGTCAACGCCGTGGAGAATCCTGGGTTGACTCAAGCCTTCCAAGCAGAGACAGTTCCCACCACAGCTGCGGTGTTGGCAGGGCGTCCACTTCCATTGTTCGCAGGTGTGGCCGGCGAAGCCGACATTTTCAACCTGTTCGAGCAAGTGCTCGAACTTGCTGCGCAAAACGGTGTTGTCGGCATTGCGAAGCCTGCGGGTATCTCCTCAGGAGAAGCAGGTGCGCCTGTTGCTCCTCCCGCTCCTGCACTACCTCCATTGCATCAGGAAGCCTTTGACGCTGCAGAGCGTGCAGATTACCCCGCAGCTATTGCTGCGTGGGAGAAAGCACTCAAGCAAAACCCCAACGATGCAGATGCTAAAGCTGGGCTGGCACAGATCTCTCTGCTCCACCGGCTGCAGGGCAAGGCCATGGCAGACATTCGTGCTGCCGCTGCTGCCAACCCTGAGGGCTTAGAGCAGCAGCTCGACGTTGCAGACCTCGATGTTTCTGGTGGACACGTCGATGACGCCTTTGATCGTCTCTTGGTGTTGTTCCCCAAACTTGATCAAGACGGCAAGAATGCTGTCCGAGCACGACTCTTAGACCTCTTTGAGGTTGTGGGTTTGACTGACCCTGCCGTCAACACTGCACGTTTGCGGTTGACGAACCTGCTCTACTAAGTCCTATTTAGCGCTCTTGTAGAAGAACAGCACGCCCAGTGGTGGCACAGTGATGCGAGCTGAGTGCTCAAAAGCTCCCCACTGATCCTTGGTCGCTGTGACCTTGCCCATGTTGCCCACACCAGAACCACCGAAATCGGTGGCATCAGAGTTGAAGAGTTCCGTCCAGACGCCACCTGAAGGCAGACCAAGTTGGAAGTCGCTGTGGGGGTTACCGGCAAAGTTTGCCACGACCGCCAGGGCATTGCCCTTTTTGTCATAGCGCACGAAGGAAACCACGTTGCGGCCGTTGTCTGCGCCGTCAATCCACTGGAAGCCCTCTGGGTCACTATCGCGTTCCCAGAGTGCTGCCGTGTCTTTGTAGACAGTGTTGAGCTGCTTCACCATGCGCTGAAGACCTTGGTGGGCAGGTTGGTCAAGAATCCACCAGTCGAGGGAGCGCTCTTGGCTCCATTCCGAGGGCTGACCGAACTCTTGGCCCATGAACAACAACTGCTTGCCTGGGTGCCCCCACATGAAAGCGAGATAGGCGCGCATATTGGCGAGCTTCTGCCAGTGGTCACCGGGCATCTTTGCCAGAAGTGAACCCTTACCGTGGACGACCTCATCGTGAGAGATGGGCAGAACGAAGTTCTCGCTAAACGCATACTGGAACGAGAACGTGATGTCCCAGTGGTGGTATTCGCGATACATCGGGTCGGTGTGGATGTATTCGAGGCTGTCGTGCATCCAGCCCATGTTCCACTTGAAGCCAAAGCCCAGGCCACCACCTTCTGTGGGAGCGGTGACACCGCCCCACGAGGTGGACTCTTCGGCAGCCATGGTGACGCCGGGGTGGTGCTTATAAACCGTGGCGTTAGCTTCCTGGAGGAAGTTGATTGCTTCGAGGTTCTCGCGGCCACCAAACTGGTTGGGAAGCCACTGACCGTCTTCGCGGCTGTAGTCGAGATAGAGCATGGAAGCGACAGCATCCACACGCAGACCATCGATGTGGAATTCTTCAATCCAGTACAGGGCATTGGCAACGAGGAAGTTGCGCACCTCATTGCGACCAAAGTCAAAGATGTAGGTTCCCCAGTCAGGGTGTTCGCCCTTGCGTGGATCTGCATGCTCATAGAGAGGCTGGCCGTCAAAGCGAGCCAGTGCCCATTCGTCCTTGGGGAAGTGACCTGGAACCCAGTCCAGCAAAACACCAATGCCGGCATCGTGCAGACGGTCGATCAGATACTTCAGGTCATCAGGGTTACCAAAGCGCGCGGTGGGGGCGTAGTAACCAGTGACTTGGTATCCCCAGGAAGGGCCGTAGGGGTGCTCAGCCAAGGGCATGAACTCCACATGAGTGAAGCCCGTCTCGAGTACGTGACCAATCAAGTCATCCGCTAGCTGGCGGTAGGAAAGGCCTTGACGCCAGGAGCCCACGTGGAGTTCGTAAATACTCATGGGTGCTTCGTGTGCCTTGGTCTTGTCGCGCTTGGTGATCCACTTCTTGTCACCCCACTTGTAGTCGGAGTGAGCAATGATCGAACCGGTTAATGGTGGACACTCAGTCTGGCGAGCCATTGGATCAGCGCGCTCAACCCACTGTTCTGCCTGGGTCAAAATCTCAAACTTGTAGGTTTCACCTGGATGAACATCGGGAACAAAAAGCTCCCAGACACCACTGGAACCCAATGAACGCATGGAGTGGCCTTCGCCGTTCCAGCCGTTGAAGGTTCCCTTCACACGCACAGCCTTGGCATTAGGAGCCCACACAGCGAACGCTGTGCCTTGAACGTTGCCCTTGACGCCGCCGTGGCCAATGTAACGAGCACCGAGAACTTCCCAGAGGCGCTCGTGGCGGCCTTCGCGGATCAGGTGAAGATCAAGCTCGCCCACGGTAGGGGTGAAGCGATAACCGTCTTCTGCGATCCACTCAGCACCATCAGGGTAGCGAGTTTCAATCACGTAGTCCTGAATACCGAGTGTGTGAGCACCTTCCCATATGCCGTGACCGGCATGGGCAAGCTCAATACGAGTCTTATTGCCCAGAATTGCAATCACTTCTGTTGCCAACGGGCGACGAGTGCGAATCACGGTGACTGAATCCTTGGAATTCTCAACAGGAATCAGGTGTTGGCCCAGCACACTGTGAGGGTCGTAGTGACTACCCTGAGCAACCCAGGCAAGAAGGCCATCATCGAGTGAAGGGGTGTGCCACTCGGTTGCGCCCTTGGTTTTCTTGACGATTTTCTTCACAGCTGGAGTCTTTTCTGCAGCGTGCTTGGGCGCTGCCTTCTTTGCGGGCTTCTTCTCGGTCATGAGTTCACCTTGCTGACGTGCAGGATGTGAACAGGCTCGGTGAACGGATCCAGGCGGACGTAATTGTCGGCGCCCCACACCCATTCCACGCCCGTAACCAAGTTGGTCACAGTGATGGAATCTCCGTGTTGTGCACCCAGCGTTGTGAGGTCTAAGTGGATCGTGGTTTCACGCACCGAGTGGGGGTCAGTGTTCACCACAACTATGATGGTGTCGTTCTTGCCTGTCCCTGTGAACTGGGCATCAAGGTGCTTGCTGTAAGCGAGGATGGCGTCATCGTCAGTGCGCTGGATGGTCATGTTGCGCAGCTGGCCAAGAGCGGGGTGTTCTGCACGAATCTGGTTCAACTTGGTCAGATACGGCGCGAGAGAAGTGCCTTCTTTTTCAACGGCTGCCCAGTCACGGTTCTTGTATTCGAACTTCTCGTTATCGATGTATTCCTCGGCACCGGGACGGGCGACGGATTCGAACAACTCAAAGCCGGTGTAGACACCCCAGAGTGGAGCAGCGGTGGCAGCCAGTGTTGCACGAATCGTGAATGCGGCAGGGCCACCGAACTGCAAGTATTCGGTCAAAATATCCGGGGTGTTCACAAACAGGTTGGGACGCATGAAGTCTGCAGTCTCGGTGGAGATACTGCGGAAGAACTCTTCCAACTCCCACTTGGTATTGCGCCAGGTGAAGTACGAGTAGGACTGCTGGAAACCCACTTTGGCCAAAGCCTGCATCATGGCAGGACGGGTGAATGCTTCAGCGAGGAAGACCACATCAGGGTGCTTCTCATTGACGCTCTTGATCAACCATTCCCAGAAGTCAACGGGCTTGGTGTGGGGGTTATCCACGCGGAAAATGTTGATGCCCTTGTCGACCCAAAACAGCACGATACGTAAGGCTTCTGTGCGGATGCCTTCCGAGTCGTTGTCGAAGTTGATGGGATAAATATCCTGATACTTCTTGGGAGGGTTCTCAGCGTAGGCAATGGTGCCGTCAGGCAAGGTCGTGAAGAACTCTGGGTTTGTCTTCGCCCAGGGGTGATCCGGTGCAGCCTGAAGGGCGAAGTCAAGAGCAACCTCGATCCCGTTTTTCTTTGCTTCTTTGACAAAGTAGGCAAAGTCTTTGAAATCACCCAAGTCTGGATGAATTGCGTCATGACCACCATCAGCAGAACCGATAGCCCATGGTGAGCCTGGGTCTCCAGGCTTAGTCACCAGGGTGTTGTTGGGCCCCTTGCGGTTGATCGTGCCAATGGGGTGGATAGGTGGCATGTAGAGGACGTTGAAGCCCATCTTGGCTACTGCAGGCAAGCGCTTTGCGGCGGTACGGAAGGTTCCGGAAACCCAGCTTCCATCCGCATTTTGCTTCGCACCTTCAGAGCGAGGGAAGAATTCGTACCAGTTCGCGTTTCCGGCAGCCTTACGTTCCACGAGGAGCTGGTGTTCGGCAGAAAAGGTCTCTAGCGACGAGATAGGGGCATGAGCCAGGAGTTTGTCCACGGCATCGCCCTCAGCCTGCGAGAAACGCACGAGAGGGTCAACAGATGTATCGGCCAACATCTCCGAGAGGGCTGCAAGCTTCTTACGACTTGCAGCTGTGCGCGAGGCTTCCTTGGAGGCCCGTGCGAAAAGCTGGGACCCAATCGTGAGCATGAGCTCAACATCGATACCGAGCGGAATCTTCACCTCGGCATTGTGGTGCCAGGTGGCATAGTCATCCGAGTATGCCTCGATGGTGAAGGACCACATTCCTGCTTTGTCGGGCTGTGCTTGTGCGCTCCAGCGATCAGTACCGAACGCAACAGGGGTCATCTCAATGCGACTGGATTTGCCATCAGGAGCGCGCAGGTGAAGTGCAACGCCAATGAGGTCGTGACCTTCGCGGAAACAGCTGGCGCCAAAGGGCACCACTTCGCCGACATAGGCCTTAGGGGTGAGCTCAGGGACACCCACATCTGGGGTGACATTGAGAATGGGCAAGCGTCCGATGGAGGAGGGTTCCATAATCGAAAACTAGCGCATTTTGATGACGCTGAGGTAACGGCTAATTAGCAGCGTTGAACAACAAAATAGATGTGCCCGTGAGCTTGAAGGTCTCACCGGGGCGGAGCACGCCGGGAACCTCACGAGGAGTGTGGTGTGGACTGAACCACAGTGGCTCATAGAACTGCACACCATCGTGCTTAGGAACCACTACCGAGGTGGGCTGTTCCGTACCGTGAATGATCATCAGGATGCGGTTGAAAGGCTCGTTTTCAGGAGTGCTAGCTGCGACATACTGCAGGGTTCGGTTGTGAGGATCTTCCCAGTCCTCGTTCTCCATCATTTCGCCCTGGGTGTTGTACCAATCAACCTGGCTCGCACTGGGAATGCGCTCGCCGAAGACTCCAAAGCGTGTGGGTCGAAGGGCCGGGTGGTCACGGCGCATCTTGGCCAAGTGCTTCGTTGTAGCGAGCATGTCTTGCTGCCACTCTTGGAGTTCCCAGTTCACCCATGTCAGAGGTGAATCGTGACAGTACGCGTTGTTGTTGCCGTGCTGGGTGCGACCGAATTCATCACCGGCAGTAATCATGGGAATTCCGGCGGAAAGCATGAGTGTGCCCATCAGGTTACGCATAGTGCGTCGACGGGCAGCAATGATGTCGGGGTTATCCGTGGGGCCTTCAACGCCGTGGTTGAACGAGCGGTTGTCGTTGGCGCCATCACGGTTGTCTTCACCGTTACCGATGTTGTGCTTGTAGTTATACATCGTGAGGTCGTTGAGGGTAAACCCATCATGTGCCGTGATGAAGTTCACGGAGGCAACAGGGCCACGCTCAGCTGAGAAAGTGTTGCTGGAGCCCGCCAGGCGAGTGGCAAAGCCACCCACACCTGTCGGAGCAATGCCGGTCTCACGTGCTTGAGCAATATCTGGAAGCCAGAAATTACGAATGCGGTCGCGGTAGCGGTCGTTCCATTCGTGCCAGCCGTCAGCAAAGTTACCGGTCTGCCAGCCGCCCATGCCTACATCCCAGGGCTCAGCAATGAGTTTGGTCTGAGAAAGTACAGGATCAGTGCGAATAGCCTCGAGAAGAGGGTGATCTTTTTGGTATTCGGCCTTTTCGTCGCGGCCCAAGGTTACGGCGAGATCGAAACGGAAACCATCTACTCGTGTTTCCTCTGCCCAGTAACGCAGAGAATCCAGGATGAGCTGCTGGACAACGGGCTTGGAAGCGTTGAGAGAATTACCACAGCCTGTGGTGTCGATGTAGTTACCGTCTTCGTCCTGACGGTAGTAGGAAGCGTTGTCCAGGCCGCGGAAGCTCAGGCGTGGTCCACCCTTGCCTTCCTCAGCAGTGTGGTTGTACACCACATCAAGAATGACTTCGAGGCCTGCTTCGTGCAGGTCTTTGACCATCTGCTTGAATTCGCGCAGCACAGCAGAGGGTCCCTCGGCGCGTGCCTCCTGGGTTGCGTAGGAAGCTTGAGGAGTGAAGAAGTTGAGGGTGTTGTAACCCCAGTAGTTGGTGGTTCCCTGCTTGAGAAGGTGCTCTTCTGAAACAAAAGCGTGCACAGGTAAAAGCTCAACTGCCGTGACGCCAAGTTCCTTGAGATAGGTCGTCATGGTTTCGTGACCCAGGCCTGCATAGGTTCCACGCAGTTCGAGAGGAACACCCGGGTGCATCTTGGTAAGCCCACGCACGTGTGCTTCGTAGATCACGGACTGGTCCAGTGGAGTCTGAGGCTTGGTGCTGGTTCCCCAGTCGAAGCTGGTGTCAACAACAACTGAACGCCACGTGTTTCCGACTCGGCTCAACCCCTTGGCATAGGGGTCAATCAAGAGTTCTTCAGCAGAGAATGAGTCCTGAGCTCCAGAAGGACCCCAGGCTTGCAGCGAATACTCAGCACCGGGAACAAGTAAAGAGCTAGATGTGGACCACACACCGCCCTTGCCCTTGACCAAAGAGTGACGCTCAGCAATGTGGACGCTACCAGGAGCGTCATAGATCAAAACATCTATACCCTCAGCGCTATCGCTGAATACCTTGAGCTCGCCACCGCTACGGGTTATGCGCACGCCAAGGTTCTTGAGTGAGGGAGGGATAGACACTCGAAATAGACTAGCCAGATACATTGCCTCTGTGTTTCGCTCACGTTGGTGAGCCGTTAATAAGTTCTTCGCTCGGAAAGGGGAAAGACTTGGTGGCCTATCTCGACCATGCTGCTTCTACCCCGGTACGCCCTGAAGCAACCAAGGCTTTTACTGACGCACTGGCACATGCGGGTAACCCGAGTTCTGTTCACCGACACGGTCAAGCAGCCAGGGCGCTGGTGGAAGACGCCCGTGAATACTTAGCCACTGTGCTGGGCTGCCAACCCATTGAAGTCATCTTCACTTCTGGGGGAACAGAGTCCATCAATCTGGCGCTCGTAGGTCTTTTCCGTGCTGCTGTGGAGAAAGACGCTAAGCGCAACCGCATCGTTGTCCCTGAAGCAGAACACCATGCCACGTTAGACACCGTGCTCTGGTTACAAGAACACGAAGGTGCTGTGCTCGAGTGGATCCCCGTTGACAAGCAGGGTCGCATCGATGTCGTCGAACTCCAGGACACCCTCGAGCGAGCTGGTAGGGCAGTGGCACTTGTGTCCATGCTCTGGGCAAACAACGAAGTGGGCACCATTCAGCCCGTGACAGAGATTGCCGCGCTCGCCGCAGCACACCAGGTCCCGCTCCACATTGATGCCGTCTCTGCATTTGGGCATATCCCCATCAACTTTGCCCAGATCAGAACTGAATCTGGTGCCCAGGGAAATGCAGGGTTGGTTGCCCTCAGCATTTCCGGCCACAAATTCGGTTCTGTGCCGGGTGTAGGTGCACTGGTAGTCAGCCGCGAAGCACAGCTCGAGCCACTCATTCACGGTGGTGGACAGCAGCGTGGTCTCCGCAGTGGAACACTTGATGCCCCTGCGATCTCCTCGATGGCCATCGCGGCACTGGTCACCGACAAGGCCTTCGAGCAAGAACATGCTCGTTTGTTATCTCTGCGCGATGCCACCATCGCGAAGATTCAGGCACTCGTTCCCAGTGCTGTCTTAAGTGGTGATCCACAGAACCGCCTCGATAACAACGTGAACTTCACTTTCCCCGGCTGTCAGAGTGATTCTTTGCTGTTCTTACTCGACGCTATGGGTTTCTCGGTGTCCACAGGGTCTGCATGCCAGGCCGGAGTTGCCCAGCCTTCACATGTACTTCTTGCCATGGGGCATGACGAACGTGGAGCGTCCTCAGCACTGCGTATTTCCTTGGGCCACACCACAACCCAAGAAGAACTCGACGAGTTCTTCGCTGCACTGCCTGAGGCAGTGGAACGTGCCCGCAAAGCGGGCACAACTGTTTAGCTGCTGAATCCAGCAAACTGGCAGGGCAGAGCCTTGCCACCGCTTAAACTTGGATTATGCGAGTACTAGCGGCAATGAGTGGTGGAGTTGACTCCGCCGTTGCTGCTGCGCGTGCTGTTGAAGCAGGTCACGACGTTGTTGGTGTTCACCTAGCCCTCAGTCGGATGCCTGGCACCCTGCGCACTGGTGCACGCGGGTGCTGCACCATCGAAGACTCGATGGATGCACAGCGTGCTGCCACCATGCTGGGTATTCCCTATTACGTGTGGGACTTCTCAGAACGTTTCAAGTCTGACGTGGTCGATGACTTCATTGCTGAATATCAGGCCGGTCGCACGCCGAACCCCTGCATGCGATGCAACGAGAAGATCAAGTTTGCTGCCTTGATGGAGAAAGCCATTGCTCTGGGCTTCGATGCTGTCTGCACAGGCCACTACGCCAACGTTGTTCCAGATGCCAACGGCAATCTCGAGCTTCACCGTGCCAGTGCCTGGGCCAAGGATCAGTCCTATGTGTTGGGTGTGCTCACCGCTGATCAGCTTGCACATGCGATGTTCCCACTGGGGGACACTCCTTCTAAGGACCTCATTCGTGCGGAAGCAGCAGAGCGTGGCCTGAGCGTTGCTCAGAAGCCCGATAGCCACGACATTTGTTTTATTCCTGATGGGGACACTCGAGGCTGGTTAGCTGATCGCGTTGGCATCACCGAAGGTGACATCGTCGACACCGAAGGAAACAAGCTCGGAACCCACGAAGGAACTCCTGGTTTCACCATTGGTCAACGCAAGGGACTCCACATCGGAACTCCTGCGCCAGATGGTCTTCCTCGCTTTGTTCTCGAGATTCGCCCCAAGACCAACACGGTTGTGGTCGGTCCTAAGGAAGCTCTGGACATCATCGAGATTGCGGGAACTAGTTTTACTTGGTGCGGAGAACCACAAGAAAACCCTGAGAACGAGTTTGATGTGGAAGTGCAGATTCGTGCACACGCTGACCCTGTTCCCGCTGTTGCTCAGCTGGTTGGTGGTGAACTGGTGGTTCGCCCCGCCAACCCGTTTAACTCAGTGGCTGCAGGCCAGACCGCTGTGATCTATGTCGGCACCAGAGTTCTGGGACAGTTCACTATTGCGAGAACCGTGAGTGATCTGAATGTCGTGGCCACCGCATGAGCGAAGATGCGCTCTTCGGCGATGACCTCGCACTTGAGAAAGAACTGACTGACTTCGAAAAAGCTCAGCATGAAGTTGAAGAACTCACCAGCAAAATCCTCGAAGCCCGTGATGCTTACTACGAGCGTGATGAGAGCCTCATCGCGGACCTTGAATATGACGCGCTGATTCAGCGCCTCGAAGCAATCGAACGCACATACCCAGAACTTCAAGGCCAAGACAGCCCCACCCTTTCTGTTGGTGGCAAGGCAACAGAACTCTTTGCTCCGGTGACCCACGCAGCTCGCATGATGAGCCTGGATAACGTCTTCTCTGAAGAACAGTTCATGGACTGGGCTGCGCGCATCAAGAAAGACACCGGACGCGAGGTCAACTACCTGTGCGAGTTGAAGATTGATGGCCTTGCCATCAATCTGCGGTACGAAAACGGAACCCTAATCTCTGCTGCTACCCGCGGTGATGGCGTTGTCGGTGAAGATGTCACAGCAAATGTTCTGACCATCAAATCCATCCCTACGAAGCTGGCTGGATACGGACACCCTGCCCTGGTTGAAGTGCGCGGAGAGATTTTCTTCCCCGTTGACGCATTTAGAAAGCTAAATGTGGAACTGGCACAAGCAGGGGAGAAGGTCTTTGCTAACCCCCGTAATGCTGCCAGTGGTTCTCTGCGCCAAAAAGACCCGGAGAAGACTGCCACCAGACCACTTGCCATGTTGGTGCACGGTATTGGTGCCTGGGAAGACGCTCCCGTTCCTACGCAGTCCGAAGTGTATGGACTGCTCAAGAGCTGGGGACTGCCCACCTCCACCCACTACCGAGTTGTCAGCTCAGCAGCAGATGCAGCTACTTTCATTCGTGAGATGGGTGCGGCCAGAGACTCTGTTGAGCACGAAATCGACGGCATCGTCATCAAGGTCGATGACATGGCCACCCAGCGAGAGCTGGGTGCCACCTCACGAGCACCTCGCTGGGCTATTGCCTACAAATACCCACCCGAGCAGGTCAACACCAAGCTGGTCGATATTCGTGTCAGTGTGGGTCGCACCGGTCGGGCCACGCCCTATGCGGTCGTCGAGCCCGTCAAGGTTGCCGGCTCCACAGTTGAGTTCGCTACCCTCCACAACCAAGACGTGGTTAAAGCCAAGGGCGTGCTGATCGGCGACACCATCGTCATTCGCAAGGCCGGAGACGTCATTCCGGAAGTTCTTGGCCCAGTTCTGGAACTACGCGATGGCACGGAGCGAGCATTCGTCATGCCGGAAGGTTGTCCTGAGTGCGGTGCAAAGCTGGCACCGGCTTCAGAGGGAGACATTGATCTTCGTTGCCCCAACCAAAAGAGCTGCCCAGCTCAGGTTCGTGGCCGCGTGGAACACATTGGTTCTCGAGGTGGCCTGGATATCGAAGGCCTCGGCGAAGTCGCTGCCACTGCTCTGACTAACCACAAAGACGGTGAAGAGCCACCTCTGGCAACCGAAGCACACTTGTTTGCACTCACTCTGGACGAACTCAAGCAGGTTCCTTACTTCGTGAACGCCGATGGCACCGAGTCCAAAAACGCAGTCGAGCTCATTGCCAACCTTGAGCTGGCAAAGACCAAGCCACTGTGGCGTTTGCTCGTCTCACTCAACATTCGCCACGTGGGCCCCGTCGCAGCACGCGCACTGGCTAACCACTTTGGTTCCCTCGACGCCATTCGTGCAGCCAGTCTGGACGAACTGGCCGCTGTCGATGGCGTCGGCGCGATCATCGCTGAATCACTGACGAACTGGTTCCAGGTTGATTGGCACCAGGACATCATCGAGCAGTGGAAAGCTGCGGGCGTTCAGTTTGAGATCCCCGGCCACGAAGGCCCCGGTGCTGTTGTTGAGATTGATGGACCCTGTTCTGGTCTGACCATCGTTGCCACGGGCTCTCTAGAAGGATTCACGCGTGATGGTGCGCAAGAAGCCATCATTGCTGCAGGCGGCAAGCCTGCATCGAGTGTGTCCAAGAAGACTGACTTTGTTGCGGCAGGTCCAGGTGCTGGATCCAAGCTCACCAAGGCTGAGGAACTGGGTATTCCGGTTCTGGATGCAGATGGTTTCCGCACACTTCTAGCTGATGGTCCTGCTGGACTGAAGTAGTTTTTATGGCAACTCAGCACTCAGTCTCAATTGCAGGAATTATCTTCCTGCTGAGCTCTGCTGTGTTATTTCTTTTAGCACCATTAGCAATGCCTTCTGATTACAGCTGGATCAGTAACTCCATCAGTGAGTCCGGAGCGCAAGGCCTTTCCGGTGCATGGGTGACGCGTTTAGGGTTCCTCACCTTCGGACTCGGCGTCATTCTTGTCGCACTTACTCGCTGGGATGCATGGAGAACATCTGCAGGGCTTTTGTTGTTCGGTTTTGGTTTCCTGATGCTCACCGTGGCGGCATTCTCAACCAGACAGTGGAACGCAGATTCTTCGTTCAATGAACTTGAGAGCAACCTGCACTCAGTCTCCGCCAGCGTCATGGGCTTTTTCTACGGGGTTGGAGTATTGCTGGTTATCTTGTTCGAAAAGCAAGCTTCTCGGGCAGTGAAGATGTTGGGATGGGCTGCCGTAGTGACGTCAATAGCGATGCCCATACTTGTCGGAGTCATTCCCGAATTTGGTGGCGTTTTCCAAAGGATTATGTTCGCTATCGCGATCGCTTGGTTTGTAGTTCAGGGAAGAATTTCACAAACAAAAATTCATGCCGATAGATAACCCTCAAATATTTCCACCAAAAGCTCGGATATTCCGTGAATTAATTTCGGTTTGGTACTTTTGCGTAGTTTTTTCACAAATTCAATGACGGTTATCTCCGCGATGAGCTCCCGGTAAACTTGGTTCTTATGTCTGACATTTCTGCCGAGCAGGTGCGCCACCTGGCTAACTTGGCCCGTATTGACCTTTCTGACGCGGAAATCGCGACAATGACCACTGAGCTGGGCCAGATCATGGAAGCAGTTGCTTCCGTGCAGGCCGTTGCCACACCTGATGTGCCGGCAACCAGCCACCCCATCCCTCTCAAGAACGTCTACCGTCCTGACGTTGTCGCTGATGTGATTCCGACCGACAAGGCACTGGCTTCTGCTCCTGAGCACGATGGTTCGCGCTTCAAGGTGTCCGCCATTCTGGGGGAGGAGCAGTAATTATGTCTGACCTTATTCACAAGACCGCTGCCCAGCTCGCTGAGATGCTCGCTGCGGGAACCACTACTTCAGTCGAGATCACCCAGGCACACCTTGACCGCATTGCTGCGGTTGATGGTGACCTGAATGCCTTCCTGCACGTGAACGCTGCTGTGTCCCTTGATGCTGCGAAGGCTTCTGACGCTCGTCGTGCTGCAGGTGCACCGCTCAGCCCACTTGATGGTGTTCCTATCGCTATCAAGGATGTTCTTGTCACTACTGACATGCCTTCTACCTCTGGTTCCAAGATTCTCGAAGGCTGGATGTCTCCATATGACGCCACCGTCGTGACAAAGGTTCGCGAAGCAGGACTTGTTCCTCTCGGCAAGACCAACATGGACGAATTCGCTATGGGTTCCTCCACTGAGCACTCTGCTTATGGTCCCACCCGCAACCCATGGGACCTCGACCGCATTCCTGGTGGTTCTGGTGGTGGCTCTGCTGCCGCAGTTGCAGCCTTTGAAGCTCCTCTTGCTCTGGGTTCAGACACGGGTGGATCTATCCGTCAGCCAGCCCACATCACCGGCACAGTGGGCGTGAAGCCCACCTATGGTGGTGTTTCTCGCTATGGCGCGATTGCACTGGCTTCCAGCTTTGACCAGATTGGTCCCGTGACCCGCACGGTCATGGACTCTGCTCTTCTGCACGACGTGATCAAGGGTCACGATGTGCACGACAGCACTTCGCTCAAGGACGAGTGGCCTTCATTCGCAGAAGCTGCGAAGAATGCCAACGTCAAGGGCCTCAAGATTGGTGTCATCGAGCAGTTGGATGGCGAAGGCTTCCAGCCCGGCGTTCTTGCTCGTTTCCACGAGTCGCTTGAACTCCTCAAGGCCAACGGTGCTGAGATTGTGAACGTCTCACTGCCCAGCCTGGAGCACGCTGTTGCCGCTTACTACTTGATCCTTCCTGCAGAAGCCTCCAGTAACTTGGCCAAGTTTGACTCGGTTCGCTTTGGTCTGCGCGTGCAGCCTGAAGGCGGCGGAACAGTTGAGCAGGTCATGTCGGCAACCCGTGAAGCAGGTTTCGGTGCTGAAGTGAAGCGCCGCATCATTCTTGGTACCTACGCCCTCTCAGCTGGGTATTACGACGCGTATTACGGTTCTGCCCAGAAGGTGCGCACCCTGGTCCAGCGCGACTTTGCAGATGCTTTTAGCAAGGTTGATGTGTTGGCTTCGCCCACTGCTCCCACAACTGCGTGGAAGCTGGGCGAACAGCTCGATGACCCCGTAGCTATGTGGCGGGGAGATATCGCGACCATTCCTGCCAACATGGCTGGTATTCCTGGAATCAGCGTTCCTGCTGGTCTCGCAGACGAGGACGGATTGCCTGTCGGCATCCAGTTCCTCGCACCTGCTCGTGAAGATGCGCGCTTGTATAACGTTGGTGCAGCACTCGAAACTCTGCTGGAGCAGAAGTGGGGCCACACCCTGCTGAGCCAAGCACCAGAACTCAAGGGAGGGGCGCTCTAATGGCTAAAGCAAAGCTCATGGATTACGACAAGGCGCTCGAACTCTTCGAACCCGTCCTCGGTTTCGAAGTTCACGTTGAACTCTCCACCAAGACCAAGATGTTCTCGGCAGCTCCCAACAACTTTGGTAGTGAGCCCAACACCAACATCACTCCCACCTGCCTCGGTCTTCCAGGTTCTTTGCCTGTGGTGAATGAAGAAGCTGTGCGCTACTCAATCAGCCTGGGCCTTGCCCTGGACTGTGAGATCGCAGAATCTTCCTCGTTTGCACGTAAGAACTACTTCTACCCCGACCTGGCGAAGAACTACCAGATCTCTCAGTTCGATGAGCCCATCGCCATCAACGGAAACGTGGAAGTAGAGCTGCCTAACGGCCGCGTCTTCCAGATCGACATTGAGCGCGCTCACATGGAAGAAGACGCCGGAAAGCTCACCCACGTGGGTGGTTCCACCGGCCGTATTCAGGGCGCTGAGTATTCACTCGTGGACTACAACCGTGCTGGTGTTCCACTCGTGGAGATCGTGACCCGCATGATTGAGGGCGCCGAACACGACGCCCCTGAACTTGCCAAGGCCTATGTCGCCACTATTCGTGACATCGTTCTGGCTCTCGGTATCTCTGACGCCAAGATGGAGCGCGGAAACCTGCGCTGTGATGCAAACGTGTCGCTTCGCCCCCGTGGTTCAGACAAGCTTGGTACTCGCACCGAGACCAAGAACGTGAACTCTCTGCGCTCTGTTGAGCGTGCTGTCCGCTACGAAATCCAGCGCCAGGCGCAGATCCTTGCAGACGGTGGAACCATCATCCAGGAAACTCGTCACTGGCACGAAGACACTGGTGCAACCAGTGCCGGTCGTCCCAAGTCGGATGCGGATGACTACCGTTACTTCCCTGAGCCTGACCTGCTTCCTGTTGTGCCAGACCCAGCTCTGATTGAAGAGCTGCGTGCTGCATTGCCAGAGAAGCCAGCTGAGCGTCGTCGTCGCCTCAAGGCTGACTGGGGCTTCACTGACCTGGAATTCCAGGATGTGGTTAACTCTGGTCTGCTCAACGAGATCACCGAGACCGTCGCTGCTGGTGCAACCCCTCAGGCTGCCCGTAAGTGGTGGACAGGTGAGATTGCACGTTTGGCTAACGCTGCTGAGGGTGATGCCGGTATCGACATCACTCCAGCACAGGTTGCAGAACTTCAGCAACTGGTCGACGAAGGAACCTTGACGGACCGTTTGGCGCGTCAGGTTCTGGAGGCAGTTGCTGCCGGTGAAGGTTCACCTCGTGAGATCGTGGAGACCAAGGGTCTTGCTGTGGTCAGCGATGACGGCGCATTGATCGCCGCCATCGACGAGGCTCTTTCCGCTCAGCCGGATGTCCTTGAGAAGATCAAGGATGGCAAGGTTCAGGCTGCTGGAGCCGTCATTGGTGCTGTTATGAAGGCAATGCAGGGCAAAGCAGACGCGGCACGCGTTCGTGAACTCGTGCTAGAACGAGCAGCTGCGCTCTAAACTGTCATTATGCGTATCGTTGAATTCATCGTTTCCTTCGCTTTGCTCGTAGTTGGTTTCTGGCTCATGGCTGCCGCATTCACTTCTGAATTCGTTGGCTACGAAGTACTGACCTTCACTGCAGGCATCGTCGCGTTCTCTGTGTCGTTCGGTCTGCCCATGCGTCGCTACCTGAAGGCATAATTACCTCCTCGATTCTCCATGTCGACATGGACGCGTTCTTCGCGTCCGTGGAGGTATTAGACCGCCCCGATGTGGTCGGCAAACCTGCCGTTGTGGCACATGATTCACCTCGTTCTGTGGTGACTAGCGCAACCTACGAAGCTCGAGCTTTAGGCATTCGCTCCGCGATGCCGCTGAGTAATGCCAAGCGTCTTGTTCCAGACGTGATTGTGCTGGAGCCTCACTTCGAAAAGTACCGTCATTACTCCCACATGGTGATGAAGATATTCCATGACTTCACACCGCTGGTTGAACAGCTGTCTATCGATGAGGCATTCCTTGATGTTTCAGGTGCTCAGAAAATCTTCGGCTCGCCCGAAGAAATTGGCGCACAGATCAAGAAGCGGGTATTTGACGAGACAGGTTTGCCGTGTTCTGTGGGAGTGGCGAGCACCAAGTTTGTAGCCAAACTTGCCTCCACCAAGTCCAAGCCCAATGGTTTGTTGGTGATCCCAGAAGGTGACACTCTCCAATTCCTGCACCCACTCCCTATTGATGCACTCTGGGGTGTGGGGAAAAAGACCGCTGAGATACTTCATAAACGCGGGCTTCACACTGTGGCAGATGTTGCACATTCTCCCGAGCAGAGCTTGATTTCAGCTCTTGGTCAAGCGGCAGGATCACATCTTTATGCTCTGTCCTGGGCGAGGGATCCTCGTCCCGTCTCGACAGAGAGAGTGGACAAGTCCATCGGGAAAGAACACACCTTCAACGAAGACGTGACTGACCTTGAGAAACTGAAAGCAACCCTGTTATTCCAGGCAGACCACGTTGGTGCCCAACTGCGCAAAGCGCAGATTGAGGCACGGACCATTGGGCTCAAGGTCACCTTTTCTGACTTCGAATCCCTGACTCGCTCTCGCACATTGCCAGAAGCCACGAGCGTGGGCAGAGAGATCCACAAGATTGTCTGTGAACTTCTCGACGACCTGCGCATTGGTGGCCGTGCTGTGAGATTGATCGGTGTTCGAGCTGCGGGACTGGTTGAAGCCGGCGGGCAACAATTGTCTTTGTGGGAAGACGAAGCAGATCCATGGAAAGACGCAGAGATTGTCATTGACCAGGTCGACAACAAGTTTGGCCCTGCCAGTGTCCGTCCAGCCTCCTTACTGCGTAAGATAGAGCCCACACGGGAGTCCGGTA
>NZ_CAKZII010000044.1 GCF_936931525.1 uncultured Aurantimicrobium sp.
GCGTGACTAAAGCTGATCTGGAAGCCAAGGGTTTCTCTCCAGAGACAAATGATGCTGTTGAACTTCTGACAAAGAACGAGTCAATCCCGAAGAATGAATTCGACATTTTGGGCTACTACGAAGCCCTGAGTGCAAACCACCTTGCGCGCATGGTAAAGATGGCGGACATGGCAGATAACTCCAACCATGCACGCCAGAGATTACTGGCCAAGATAATCGCGGCAAAAAATGAACACTTCGAGGCGGAGAAGTATTCATCACTTCTTCCCCTCCTCAAGCCAACCGCTGAAGAGATCAGTTGGTGGAAGAAAGCAAGAAACAACTAACTGGCTCACAATGTCAGTGGGTGTCCGTATCTTCCTTCTTATATCTATTCCTGAGGGGGAAACATGGCCGGAGCACTACCTGAGATTGATCTCAAACGTCTATTCACGCTTGTAGACAACTCTGAGATTTCACCCGCCATCCTGCATGCCCCTCATGGCAGCCGTTTCATCCCCGAAGAGCTCAAGGGAACATTCCTCGTCTCTGCCTCCGCAATGGAGGCAGAGAAAGATCTGATGACAGATCACTTCACCAATGACCTGGTCAAGAGCATCCAGAACGCTTCGTCATTGGTCAATGGCTTGAGTCGGTTTGTTGTGGACGTGGAACGTTTCCCTGACGAGCGTGAAGAGATGCTTGCTGTGGGCATGGGTGCGTTCTATACCCAGGGTTCCCAGAAGCAGCAGATCCGCGAGCAACAGCACACAACCAACCCTGCCTTGCGAGAGTTCTTCGATGCCTACTCAGATGCATTCACCGAATTAGTGCAGCGCACTCTCGATATTCACGGCCGTGCCGTGATTATCGACGTGCACTCCTACCCAACTGAGCCTCTTCCTTATGAGCTTCACAGCCACGAAGCTAGGCCCCAGCTAGACATTGGTGCTGACACAACCCACACCAGCGCACTGCTGGTGGGAGAAGTTGTCAAAGCCTTTGGCAACCTGGGCACGGGAATCAATGAGAGCTTCCATGGCACCTATGTTCCCTTGCGCTTCTATGAAGCCAAAGACAGCAGAGTGCAGTCTGTAATGCTCGAGATCCGAAGAGATACCTATATGGATGAGAAGAGTATTGAGCTCTTCCCCGAAGAGTTCTCCGCACTTCAAGAAAGTCTGCAGCAGCTGGTCACCAGCCTGAACATGGGCACGCTCCGTTAGCGGGTAAGAATGCCCGGATACGACGTGATGAATGGGCTGGCTTCAGCTGGCCCCATCACCTTCTTATTAGGAGTTGGACTCCTCTACCTGATTGGCAAATGGATCAATCGGGAATAAACAACATCAGTTTTCCGTTACAACCACACCCTGTAACGCTCCGAAAGGTCACCACTATTTCTCACACTTCAGAATCCATTCAGCACAACACCAGCAGTCCTCTTGCTCCACTTCACGTGGCCTACTCCCCCGACTACCTGCAATGGCAGCTCGGTTCTGGAGATGGCTCCCACCCCACCAATCCCATTCGTGCTGAACTGGCCACGGAGATGCTCGTGGAGGAACTCGGCGATGCCGTGAGTGTGATTGACCCTGCAACCGCGGACATGAAGCATGTCCGCGCCGCCATTGAGTCAATCCACGACCTGGATTACGTGTCCGCAGTCATCGATGACGGCGTAAGCGACGAATGGATGCGCAATAAGACCTGGATGGGGCAAACCGCAGCCACCATGTTTGCCGGAACCCAGATGCTGGTCGAAGGCATGATCAAAGGTGCTTTCACTGTGGGCTTCAACCCCCAGGGCGCTAAGCACCATGCTCACTTCTCCCACAGCTCTGGGTTCTGCGTGTTCAACGACATGGCGTGGGCAGCGGTCGAGTTTCACAACGCTGGTTTGAAGCCTCTCTATCTGGACTGGGATATTCATGCTGGTGATGGCGTTCAACACCTCTTGGAAGGCACCAGCATTCCCACTCTGAGTATCCACAACCACTCGATCTATCCAGGTGACCCAGAGACCATCAACCGTGAGTTGTCTCGTGCGGGCAAGAATCACTCTGCCCACGATGAAGAACGCCACATATATAACTGGGGCATAAACAATGGTGCTGGGGACGAAGTGCTGCTTGGTCTCCTCAACGGCGAGATTGAAGAAGTAGTTAAGCGGTACAAGCCTGACGTGATCCTTCTTGCAGCAGGTGCAGATGGCCACGGCGGCACAAGCAACCTGGGTTCATCTAACAACTACACCTATGAGGGCTTTACCCAGGCAGCCAAGAAGGTTGCTGAGTGGGCAAACACCTACTCCCAGGGCCGAGTACTCATCGGCGGAGCCGGTGGCTACCAGCCTCTCGACCACACGCCCAGAATCTGGGCAAATGTGGTCGAGACCATCTACACAGAGACAGTACAGAAGCGCAGCGCACAGGAGGCTAAGTAATGACCCACATCATGCCGAAATACAGAGTGGCCATCACTCCCACCTCAGAACAAGACCTCTATGCCTTGCAGTATGCCTTTGCAGGCCAGATGGCTCATGGAGAACACCAAGAATGCAAAGACGATGTTCTCGTTGCTGCGTTGCTTGGGTGGCACCTGCGCAGCATCGGTGG
>NZ_CAKZII010000045.1 GCF_936931525.1 uncultured Aurantimicrobium sp.
TTCGATGTTGAGCGTTCCAGCCATCTGAGAAGGCTGGTTTGCCACGATGCCGACGGTGCGACCCTCCACGCGGGAGAAGCCGATCACGATGTTGGGAGCAAACAGGGCCTGCACTTCGAGGAAGTCACCGTTGTCTGCGACGCCACGAATCACTTCGTGCACGTCGTAGGGCTGGTTGGTGCTGTCGGGAATCAGAGTGTTGAGCTTCTTGTCCTCGTCGGTGATCTCGAGTTCAACCTCGGACTCATAGACGGGAAGCTCAGCCATGTTGTTATCGGGCAGGAAGCCGACCAACGTGCGGGCGTAGTCGAGAGCATCGCTCTCGTCAGCTGCGAGGTAGTGAGAAACACCAGAGACGGTGTTGTGAGTCAGTGCGCCACCGAGCTCCTCGAAGCCCACCTCTTCACCGGTCACGGTCTTGATCACGTCGGGACCGGTCACGAACATGTGGCTGGTCTTATCCACCATGATGACGAAGTCAGTCAGAGCGGGGGAGTACACAGCACCACCGGCAGCGGGGCCCATGATGATGGAGATCTGAGGAATGACACCAGAAGCGGCGGTGTTGCGACGGAAGATTTCTCCGTACTTACCCAGGGCAACAACACCCTCTTGAATACGAGCTCCACCCGAGTCCAAGATGCCGAGGATCGGCACACCAGTCTTGAGAGCAAGGTCCATGACCTTGATGATCTTTTCACCGGCAACTTCACCGAGAGATCCACCGAAGACGGTGAAGTCCTGCGAGTAAACAGCAACCTGGCGACCGTGGATTGTTCCGGTACCCGTGACGACAGCATCACCGTAGGGGCGGTTCTTGTCCATGCCAAAAGCGGTGGTGCGGTGACGCACATATTCGTCCAGCTCAACGAAGGAGCCGGGGTCAAGAAGTTCTTCGATGCGCTCACGGGCAGTCATCTTGCCCTTAGCGTGCTGCTTCTCAGCTGCCTTGGCACCGTTGTCAATAACTGCCTCGGTGTAGCGGGCCTTCAGATCGGCAAGCTTCCCGGCAGTAGTGAAGGGGTCGATAGATTTCGCGTTTTCAGTCACGCTTTTCACTCTACTTGCCATAGGTATCGAAAAAGGGTTAGAGCTTCCCTACAAAAAACACCTGCCAAACTGTTCTTATGGAACTTCCCCTCAGCACCCCACTTGCGTCACGCCTGCTCTGGCTGGATGAAGTGGGCTCCACCAATACCCATCTGGTTGCTGCAGTGAACTCCAGCGAAGGCGACCAGTGGCCTGACTTCTCCGTCGTTGCCACCGACAACCAGGTCGCCGGTAAGGGCCGACTCGGCCGTGACTGGAGCGCCCCTGCCGGAGCTTCTCTCGCAGTCTCTGTTCTTCTCCGACCACAGACACCTGCAGGACGTCCGCTTCCTCCAGAGTCGCTGGGGTGGTTTGGATTGCTCGCGGGCCTCGCTATGGCACGAGCCTGCAACTCGGTTCTGCCCGACGGCAAAGTTGCGACCATCAAGTGGCCCAATGATGTGCTTATTGGAGAGAAGAAAGTCTGCGGTGTCCTGAGTGAACTCGTGACCACTCCCTTGGGCATGGCATTAGTTGTGGGCACGGGCGTAAACATCGCGCTCGCCGAAGCAGATCTTCCCGTGCCGACCGCAACCTCACTTGCTCTTGAAGGTGCCCAAACCACGCTTGACGCCGTGCTTTCTGCGTATTTGACCGAGTTCTCTCGCATTACGAAAGTCTTTGTCTCTGCAGCAGGTAACGTGCGCAGCTCAGGTCTGTTGGATCAGGTCACAGAGCTCTGCAACACAATTGGAAAGTCAGTCCGTGTGGAGCTTCCTTCGGGCGAGAACCCTGTGGGCACCGCCATCGGCATCAACGAAACCGGTTCACTCATCGTGGAGATGAGCAACTGTGCTGAACCGTTGGTCGTCTCTGCTGGCGATGTCACTCACCTGCGCGTGATCTAAGGTAGTACCATCAACTACCCAGCGCGCCACCGGGATTAGACCTGCCCCGCCGACAATAATTGACCTAATGTCTAACCCCACTGTTGCTTATGAGCCTGCGCCCACGGAAGCAGCAGAACCCGTTGTCGTGCGACTGCGTCGCCACGGACGCGTTCTGTTCATGCCCACCTTGGCGCTGATTGGTGTGGCAACCGCCTGGGGTTTCTTCTCTGAAGGTTTCCCTGAGCTCTGGATGAACCTCGTGTTCTGGCTGCTCAGTGCACTGCTTGTGATTGTGCTGTGGGTTTTCCCACTGGTGACCTGGTTGGGCAACCGCGTGATCATCACCACCCGTCGCGTGATTATTTATCGCGGAATCTTCACGCGCAGCAAGCAAGAAGTTCTTTATGGCCGCATCCACGATGTGACCGTGCGTCAGAACGCTGTGCAGGCCGTATTTGGTGCAGGTGACCTGTTGCTCAACACCGGTGCAGAAGCACCGATTCGCCTCTTTGATTTGCCCAAGGCAAACCTCGTTTTGTCAGCATTGTCCGAGCTGGTTGATTCGCAGGCTCCGCTGTCGGCACAGCTGCGTCGTGATGACCAGCGCTGGACGAATGAATACTAAGAAGCCGTAGACGTCTTCTTGCCGAAGCGGCGCTGCCAACCCCAGGTTGTGACAGCTTTCATCGCTTCCATCACGATGTTCTTGCTCATCTTGGATTCGCCTGTTTCGCGTTCCTTGAATTCGATGGGTAATTCCACGACGGTGTAGCCGGCATCCAGCACGCGCAATGTGAGATCAATCTGGAAGCAGTAGCCGTGAGAGTTGACTTGCTCGAGGTGGATTCCGCGCAGTACTTCCGCGCGGAAGGCGCGGAACCCTGCGGTGGAATCCTTGACGTCGATGTTTAAGGCAATGCGGGCATAGGTATTCGCTCCGCGGCTGAGGAACAGCCTGCGTGCTGGCCAGTTGACCACGGAACCGCCCTTGACCCAGCGCGAACCAATCGCGAGACCGGGGTAGTGGGCACCAGGAACAGTTGGTTCCGAGACGGCACCGATCAGAGCGCCGAGTCGGTCGGCTGGATGTGAACCATCAGCGTCCATCTCGACGATGATTTCGAAGCCATGCTCGAGAGCCCAGTCAAAACCGGCGAGGTAGGCATCGCCGAGGCCGGTTTTCTCTGCACGGTGAAGCACGTGCACAAACGGATCAGCACTGGCCAAGGCATCTGCTGTGGTGCCAGTGCCATCAGGGCTGTTGTCGTCCACGATGAGGATGTTGGCATCTGGAACTGCAGAGCGAACTGCTTTCACTGCCTCAGGCAGGGTCTCGAGTTCGTTATAGGTCGGAATGATGACGACGGTGCTCATCGCTTCACGTTCCAAACCCACCAGCGATAGAGAGCAAAGCGCACCAGGGTGCCCAGACCCAAACCAATGATGTTGGCGGAGATGTTGTCTGCCAGCAATGAATCAAAGCCCAACACGTAGTGGGTGAACCAGAGCGTGGCCAAGGTGACGAGCATGCCTGCAACAGAAGCCAGCACGAACTCGATGAGCTCGCGAGCTACGTCAGAGCGCTTGTCACGGCGGAAGGTCCAGTAGCGGTTGCCAAGCCAGTTCACCACGATGGCTACCGAGGTGCTGAGGAACTTGGCTGCCAGAGGCTCCGCCCACCAACCAGGACCAGACAGGGAGAGTAGATTAAAGAGAGAAACGTCGACGACTAAGCCGACTAAACCGACCAGTCCAAACTTGACGAAGTAGCCCAACAGGCCTCTTCTCAAGCGAGTAAACAGGCTCGGGGAAGACTCGGTTGCGATTGCTCGCTCCGATGTGGTCATGTTTCTCCCCGTAAGTGCACTCTCAAACCCGTTCAACCACGCGAAAGATGAGCCGTTGACAACTGTAGTTGGCGTTATAGGTGGCGGCCAATTGGCCCGCATGATGGTGCCTCCTGCAATCAATCTAGGCCTAGATATCCGGGTGCTGGCTGAGAACGAGGGTTCCTCCGCGCAAATCGCCGCAACCCAGGTTGGCGACTACACCGACGTCGACACTGTCCTTGCCTTCGCAGAGGGCTGCGACGTTATTACTTTCGACCACGAACACGTCCCTGCCCACGTTCTGGCAGAGCTGATCACTCGTGGCTACTCTGTCCAGCCAGGACCTCATGCTCTCGAGTTTGCTCAGGACAAACTCCGCATGCGTGAACGTTTGGGTGAACTCGGTATCCCTGTTCCAGGGTGGACTCAGGCTTCTACCGCAGAGCACGTCGCAGACTTCTTGGCAGAGTGGGGTGGCCGTGCGGTCGCCAAGACAGCTCGCGGCGGCTATGACGGCAAGGGTGTTCGTGTCATCACCGCAGCTTCAGATGTGGCCGACTGGCTAGATCTTCTGCAGCCAGGTGAGTCATTGTTGTTGGAAGAATTCGTGGAGTTCCGCCGTGAGCTCTCACAGCTGATTGCCCGTCGCCCCAGTGGCGAGATGGCACTCTGGCCAGTGGTTGAAAGCATCCAGGCAGACGGTGTCTGTAGCGAAGTCATTGCTCCCGCACCGCACTCCCAGGGCAAGATCGCGGACATGGCTGGCTCCATTGCCACCCAAATTGCAGCGGAGCTGGATGTCACCGGCGTGATGGCTGTTGAACTCTTTGAGACCACGGATGACCGCATTCTGGTCAACGAACTTGCTATGCGTCCTCACAACTCCGGCCACTGGACTCAGGATGGCAGCACCACCAGCCAGTTCGAGCAGCACTTGCGTGCTGTGCTCGATCTGCCACTGGGTGCTACAGGGTTGACCGCACCATTCACGGTGATGGTCAACATCTTGGGTGGCCCTGCCTCTGGCGACATGCTTTCTCCTTTCCCCCACGCGATGGCAGATCACCCCACCGTCAAAATCCACACCTATGGCAAAGAACCACGCCCCGGCCGCAAGGTGGGGCACGTCAACGCATCTGGTGATGATCTGCCCGAGGTTGCCTATCAGGCGCGTGGCGCAGCAGGATTCTTTCAGGTCTGAGCCCTAGCCTTGAACAATGGCTGAAACGCACCCACTCGTCGCCGTTGTAATGGGCTCTGACTCTGACTGGACTGTCATGAGTTCGGCCGCCAACGTCTTGAACGACTTTGGCATCCCCTTCGAGGTTGAGGTGCTTTCTGCGCACCGCACCCCAGAGAAAATGATTGCTTTTGGTAAGGCAGCTGCAGGCCGTGGCCTGAAGGTCATCATCGCTGGTGCCGGTGGTGCTGCGCACCTCCCCGGCATGCTGGCGAGTGTGACCCCACTTCCTGTTGTGGGCGTTCCTGTTCCCCTGTCCAAGCTCGATGGCATGGACTCTCTGCTGTCGATCGTGCAGATGCCTGCCGGCGTTCCCGTGGCAACAGTGTCTATTGGCGGCGCTACCAATGCGGCTCTTCTGGCGGTCAAGATTCTTGCAACTAGCAACCCTGAACTTCTCACGGCCGTGGAAGCGTATGCTGCCGGCCTTGCCGACCTGGTCGAAGAAAAGAACAAGGCGCTCAAGTCTCAGTTATGAGTCAAACCAGCCCACTGAGGTATCCCGACACCAGTTCGCAGAAGGTCATGACCACCCGCGCCTGGTGGTTGGTCGTACTCAACTTCGTACTGCCGGGTTCCGTGCAGGCGTTGGCTGGAAACAAACGCCTGGGCAAGATAGGTCTGGGAGCAACTCTTGTTCTTGTTGGTTTCCTCGTTCTCACATTCATTATTGGCCTACTTTGGCCCACCGCCGTTTTCTTCCTGGCAACCTGGGGGCCAACCCTCTTTGTTGGTCAGTTAGCTCTGTTCTTCTTCGCGATTCTGTGGGCTGTGCTCACGCTAGATACGTTGCGTTTGATCCGAGTAGTGAAAACAGGCCCACGTGCTCGTTGGTGGATTTCTAGCGTCACAGTTATTGCAATGCTCTTCATTTCCGGTGGGGCAGCCTATGCAGGCACATTGACCGGAAGCCTCAACAGCGCATTAGGCAAGATCTTCGTAGCTGGTCCTAGCCAGCCACCGATTGACGGTCAATACAACTTCTTACTTCTCGGCGGTGACGCAGGAGAAGACCGTGACGGCTTGCGTCCTGACACAGCTCAGGTTGTCAGCGTCAATGCAGAGACGGGTGCTGCAACCATCATCGGTATGCCTCGTGACCTGCAGGCCATTCCGTTCAATGAAGACTCACCCATGTATTCGGTCTATCCCAACGGATACACCCAGGAAACCGGTGAATACTGCACTCGTTGGGCATGTTTGAACACGGTCTATGTTGCTGCCGAAAATGACCACCCTGACCTCTATCCCAATGCCGCAGCTGAAGGTAGCTCACCTGGTATTGAAGCCATGCGGGATGCTGCAGAGGCCATTACAGGTCTGGACATTCAGTACTACGTCCTCATCGACATGCAGGGTCTGTTGAACTTGATCGATTCACTTGGTGGCGTCGACATCAACGTCGAAGAGCGCATCGCGATAGCTGAACCTGAGACCCCTGAAGAAGAAGTCGGCGAGTGGATTGAAATTGGTCCTCAGCACATGGATGGCTACCACGCCATGATGTACATGCGCTCACGCTGGTCGGGCACCGGTGACTACGACCGCATGGCACGTCAGCAGCAGGTTCAAGAAGCTTTGCTTCGTCAGATGAACCCTGCCAACGTGTTGACCAAGTTCCAAGAGATTGCCGCGGCAGGTACGCAAGTGGTGAAAACCGATATTCCTCAGTCGATGCTCGGTTACTTTGTAAACCTTGGTTTGAAAACTAAGGAACTTCCCATCAACCACATTGAGCTCACGCCCTACTACGAGCCCTTCCCGGTCGACACCGAATACCCTGACTACGCCGGCATTCACGGATACGTCTACTCGGTGATCCACCCACCAGAGCCCACGGAGACTCCTGCTCCGTAAGGAACAGTAAGAGTTAGTCCTTGGTGCGGCGCCAGCTCAGCTCTGCTGAGCTGCGGGCCACAATCAGGACAACAAAGAACCAACCCCACTCGGTGAGGGCAGTACTTTCTGCAAGTCCTGAGATCAGCAGAAGACTCAGCACAAGTGGAGACCAGAGATAGATCTCACTCTTCTTCATCGTGGCCAAGCTCCAGCTACGTGCAAAGGCAAAGCCCAAAAGAATCAGCAACAGGGCTAAGCCCACGATGCCAACCTGAAGCCACGCATCCAGGTAGATGTTGAGTCCAGAGTTGTGAATGTCACCACTTCCGGAATTCATCACGGTGAAGGGCTGTGTCTTGCGTGGCCAGAGGCCAACCCAGCCCCAACCTTCAAGCGGCTTCATCGTTGCCAAGCGCAGCTCTTCGCTCCAGAGGGAGAGTCGATATTGCAGAACTGATGAGGAACTCAATGACTCAAGAATGCTTCCGCGCAATGCCCAGGCAATGATCAAACTCAGACCCGCGGCACTGGCTGCAGCAATTTCGGTTCCTCGACGAACGGCGGGTTCCATCTTGCGCAGGGAAGCCAAAAGCGCGGCAATCACAACAACGACAACAGCGGTAACAAACCCCACGGGGGAGGCGGCTAACAGGACACAGAGCGCGGCTCCCAGAACAGACCAGCCTGCAACCTGCCGGGTCACACTCTTGGTTCGCCATTCAATGAGGAAGGTGACGAGTGCAATAAGAGAGACAAGCATGAAAGCATTACGCGAGCCAAAGACTCCCTGAATTCCTTCGCCAGTAACCAAGTTCCCTCGGATGCCTAGGAAATCAATAGGCCCATCAATAAGAACCCCGGCAATAACCTCCAGGGCTAGAGACGCGGCAAGGAATACCCGGAGGACATCACCAATGGCTCGGATGAGCTGAATGGTGTCACGCGTGGACGAGATGGCCAACGCCAGCACAGCGAAGCTGAGCTGGGATGCGATGCCAACCAAACTGGCCTTGGGGTAATACGACCAGAAGTAACTGACCGCACACCACACTAAAAAGACAGCCAGAGAAATAGGCAGGAACGCGTTCCAGCGCACCACGCGTCGGCGTGCAATCAGCATGAGTGCACACAGCACCAGCTCGGTGACCACGATGGCAGTGAGACCTGCGGTTCCTGTGAGAGAACGCAAAAGGTGTGTGCCCAAGGCAGTAGCGATCACAAGAATGCTCATGGCCCGAGCAAAGCGGGCATGTGAGAAGAAAGCGTAGGCAGCTTCTGCGACGGTGGCAGTTGTTGGACTCATGGTGAGGGCCTAGTTCAGGGCTTTAGTAATGCGAGTGGGCACCATCACGGTCAGCGACAAAATCACCACGAGTGCCCAGCCAGATTGAACAACCAGCTGGCTTTCAGAGAAGCTCTGAGTCAACAGTGCCACTGTCACGAGTAAAGGCAAGAGCGAACTGGCGCTGTAGGGACGAGTCTCAACGAGGTCCCACTGCGGACGATCTACGGCTATGAACCAGGAGCGCGAAAGCAACGTAAACATGGCGATTGCCAGAGCAATCACGCCGACGTAACCGAGCTGCATCCAGACATCCAGCCAGACATTGTGCGCCTGGAGATAGTGCACGCCGGAGCGCACGGCAAGGTTGTTGAAAGGTTCAAGCCAGGGCACCCAGGGACTCAGCCAGCCCCAACCAAAGACAGGGCGTTGTTCAGCCAGAGCAGTGACTGCTGCCCAAATATCTGTGCGACCGGTCAAGTCGGAACCCTTGCCCAGCAGGGAAAGCAACTGCTCACGCGCAACAGAAATCGTTACGATCCCTGCGACTCCCAGCCCCAGCATGGTGAGGTAGACAGGGCGGCGCTGTGTGGCAGGACGTGCACGCAGCCACAATGTGAACAAGGCAACTAGAGCAACGATAAATAATGCAATGAGGTCAGTTGCTGAACGAGTGAGGCCAATCGTTGCCACGGCAATAACGACCCAGACAATGCCCCAGTTACGCCAGACCGTTTTCTGTGCGAGCTGAATAGAAAACACGATGAGTGCGATGACTGCAATAAATCCGAGTTGGTTACGGTTGCCGACAACACCTTGGATGGGGCCACCCTCCATCAAGAGGTTGCGACTCCACTGGTAGACAGCAGGAACTTTCTCGCCTGAGGTGTCGATAAAAACGGGGTAGATGGCGTGACCGACGAACACGCTGACCCACAATTCAAACAGCAGAGATGCGCCAAGGATCCAGCGCAGTGTTGTGCCGAGGGCGCGGATGAAGTCGTTCCACGGCAGTGTGAGTGCGATACCCACACCCCCGATGGTCACCTCAATAAAGGGCCAGAGTGTCAGCGCCGTATTCGAAGGTGAGTATGCCCAGGTGACTGAAGCCACAGCAAAGAGCGCAAAGAAAGCTAGCCAGAAGGGAATGCTGCGCCAGTGAATAAGGTGGCGAGCACGAATGATGACCACGACATAAATCGCGGTGATGAGCACACCCAGCCCCATGAAGATTTCCCAACCCACAAGGTTGCGGATGGCTTCACCGGCAAAGAGCATGAACAGCGTGACAACGGCAAGGCCGGTCTTCGCTTTTCTATATTCTTTGGCGGGCATGTATCAAGGCTAGACGAATGCGGCGTGGCCTGTGATGGCCCTACCCACAATGAGGGTGTTCATCTCCCTTGTGCCCTCGTAGCTATAGATCGCTTCAGCATCGGCAAAGAAGCGTGCCACGTCGTAGTCGAGCACAATTCCGTTGCCACCCAAGATCTCTCGACACCACGCAACAGACTCACGCATACGTGCAGTGGCGACAGCTTTAGCCAGAGCTGCGTGCTCGTCTTTCATCTTGCCGGCATCCTGCATGCGAGAGGTTTCCAGAACCAAAGACAGGCTCGAGGTGATGTTGCCCAAGCTCTTGACCAGCAGGTCCTGCACCATCTGGTGGGCAGCAATGGGCTTGCCGAACTGAATACGTTCCTTGGCATATGCCAGCGCTGCTTCGTAGGCGCCAACGGCAATGCCGACCGCTGCCCAGGCAACCTCGGCGCGGGTAAGGCGAAGCACGGTGGCGGTGTCCGCAAAGCTGTTGGCCTTCTGGAGGCGATTCGCTTCAGGGATGCGCACATCCGTCAGCGTGATGTCGGCGTTCTGAACAACACGAAGAGATTGCTTGCGCTCGATTTTGGTGGCGACATAACCCTGGGTATCGGTTGGAACAATGAAGCCCTTGACCTGACCATCTGCAGTGTCCTTAGCCCAGACCACACAGATATCTGCCCACGTGGCATTACCAATCCAGCGCTTGGAGCCATTGAGAATCCAGTCGTCCCCGTCGCGGGTGGCCGTTGTGCGCAGGCCCTGTGCAGAGTCAGAACCAGAGAGTGGTTCGGTCAAACCAAAGGAGCCCACGATTTCACCTGAGTGCATCTTGGGAAGCCAATATGCACGCTGCTCATCAGATCCACAGACGCCGACAGAGCCCATGGCCAAACCGTTCTGCACTCCGACATAGGTTGCAACGCTGGCATCAATACGTGCAAGTTCAAGTGCGACCCAACCGCGGAACACTGCCGTGGTTTCAAATGGCTGTGTTTCAGGCCATGCCATACCGATCAACTTTGTATCCGCTAGGCCCTTGACCAGTGCCTTGGGGAACTCAGCACGGTCCCAGTGATCATTGATCACAGGCTTGATCTCAGTCTCGAGATAGGTACGCAGTTCCATCAACTTGTCGAGTTCAACTGGAGACAGACTCGCCTCAAGGTGGAAGAAGTCGCTTGGCAGGGTCTCAAAGGTCATGTGGCTAGGCTAATCCTCGTGATGATTCGTGTCGATAACACCCCGCGAGATTATGCCTGGGGTTCTCTGACCGACATTGCCGAACTCCGAGGAAAAGCACCCTCAGGAAAGCCAGAAGCGGAGCTCTGGCTCGGCACACACCCAGGATCACCCACGCAGATCGTGAACCCTGAGGATGCTGCTGAAGCAGCAACGATTGCTGACTACCTCGAAGCACGCGGAGAGCAACCTCTTCCTTATTTGCTCAAGGTACTTGCTGCCGCACACCCGCTGTCTATTCAGGCACATCCGTCACCCGAGCAAGCCCGTGAAGGATTTGCCAGAGAGAACGCTTCAGGTATCGCTCTCGATGCACCGAACCGCAACTACCGCGACGATGCACACAAGCCAGAACTGATCTATGCCCTCAGCGACACCTTCGAAGCTCTCTGTGGTTTCAGAGATGTTGACCACACAATTTC
>NZ_CAKZII010000046.1 GCF_936931525.1 uncultured Aurantimicrobium sp.
GACAAGCGGTTGCTTTAGCTCAACGTGCTTTTCAGCGCGGTGCTGAAGTCACGCTCATCGCTGCTCATCTCGAGGTTCCTCCTCCGGCTGGCGCTACTTTCGTCTCAGTTTCCAGCGCTGCAGAGATGCACAGTGCAGTTATGTCACACTCACCAGATTTTGACATTGTCATCATGGCCGCAGCAGTTTCTGACTATCGCATGGAATCTGTCTCCGGCTCAAAGTTGAAGAAGGCGGATAACGGGGGAGAGCTCCATCTCACCCTCGTAGAAAACCCGGACATTCTCAAAGAGTTGGCTTCGACTAAACAAACGGAGCAACTCATTGTTGGTTTTGCAGCAGAAACCGCCACAGAAGACGAACTGATTCGAATCGGTCAGGACAAACTTGCCCGTAAGGGTTGTGATCTCTTGATTATCAATCAGGTTGGTTGGGAACAAGGTTTTGGAACAGAACGTAACTCAGTCACAGTGTTGGCTGCCGGTGGCGATATTCTGAATACTGCAACCGGTTCAAAACTGTCCGTTGCGGACACTATTCTCGATTGCATCGCAACATCGCCATTCCAGAACGCGTAATACGCGTGGCACAATCCAACGTCTACGTACGAGAGGACTAATCGCCATGAGCGCTTTACGACTATTTACTTCCGAATCTGTAACTGAAGGTCACCCTGACAAAATTTGTGACCAGATTTCTGACAGCATTCTGGACAATTTGCTCGATCAAGATAAAGGCAGCCGTGTTGCTGTTGAAACCCTCGTCACTACCGGTTTGGTCCACGTTGCCGGTGAAGTGACAACTGAAGGTTATGCAGAGATCCCCGAGATCGTGCGCAACGTAGTGAAAGACATCGGCTACACCTCATCAGACATTGGTTTTGATGGTGATAGCTGTGGCGTTTCAGTATCTATCGGTCAACAGTCACCTGACATTGCGAACCTCGTTTTCGGTCAAGAAGAACAAGGTGCTGGCGACCAAGGCATCATGTTTGGCTACGCCACCACAGAGACGGCGCAGCTCATGCCGTTGCCGATCTATCTGTCACACCGTATTGCAGAACGTTTAACCGAAGCCCGCAAGAGCGGCCAGCTCGCCTATCTTCGACCCGACGGTAAGACTCAGGTCACTGTTGGTTATGAAGGAATTATTCCTCGTTCGATTGAAACTGTTGTCGTGTCAACTCAACACGCACCACAGGCAGATGCCTCATTAGAGAGCCTGCGCGCGGATGTTATTGAACACATCATTCGCCCTGTGCTCTCAGATGCTGGTTTCAGCTCAGCTGACACAAACTTTATGGTCAATCCCATGGGAAAGTTTGAAATCGGGGGCCCCAAGGGAGATGCTGGTCTCACTGGTCGCAAGATCATCGTGGACACTTACGGTGGTGCTAGCCGTCACGGTGGTGGAGCATTTTCAGGTAAAGACCCTTCGAAGGTTGACCGTTCAGCCGCTTATGCACTGCGCCACGTCGCTAAGAACGCCGTTGCAGCAGGTTTTGCAGAAAAACTTGAAGTACAGATTGCCTATGCAATCGGAGTTGCACAGCCAGTAGGTCTTTATGTTGAGACTTTCGGCACAGGAAAGGTTGATGATGCACTCATCATCAAATCCATTCGTGACAACTTTGATTTGAGCCCTGCAGGAATCATTCGAGAGCTTGATTTGCTCCGTCCGATTTATCGCCAGACAGCAGCATATGGACACTTCGGCAGGGAGCTTCCTGATTTCACTTGGGAAAAGCTAGACAAGGTCGAAGATCTTCGCCGTTCGGCAGGTCTGTAATACGTGAACCCATATCCTGGGTTTGTCAGCGTGTTGTTGGACACGCCTCTACCTCAGCTTGACCACGTTTTCGAATACCGAATTCCTGAAGCTCTTCAAGGCCAAATACTCGTTGGCTCGAAGGTTTCTGTTCCGTTGCGAGGTGGGGCTCGCTTTTCAGATGCGTATGTAGCTGAAGTTAGCGACAAGCAGGAATACCCCGGAGAACTGCAATACGTCGAGAAGGTCATCGCTTCTGTTCCACTCCTACAGCCAGAAACACTGGTACTTGCTCGCAAAGTAGCAGATCGTCAGGCAGGCTCTGCCATGGACGTTATCCGTCTGGCTATGCCTGCTCGTTATGTGCGAGCGGAAAAGGCTTTTCTTGCATCTGAAAAAGAAACACGTCCATTTGCTGGAGTTGTGCCACATAGGCCAGAAGAGTTCTCAGACCTTGTCATGTCATCAGGCTCTCGAACGGCAGTCAAAGTTCCACCTCGGCTGAATCTCAACTCCCAAAACACTTCATCAAATTGGGTTCAACTCTTCATTTCTTTAGCGGGAGAACTTCTTTCTCAAGGCAAGAGCACCGTGATAGTCGTTCCTGACTTCAGGGATATCGACAACGTTGAACAGGAGTTGATTTCCTCTGGTTTGGGTGACCACTATGTGAGGGTTGACGCCAAGCTCACTGGCCAGGAGAGATACCTCAACTATCTTCGTTCTCTCTCTGAAGAGCCACTCATCATTTTGGGAAACAGATCTGCGACCCTGGCACCTGCCCACAACTTAGGCCTGCTCATGCTGTGGGATGATGGTGACCACAATTTTGAAGAACCTCTAGCCCCATACGCTCATGCCCGTGATATTGCCCTAGTCCGCCAGTCTCTTTCTGGGTGCGCCCTCGTTTTTGCTGCTCACACTCGATCTCTAGAAACACAACGCTTAGTGGAAATCGGTTTTCTCAGCGAAGCGCCTGTTCGAGAGGTTGTTCAGCCGGTTGTTGTGCTTACAGATGCTCATCTTGAAGAGGGCACTTCCCCTTCCCGAATCCCTAGTGCTGCGTGGCTAGGTGCAAAGAAAGCGCTTGAACAAGGTCCCGTATTGGTTCAAGTGGCAAGCCCAGGCTTTTCTCCAGCGCTGGTGTGCAGCGAGTGCAAGGAGCGTGCAAGTTGCTTATCTTGTTTCGGTCCATTGCAATTGGTTCATAAAAATTCCTTACCGAGTTGTCGATGGTGTGGAAACATGAACACTTCGTGGTCGTGTAAAGAATGCGGCGGAAAGCAATTACGTCCTATTGCTGCTGGAACAGAACGTACATCTGATGAGATTGGGCGAGCATTTCCCGGTGTGAAGGTTGTCGTCGCTGATGGAAACCACATCATCACTTCAGTCCCTGCTACTCCAGCGGTTATTGTCGCCACCCCAGGTGCAGAGCCAGTTGCCGAAGGTGGTTATGCGGCAATCTTGTTGCTGGATGGAGAACGACTACGTGGTCGTGAAGCATTCCGAGTTGATGAAGATGTTCTGCGCAATTGGAGTAACACCATTGCTTTAGCCCGCCCAGATGCGACCGTATACATCAACGGTGCAGGTGCTGCCCTAGGGCAAACCCTTCTCGAGTCAGCACAGGTTCGTTGGGCTGCTCATGAGCTCGCTGATCGGATAGCGCTTCATCTTCCTCCAGCCGTTCGTGTGGTCTCTATCTCAGGGCCAACTGAAACAGTTCGCACTACTTGTGATGAACTTCCAGCACTGGCAGGTCATCGAGTTCTCGGACCAGTTGGCCAAGCTGATGGATCTGGTCGAGCTCTCGTCTTTTTTGAATATAAAGACGGAGAGAAACTTGCTTCGCACCTTCGTGCTGCTGTTATTACCTCTGCAACCCGTTCCAAAAAGCCGCCAGTCTCATCTGAGCGTCCTGCGCGTGTGCTTAGACTGAGAGTGCGTTTCGACGATCCAGATATTGATTCGCTCTAAATGTTCTTTTTCGTGAGGTTGGTGTTGTGAAGATTATTTTCGCTGGCACCCCAGAAGCTGCGGTTCCCACACTCCACGCCCTTCTTGAGAGCTCTTTCGAAGTTGTTGCAGTTCTCACCAGGCCAGATGCGCCTCAAGGGCGCAAGAGGATTCTCACGCCTTCGCCTGTAGCTCAGCTTGCACTAGAAAGAAACGTGCCGGTCATTTATGCCAATCGCATTGATGAGGCCGTGCAATCAGAACTCGACTCATTCACAGCGGATCTGGGTGTTGTTGTCGCCTATGGTGCTCTCTTGCCTCAAGACACTCTCGATTCTCTTGATTTGGGGTGGATCAATCTTCACTTCTCAACTTTGCCGTCCTGGCGGGGCGCCGCACCTGTTCAATGGCAGGTGATTTCAGGAGCAGATGTAGCCGGTTCTTCCGTCTTTCAACTTGTGAAAGAGCTTGATGCTGGTGACGTTTTTGATGTCCGCCAATGGGACATAAATCCTGATGAAACTAGTGGTGAACTACTTTCACGGCTTTCGATTCTTGGCGCGAAGCAAGTTGTTGACGTCATCTCGTCCTTAGAATCTGGAACAGCCACCTCACGAGTTCAGCAGGGTGTTTCTAGTTATGCCCGCAAACTTCACCTAGAGGATGGACATCTAGATCTCAGCAAGAATTCTTCTGAGGTGTATAACCAATTCAGGGGCGTAACACCCGAGCCTGGAGCGTTTGTTGTGGTGGGAGATGAACGACTCAAAGTCCTCGAGGCCAAACTGGGAGCTGAAATAAACATTCCCGCATTTCAAATATGTGTTGTTGGCAAACAATTGATTCTGGGGTGCAATTCTGGATCTCTCGAGCTGCATAGAATCCAGCCCGCTGGTAAGCAAGCAATGTCTGCCATGGATTGGTTCCGTGGTTTGCGTCAGGAAGTAGTGAAGGTTTCGTGACTAACGAAAAGAAATCCCACAATAAAGGACCCAGAAGGTCCAGACCGATAACTCCTTCGCGACTCGTTGCGTTTGAGGTGTTGATGGCAGTTGATGAGGACGATGCCTACGCAAACCTTGCGTTGCCAGCAAAGATCAAGGAATGTGGTCTGAGCTCGAATGATGCTGGTCTAGCTACAGAGTTAACTTATGGAACATTGCGTATGCAAGGTTTTTATGACCGTGTTATCGCTAATGCTGCAGCCAGAGATATTGACACGATTGACCTCGTCGTTTTGAACATTCTTCGAATGGGAGTTCATCAACTTCTCAACATGAGGGTTGCTCAGCACGCTGCTGTTGATGAAAGTGTGAATTTAGCCGAACACATGGCTTCCTTAGGGGCCGTGGGATTCGTTAATGCCGTACTTCGAAGGGTAAGTCGTCACGACTTAGAAGACTGGCAAGATTTCATCACCAAAGATATTTCGAACAACGAAGAACGACTTGCTGCCCTTTATTCTCATCCGGTGTGGATCGTTCGATCACTCAAACTCAGTTTGGAGGCTGAGGGAAGAGGAGATGAGTTAGAAGCTCTCCTGGCGAGCGACAACGTGAATCCACGCGTCACATTGGTTGAGCTTCCCGGTTTCGTAGACACTAATGATGATGTTGAGGGTGAACCAACTGCGTATTCACCCATGGGAATGTCATTGATCACAGGGGGAGACCCAACACGTTTTGCTCGAGTTCGAGAGGGAGTTGTTCGTGTACAGGATGAAGGTTCACAGTTAGCTGCGCTCGTTCTTTCTCGACACCATGACGTTCGTGCAGGTGAACAATGGCTTGATATGTGTGCTGGACCAGGTGGAAAGGCGGCACTTCTTGCTGCTGAAGCAGCAGTTGACGGTGCGACTCTCACGGCAAATGAAGTTATTCCAGGACGCGCTGACTTGGTGCGACAGGCGCTTTCCATCTTGCCTGATGTGAAGGTTGTTACCGGCGACGGGGTTGAAATTGGCCAACAACAACCCAATACTTTCGATCGCATCCTGCTCGATGCGCCGTGTACGGGTTTAGGGGCTCTTCGTCGACGTCCTGAAGCTAGATGGCGTAAGTCTCCCAAGGATGTAGGAGATCTGACGGGCCTACAAGCCCAACTACTGGCTAGCGCTATTCAGGCGTTGAAGCCTGGGGGAGTCCTTGCATACGTCACCTGCTCGCCACATTTAGCTGAAACTCGGGGCGTTGTTGAAGGTGCATTGCGTAAGAATCCTCATCTGAAAGAACTCGATTCGAAAGCAGCACTGGCAAATGTCGCAATGCTTCCGATGGATATTGCGGGAGATTCCCTTTCAGTTCAACTCTGGCCACATCGTCACGGGACTGATGCGATGTTTATCTCACTGTTAACGAAGTCAGAATAAGCTGACACCATGGCAATTCGGATCAACCCCAGCATCCTTTCCGCTGATTTTGTCAATATGGAGAGGGATTTAGGCACTATTGCCACAGCTGACCTTGCGCACGTGGATGTAATGGACAACCACTTTGTTCCTAACCTGACATTTGGTCCACAAATGGTGGGCCGAATCCAAGACGTTTCACCAATTCCGCTCGATGTCCATCTCATGATTGAAAACCCTGAGAGATGGGCTCCCGGCTATGCAGAATTAGGTGCTTACTCCGTAACTTTTCATGCGGAATCGACCGATGATCCCGTGGCTGTTGCCCGCCGTTTGAGAGAAATTGGTGCGCGAGCTGGTTTGGCAGTCAAACCTGGTACAGCTATCGAGCCCTATCTGGATCTTCTGCCAGAGTTTGATCAGATTCTTGTGATGACAGTTGAGCCAGGTTTCGGTGGACAATCATTCATTCCAGAGGTGATGCCAAAGCTGCACGCTCTCGAAGTTGCGCGTAAAAAGGCGGGGCTTGATGTGTGGCTTCAGGTTGATGGAGGCATCACCCTAGATACCATCGTGATCGCAGCAGAAGCTGGTGCTGATACTTTCGTGGCTGGATCGAGCGTTTATAACTCTGGAAATCCAGAAGACGCTATCGCTGGCCTGCGCTTAGCCGCCCACACTGCGCATCATCACTAGTTCAAGCAGGGTAGCCTTAAGGGGTGAAATCATTTGATTCCCTGTTTGCTGAACTGACAGCCAAATCTGTCGAACGCCCAGAAGGTTCCCGTACCGTGGCTGAACTCGATGCTGGCGTTCACGCTATTGGCAAAAAAATCGTAGAAGAGGCAGCAGAAGTCTGGATGGCTGCAGAATATGAATCAAAAGAAGCTGCTGCCGAAGAAATTTCACAACTGCTTTATCACGTGCAGGTTTTGATGATTGCGAAGGGAATCTCGCTCGACGAGGTTAACCATCATCTCTAATCGCTTCGATTCTTTCCCACTTCACTAAAGGTTTATATCAATGTTGCGCGTAGCAGTTCCCAACAAAGGCTCTCTAGCCGAAATCTCAGCAGAAATGCTTTATGAAGCCGGATACACCGGCCGTAAAGATCCCCGTGATCTGCACTATTCAGACACTCGAAACGGCGTTGAATTCTTTTATCTTCGTCCTCGCGACATCGCAACCTATGTTGGTTCTGGTGCTCTTGACGTCGGAATTACGGGACGCGATCTCCTTCTTGATTCTCACTCTGAGGCTAAAGAAATTGCCGAACTCTCGTTCGGGGATTCCACGTTCCGTTTCGCAGGTCCCGCGGGTTCATTCTCGGATCTCTCAGATCTTGCTGGCAAGCGTGTGGCAACGAGCTACCCAGGTCTTGTCGGTACTTTCCTAGCTCAAGCTGGTGTTCAGTCCCAGCTCGTCAAGCTTGATGGCGCAGTTGAATCGGCAGTTCGTCTAGGCGTGGCAGATGCTGTGGCAGATGTTGTTTCCACTGGTTCAACTTTGCGTAAAGCTGGGCTCGATATTTTTGGTCCTGTCATCCTGCAGTCAACAGCTGTGTTGATTAGTCGTGATGAAAAGATTGACGGCATCACCACTCTCATGCGCCGACTTCAAGGTGTGCTTGTTGCGAAGCAGTATGTCCTCATGGATTATGACGTTCCTAAGAAATTCTTAGACGCTGCCTGTGCAATAGCTCCTGGTATCGAGTCACCTACAGTAAGCCCACTTCACGATCCAGAATGGGTCGCTGTTCGGGTTATGGTTCCCCGTGCTGATCGCAACGACGTGATGGATAAGCTCTATGACCTTGGAGCCCGCGCCATCTTGGTTTCGGCAATTCACGCTGCACGCCTGTAGTCATGTCTGTCGCTATACGCATCATTCCCTGCCTCGATGTAGCTGATGGTCGGGTGGTCAAAGGTGTCAATTTCCTCAATCTGAAAGATCAGGGCGACCCTGTAGAACTTGCTCGTTATTACTACGAGCAAGGTGCTGACGAGATCACTTTTCTCGATGTGAAGGCAACGGTGGAGAACCGCTCCACCATGTTTGATGTTGTTGCCCGAACAGCAGATGCAGTCTTTATCCCCTTGACTGTCGGTGGCGGCATTCGTTCCGTCGAAGATGTTGCACAATTGCTTGCCCATGGTGCTGACAAAGTCGGCGTCAATAGTGCAGCAATCCAGCGACCTCGTTTGATCGATGAAATTTCTTCACGATATGGGGCACAAGTTTTAGTCCTTTCTTTAGATATCACTCGATCAGCAACAACAAAATCTGGATTTGTTGTCACAACTCACGGTGGTCGTGAACTCACTGACATAGATGCTCTGGAGTGGGCCAGTGAAGCTATCAACCGCGGTGTTGGGGAATTGCTCGTCAACTCAATTGATGCAGACGGCACCAAAGATGGCTTTGATCTTGAACTGATTTCCGCGATCAAAGCAATTAGTTCTGTTCCAGTTATTGCCAGCGGTGGTGCTGGTTCTGCACAAGATTTCTCGCCAGCAATTTCTGCTGGAGCTGACGCGGCCTTAGCGGCGAGCATTTTCCATTCAAAAGCTGTCACTATTAGTGAAGTAAAAGATTCTCTTCGAGAAGATGGGTTTGAGGTGCGATAGATGAGTACTTTCAACCCTTCCTTGCTGAAATATGACGCCAATGGACTGATTCCCGCAATCATTCAAGATTCTGAGAGCAAAGACGTTCTCATGCTGGGGTATATGAACGCAGAAGCTGTGCGTCGAACACTCGAAGAGGGTCGCGTTACTTTCTGGTCCCGTTCCCGCCAAGAATATTGGCGCAAGGGAGACACCAGTGGACATGCTCAATTTGTAAGAAGTGTTCACCACGATTGTGATGCAGACACTTTACTCATTGGTGTGGAACAGATTGGTGCTGCCTGTCACACGGGCTCTCGCACCTGTTTTGAAGATTATGACGTTGAAGCACTCACTTCTGTTGATTCTTCAGTTTTGGGTCAGGGGAAGTAATGGCCTCTCGCGACACGACTACAGAAGACTTTTCCCAGTTGGTTTCTGAGGGACATAAAGTCATCCCCATTACCCGCTCTCTTTTTGCTGATGCAGAATCCCCGATCAGTATTTACCGCAAACTTGCCTCTGGTGTTCCAGGTTCATTTCTTCTCGAATCCGCAGAACAGGGTGGCATTTGGTCACGGTTCTCTTTTGTGGGAGTTTCCAGCTTTGGAGTGCTCACCGATCATGACGGTGTCCCAACCTGGCAAGACTTTGGCCTGAGTGTCGACCAGGCTTTTGGTGGCCCCATTCCTCCCACAGGGCTGACTGCATTGGATGCCCTCTACCGTCGCTGGAAAACTCCACATATTGAGGGAATGCCTCCGCTCACTGGTGCCTTAGTTGGTTTCATCGGCTGGGAAGCTATTCGAGAACTCGAAAATCTTCCCGCTGCGCCTCCAGCTGACTTCTCTGTCCCACGTCAAGCTTTGAGTTTTGCCCGTGAAGTAATCGTTCTTGATCATAAATTCGGAACAGTGACGTTAATTTCGAATGTGCTCATTCAAGAAAACGATGCTGAAACCCAAGCGCTTTATGCGGAAGCACAGAATCGTCTTGATGACTTGCAACGCAACCTCTCCATTCCTGGTCCGGTTGGTTTGGCCTACATCGATCTAGACACCTCAGCAGAGCCCCAGTTGAGGACACCAAAACAGGACTTCCTTGACTCCGTGGTCACGTCACAAAAGCACATCGTCGCAGGTGATGTGTTTCAAGTTGTGATTTCTCAGCGTTTTGATGCCTCCAACGAAGCTTCGCCGGAAGATGTATATCGAGTTTTGCGGAGCTTGAATCCAAGCCCGTATATGTATTTACTCACTCTCGAAACGGTTGATGGAAACCCTTACGCCATTGTGGGATCCAGCCCGGAGGCATTGGTCAAGGTCTCTTCTGGACGAGTCTTTACTCACCCCATTGCTGGTTCCAGACCCCGTGGCGCTAACCCTGAAGAAGATTTAGAGCTCGAAACAGATCTTCTCGCTGATGAAAAAGAACGCTCCGAACATCTCATGTTGGTGGATCTTGCACGTAACGACTTACTTCGGGTGTGTGATGCCGGTTCCGTTGAAGTGACGGAATTTATGAGAGTGGAACGTTTCTCTCACATCATGCACATCGTGAGTTCTGTTGAGGGAAATCTTTCTCCAGATAGGGGACCAGTTGATGTATTTCGAGCAACCTTCCCCGCAGGAACACTCAGCGGTGCGCCAAAACCACGCGCACTCGAAATTATTGATTCGTTAGAACCCGCGCAACGTGGTGTTTATGGGGGAGTCGTAGGTTACTTCGACTTCGCTGGTGACGCTGACCTTGCTATCGCCATTCGAACCGTAGTGCTCAAGGACAACACGGCATACGTTCAAGCCGGAGCAGGTCTTGTGATGGACTCAGTTCCAGAAACCGAATATCTCGAGACGCAAAACAAAGCAGCTGCACCGCTTCGCGCCGTCGCCATCGCGAATGCATTGAAGAAGGTCTGATTGTGAACTATCGGAAGTTCAAGACGTATTCGCTCACTGCTTCTTTTGTGTTCTCGGCATTGGTGCTTATTGGCTGGTCTCAGCCATGGTTCCTTCTAGCCGTGACGTTTCCCACGGAAAACCCTGATGGTCTCGAAGTATCGGGTCAAGTTGCGGCACCTGGCTTGAGCGCGTTTGGACTTGCTGGTTTCGCTGTGACTGCTGCGCTTGCCTTGTCGTCAATACTTATTCGACGAATTCTTGGTGTTCTCCTAGTTGTAATTGGTCTTGCTGTGGTCTCGGTGAGTGTTTCTGCTTGGTCAGATCCAGTTCTTGCATCTGCTTCACAACTGACTTCCTTGAGCGCTATTGCTGATGTTGAGACGTTGAAAACGTTTGTTATTTCTTCAACTGCCACGGTGTGGCCTGGAATGACAGCCGTTGCTGGCATCTTGTTGATGCCCGTGGGGATTGTCGTGTTCTTTACCGCAGGTAAGTGGGGTACCGGTAGCCGAAAGTTTGACAGAGTGACTCAAACAAACGCTGAACCTTCCTCACGGGGAGTTTCTTCCACTACAACAGCTACAAATGTTGATACTTCTTCAGAAAATATTGATGCCTGGGACTCGTTGAGCCACGGAACAGACCCGACTATCAACTAGAGTTTCATTAGAAGTTTTTCGCACTGAGGAGTGTCATGAGCAACGACATCGTTGATCCAGGAGAGGGCCACTCGCCCGCAGCATGGACTGCTGTCATCACCATGCTTGTCTTTTTCGCTATCGGAACTGCAGCATTCGTTCTCGCTATTGAATGGCTTGTCTGGGTTTCCGCAGTCGGTGTTTTCGTTGGTTGGGGACTCGGTTTCCTTCTGGCAAAGCTTGGCTACGGCGTGAACGGTCCCAAGTTCACCCCTAAGCCACACCACTACTAAATGCTGTCCGACCTGACAGCTGGTGCCCTCGCGGACGCAGCTGCACGTCGAGAGTTTGTTTCCTACGCTGAGGTTGAAGCTGCTGCATTAGCTCAAACTCCAGCCCTTGATGCTTTGCGTTTTCTAGCTCCTGCAGAGCACATCAAGGTCATTGCTGAAGTCAAGCGCGCTAGCCCATCTCGTGGTGATTTGGCTGCAATTTCTGACCCTGCTGCATTAGCCAGGTCTTACGCTGCAAATGGTGCATCAACCATCAGCGTTCTCACAGAGGGTCGTAAGTTCAAAGGAACACTTGATGATCTTCGTGCTGTCCGCGCCGAAGTCTCTGTGCCTGTTCTCCGTAAAGACTTCATTGCTGAGAAGTATCAAATCTTAGAAGCCCGTGCTGCTGGTGCAGATGTAGTTCTTCTTATCGTTGCTGCTCTAGAACAGCCACTTCTCGCTGAACTCAATGATTTTGCTTTGTCTTTAGGTTTGACTGTCTTGGTTGAAACTCATTCACGTGAGGAACTCCATCGAGCGCTAGACATCGATGCCAAGTTGCTTGGCGTCAACGCACGAAACTTGAGCACCTTTGAACTTGATCGAGAACTATTTGGTTCATTGGTTAGTGAAATTCCTGAAGGTGTCATCAAGGTGGCAGAATCAGCAGTAAGAAACGCAACGGACGTTCAGCACTATAGAGACGCAGGTGCTGATGTTGTTCTCGTAGGTGAAGCTCTTGTCACCTCAGATCCCGCAGCAACCCTCCAATCCTTCCTGGCGGTATAAATGGCTCTTCGCGACGAACTCGGCCCCTACTTCGGTGAATACGGTGGACGTTTTGTTCCCGAATCGCTCATTGCTGCTCTTGACGAGCTCTCTGCTGCCTATGAACTTGCTAAGCAAGATCCAGGGTTCCAAAAAGAACTTGCAGAGCTACATCGCACATACACAGGGCGTCCCTCGATCATTACTGAAGTGCCTCGTTTTGCAGAGCACGCAGGTGGTGCACGAATCTTCCTCAAGCGCGAAGACTTGAACCACACTGGAAGCCACAAAATCAACAACGTTCTAGGACAGGCACTTCTTGCCAAGCGTCTAGGCAAAACCAGAATCATTGCTGAGACCGGCGCTGGTCAGCACGGTGTTGCTAGCGCAACGGCAGCAGCACTTTTTGGTCTTGAGTGTGTTGTGTACATGGGAGAAGTGGACACTGAACGTCAGGCGCTCAACGTTGCACGTATGCGTTTGTTAGGGGCAACCGTAATTCCTGTTACGACTGGCTCCCGCACACTTAAAGACGCCATTAATGAAGCACTCCGGGACTGGGTAGCAAATGTAGATAACACCCACTATCTGTTGGGCACCGTTGCAGGGCCTCATCCATTCCCAGTCATGGTTCGCGATTTCCACAAGATCATCGGTGAAGAAGCACGTGAACAGATGCTTGAAATCACCGGTCAACTACCCACTGCGGTCGCTGCATGTGTTGGCGGCGGCTCTAACGCCATTGGTATCTTCCATGCCTTCCTCGACGACCCCTCGGTAGGTCTCTATGGCTTTGAAGCTGCTGGTCGTGGTGTTGATACCCCTGAACATGCGGCAACGATCACAAAGGGTCGCCCCGGTGTCTTGCACGGAGCGCGTTCGTACATGCTTCAAGACGAAGATGGTCAGACCATCGAATCCCATTCGATTTCTGCTGGTCTGGATTATCCAGGTGTCGGCCCCGAACACTCATGGCTCAATGACATTGGTCGCGCACATTACCGCCCCATCACCGATGCGGAAGCGATGGACACCCTTCGCCTCCTTGCTCGCACCGAAGGAATTATTCCTGCTATCGAAACAGCACATGGATTAGCTGGTGCATTGCAACTAGGCAAAGAACTCGGTCCAGATGCCATCATCTTGGTCAATAACTCTGGTCGTGGCGATAAGGATATGGAAACCGCTGCGAAGTACTTTGGCATTCTCGATGGGGGAGCAGCATGAGCTCCAAGGTAGAAGCTGCCATCACTTCTAAAGGCAAGGTTCTTATTGGGTACCTTCCTGTGGGATTCCCCACCCTCGAAGAAAGTATTGAGGCTGCTGTAGCGCTCGTCGAGAGCGGAGTCGACATCCTTGAACTGGGAGTTCCCTATTCAGACCCTGTTATGGATGGTTTGGTCATTCAAGAAGCAACACAAGTTGCACTCGCTAATGGCTTCAAGCTTCCACAGGCAATTGACGCTGTGAAGCAAATCACTGCTCGAGTAGACATTCCTGTGTTACTGATGACCTACTTCAATCCTGTCATTCAGTATGGAGTGGACAAGTTTGCATCTGATCTTTCTCAGGCTGGTGGAGCGGGGCTCATTACCCCCGACCTCATTCCAGATGAAGCATCTGAATGGCTTGCTGCCGCAGAAAAGTATGACCTGGACCGGGTGTTCCTTGCCGCACCATCGTCAACTGATGAGCGTCTTGCGCAAGCAGTGAAACTGAGCAGAGGCTTCGTTTATGCCGTCTCTACGATGGGAATCACAGGTGCTCGCCAAGATGTGGATGTGGCAGCTCAATCCTTGGTTGCCCGTCTGCGTTCCGTGGGAGCCACCCATGTAGGAGTTGGTGTGGGTATTTCAAATGGAACTCAGGTTCACGAAGTTCTGGCTTACGGTGACGGAGCAATTGTCGGTTCAGCTCTTGTCAAAGCCCTTAACGACGGCGGCATTGAGTCTCTTCGCACCGTGGCAAGCGAACTCGCCATGGGGAAGTAGTCCCTCTTTCATCTGCTCCGCCTAAGCTGACACTGTGCATCTGATTACCAGTATTCCCAGCCCAGATATCCAATATTTCGATCTTGGACCACTTCGCGTACACATTTATGCGTTGTGCATTCTGGTTGGAATTGCTCTCGCCACCTGGATTACCGATACTCGTCTTTCCAAGCGCGGTGCAGAACGTGGAGTCGTTCTTGACATCATCCTGTGGGCAGTCCCGCTCGGAATCATTGGTGCACGTTTTTACCACGTCTTCACTCACCCCGCAGATTACTTCTATGAAGGAGCAGACCTGTTCAAGGTCTTCTACATCTGGGAAGGTGGCAACGCCATTTTTGGCTCCCTCCTCGGCGGTGCTGTGGGTGCCTGGATCGGGTGTAAGCAGACAGGTATTCGTTTCTGGTCTTTCGCTGATGCGTTAGCCCCTGCCATGTTGATTGCACAAGCAACGGGACGTTTGGGCAATTACTTCAACCACGAGCTTTTCGGTCAACCCACCACACTTCCGTGGGGTCTTGAAATCGAATCGACAAATCCTGCTTTTCCGGCAGGTTTGCCTGAAGGAACGCTGTTTCACCCCATGTTCCTCTATGAAATTCTCTGGAATGTTCTCGGAGCTATTGTCATTGTCGTACTGGAACGCAAGTTGTACTTGCGTTGGGGTAAGGCTTTCGGCGTTTACCTCATCTGGTATGGCATTGGCCGCTCGGTATTCGAAACATATCGCCTTGACTCCAGTGAGACTTTCCTCGCTATTCGTACCAATGTCTGGGCAGCATTACTAGCTGTCGCTGTAGGCATCGCCATCATTATCATTCAGAACCGTCGCCACCCCGGCAAGGAGCTCAGTGTCTATGTAGAGGGCGGTCCTACTGTAAAGTTGGAGAAGTAAGTTATTTCAAACGGATCCGGGCAAGGAAGCCCCCGTCAAGGACCTAACTTGATCGCTTCATCCGCCACAAGCGGCCCAGAAGTACAGTACGAGTGACAAGCTCCAGTGTTCCATTTTCCAGATGACTTCAGGGCCAACGTCGTCCCTCCCGATTAACGGTTCGAGAGGAGGGTTCCATGTCTCTAGCGACTCCCTATCAGCGCTTTTCTTTGGCACCCGCTGCCCAAGGTCTCTATGACCCAGCCCTAGAGAAAGACGCCTGTGGCCTTGCCATGGTTGCAACTCTTCGTGGGATCCCTGGACACGACATTATTGATGTCGCGCTGAGCTCATTGCGTAACCTCGAGCACCGTGGTGCTGTCGGATCTGATGCTGGTACTGGTGATGGGGCCGGTATTTTGACTCAGATTCCAGACGCCTTCCTGCGTGACGTCGTCGATTTTGCCCTGCCTCAGTCGGGTTCTTATGCCGTAGGAAATGCATTCCTTCCGCTCAAGGACGCCGATCGTGCTGCTATTCAAGCTCGTTTTGCAGAGATTGCTCACAGCGAGGGTCTCTCCGTCCTCGGCTGGCGCGTTGTTCCCACCGCTCCCGAGAACCTCGGAAAGCTAGCTCGTGAGGCTATGCCAGCTATAGAACAAGCTTTCGTTACTTCGCTCTCTGGCGATCTTTCGGGAATCGAACTAGATCGATTGGTTTACCGCCTCCGTAAGCGTGTAGAACGCGAATGCGAAATATATTTCGCGTCACTGTCTTCTCGAACCCTTGTTTATAAGGGAATGGTTACCACTCTCCAGCTTGAGCCTTTTTATCCAGACCTCAGCGATGCACGTTTCGCGTCTACTCTGGCACTGGTTCACTCGCGTTATTCCACCAACACCTTCCCATCGTGGCCACTAGCTCACCCGTTCCGTTTCATCTGCCACAACGGTGAAATCAACACGGTTCAGGGAAACCGCAACTGGATGCGGGCACGCCAGTCTCAGCTGGAATCCGAGATTCTTGGCGACCTCAAGGATCTTCTTCCGATTTGTACTCCAGGTGCATCTGACAGTGCCTCTTTCGATGAAGTTGTTGAACTTCTCACGCTTGCTGGTCGCCCACTTCCACACGCCATCATGATGATGGTTCCAGAGGCTTGGGAAAACCAGCCAGATATGGAACCCACTCGACGCGCGTTCTACGAATATCACTCTTCCTTGATGGAACCATGGGATGGTCCTGCAGCTATCTGCTTCACTGACGGCTCTCTTGTCGGAGCGACATTGGACCGCAATGGCCTTCGTCCAGGACGTTACCTTGTTACCGATGACGGTCTTATCGTCGTTGGTTCAGAAATTGGTGTCTACGACGTTGACCCTGCAAAGGTTGTTCAAAAAGGACGCCTTCAGCCAGGAAAGATGCTTCTCGTCGACACTGTAGCTGGGCGAATTATTTCTGATGATGAAATTAAGTCTGAACTTGCCGCATCCGGTCCTTGGCAGGAATGGATTGACCAGTCTCGCATTGACCTCGAAGAGCTTCCAGAGCGAGAGCACATCGCTCACACTCGTTCCTCGGTAGTGCGTCGTCAACGAACCTTCGGATATACCGAAGAAGAACTTCGCATCATGCTTGCGCCCATGGCAAAAACTGGCGCTGAGCCACTTGGCGCAATGGGTACTGATACTCCTATCGCCGTTCTTTCTTCACGTCCTCGTTTGCTGTTCGATTACTTCGTTCAGCAGTTCGCGCAGGTGACGAACCCACCATTGGATTCCATCCGCGAAGAAGTGGTCACGAGCTTGAAGCTTGGACTTGGTCCAGAGCGAAACCTCCTTGCCGCAGGCCCTGAGCACACCGAACAGGTTGTTCTAGATTTCCCCGTTATCGACAATGATCAGTTGGCTAAGGTTCTCCACATTCGTGGCAAGAGCGGTGCTCGTGAAGGCATCAAGCTCAAAGGTCTCTACAAGGTCAACAAGGGTCCACGCGCAATGGAGAAGCGCCTAGCGCAACTCTGTGAAGAAGTTGATGAAGCAATTTCGCAGGGAATCAAGTTCATTGTTCTCTCCGATCGTGATTCAAACTCCGACATGGCGCCCATTCCCTCTTTGATGATGGTCTCTACGGTGCACCACCACCTCATTCGTACAGAAAACCGCACCAAGGTTGGCATTGTTGTTGAAGCTGGTGATGTTCGTGAGGTTCACCACGTAGCAGTCCTTCTTGGATATGGTGCATCCGCAGTCAACCCATATCTCGCAATGGAGACCTGTGAACAACTCGTCCGTGACGAGTTCATCACCGGTGTGACCACAGAGAAGGCCACGAAGAACGTAATCAAGGCTCTTGGTAAGGGTGTTCTCAAGGTGATGTCGAAGATGGGTATTTCTACCGTCTCCTCATACACCGGTGCTCAGACTTTTGAAGCTGTTGGTCTTTCTCAGGAGTTTGTTGACCAGTATTTCACTGGTACAAACAGCAAGCTTGGGGGAGTAGGCATCGGTGTGATCGCAGCTGAAAACCTCTCTCGTCACGCTTCTGCGTATCCTTCAGACGGTGCACCGCTCACTACAGAGCGTCTCACCACTGGTGGAGAGTTCCAATGGCGTCGTGACGGCGCACCGCACTTGTTCAACCCTGAAACTGTGTTCAAGTTGCAGCACTCCACTCGTGAGCGTCGATTTGATACCTTCCGTGAATACACCAAGCTCGTCGATGATCAAACGCGTGATTTGATGACCTTGCGTGGACTTTTCACTCTGGAAACAGGCAAGCGCAACGCCGTGCCTCTCGACGAGGTTGAATCCGTCGAGTCGATTGTGAAGCGATTCTCCACCGGTGCAATGAGCTACGGTTCTATTTCGCCTGAAGCACATGAAACTCTTGCTATTGCGATGAACTCCATCGGCGCAAAGAGCAACACGGGTGAGGGCGGTGAAGACGTTGCACGTCTTCTTGACCCCACTCGTCGTTCCGCAATCAAGCAGGTGGCGTCAGGTCGTTTTGGCGTGACAAGCATGTACTTGACTCACGCTGACGACATTCAAATCAAGATGGCTCAAGGTGCTAAGCCTGGTGAAGGTGGCCAGCTTCCGAACAACAAGGTTTACCCCTGGATTGCTCGCACCCGTCACGCAACTGCAGGTGTTGGACTCATTTCTCCACCACCTCACCACGACATTTATTCCATTGAAGACCTCAAGCAACTCATTTTTGACGTCAAGCGCGCAAACCCTGCCGCTCGCGTTCACGTGAAGTTGGTGAGCCAGTCTGGAATCGGTGCAGTTGCAGCTGGTGTGTCCAAGGCTCTTGCCGACGTCATTTTGATTTCTGGTCATGATGGTGGAACCGGAGCGAGCCCTCTTAACTCGTTGAAGCACGCGGGAACTCCGTGGGAGTTGGGCCTTGCCGAAGCACAGCAAACCCTCATGCTCAACGGAATGCGTGATCGTGTATCTGTGCAAGTTGACGGTCAACTCAAGACGGGTCGTGACGTTATCGTTGCCGCTCTTCTCGGTGCTGAAGAATTTGGCTTTGCTACAGCGCCTTTGGTGGTCTCTGGTTGCATCATGATGCGCGTGTGCCACCTCGACACGTGCCCAGTAGGTGTTGCGACCCAAAACCCTGAGCTTCGGGCCCGCTTCACTGGGAAGCCTGAATTCGTGGTGAATTTCTTCGAATTCATTGCGCAAGAGGTCCGGGAATACCTTGCAGAGCTTGGTTATCGCAGCTTGGACGAGATCATTGGGCGTAACGACCTTCTCAATGTGAACGATGCGGTAGAGCACTGGAAGTCTGAAGGTCTTGATCTTGAACCAATCTTGGTCGGACCTAAGTTCTTGGCAGATGAACCACGCATCCGTGCACGTTCTCAAGATCACGAACTGTCAGAGCACTTTGACAATGAGCTGATCAACTTGTCTCGCTCTGCTTTAGCTGATGGAAAGCCTGTTTCAATTGAGCTTCCTATTCGCAACACCGAACGTGCTGTAGGCACCATGCTTGGGCACGAACTCACCAAGAAGTTTGGGCAAGATGCTCTTCCGATCGGAACAATTGACATCACCCTGACCGGTACTGCCGGCCAGTCATTTGGTGCATTTGTTCCTGCTGGAATCACGCTGCGACTTATCGGTGATTCAAACGACTATGTCGGTAAGGGTCTATCCGGTGGCTCCATCGTCGTGAAGCCGTCCCCTTCATCGAAGTTTGCGCCAGAAGAAAATGTTATTGCTGGAAACGTCATTGGTTATGGCGCAACAAGTGGCTCTATCTTCATCAGTGGCCTTGTAGGTGAGCGATTCCTCGTTCGTAACTCGGGTGCTACTGCTGTTGCCGAAGGTGTGGGAGACCACGCACTTGAATACATGACTGGTGGTCTTGCTGTCATCCTCGGTACCACAGGTCGCAACCTGGGCGCTGGTATGTCCGGCGGTATTGCTTACATCCACGCCCTTGATTCCAACAAGGTCAACGCTGATTCTCTGAATTCAGGAGAGCTTCGTTTGGAGAAACTTGGGAGCGCAGACGCAGAAATCCTCAAGGACATTCTTGAGTCTCACCATGCAGAAACTGGTTCTCCTCGAGCTGTCGAACTCTTGAAGAACTTTGACAAGAGCGTCGCTGACTTCACCAAGGTTGTGCCTCGTGATTATGCGGCTGTGCTTCAGGTTCGTCAGGATGCAGAGAATGCAGGTATTGATCCCGACGGGGATGCAACCTGGAAGAAAATCATGGAGGTGACCGGTGGCTGATCCCAAAGGTTTCTTGAACACACGTCAACGTGAAG
>NZ_CAKZII010000047.1 GCF_936931525.1 uncultured Aurantimicrobium sp.
TGGCAAACCCATTGACCGTGATGAGTGGTTCATGACTCCTCAGACCGTCAATGCGTATTACAACCCTGGGTTCAACGAGATCGTGTTCCCGGCAGCAATCCTGCAGCCACCCTTCTTCCACCCGGACTGGGATGACGCCGCCAACTACGGCTCCATTGGAGCCGTCATTGGCCACGAAATCGGTCACGGTTTCGATGACCAGGGTTCTCGCTTTGACGGTGATGGTCTGCTCACCGACTGGTGGACGGATGATGACCGCGAAGCATTTGAGAAGCGCACCAAGTCTCTGATTGACCAATACAACGCACTGTCTCCCAAGCAGGTGCCCGGACACTTTGTGAACGGTGAACTCACCATTGGTGAAAACATCGGCGACCTGGGTGGTCTCGCTATTGCGTGGAAGGCGTACCTGATCTCACTCAAGGGCGAAGAGCCCCCTGTGATTGACGGTCTCACCGGCGCACAGCGCTTCTTCCTGAGCTGGGCACAGTCCTGGCAGCAGAAGGGTCGCGACGAAGAAGTGATCCGTCTGCTCGCAATTGATCCCCACTCACCCAACGAATTCCGTTGCAACCAAATCATCCGCAACATCGATGCGTTCTATGACGCATTCGATGTCCAACCCTCCGATGACCACTGGCTCGACGCCGACAAGCGCGTCAGCATCTGGTAGTCCTCGGTAAGATTGCTCGTTATGGCCCCCAGCACTCGTCTTGACTCTGTTATTGCTCTAGCTCAACACCGCGGCTTTGTTTTCCAAGCCGGTGAGATCTATGGCGGATCCCGTTCTGCATGGGACTACGGCCCCTTGGGTGTTGCCCTCAAAGAGAACATCAAGAAGCAGTGGTGGAACTTCATGGTTCAGCGCCGCGACGACGTCGTCGGCCTGGACTCCTCGGTCATTCTTCCCCGCAAGGTGTGGGAAGCATCTGGCCACGTTGAGGTCTTCTCTGACCCTCTCGTGGAGTGCACCAGCTGCCACAAGCGTCACCGTGAAGACCACCTCATCGAGGCTTTCGAAGAGCGCAAGGGCCGTGCACCTGAAGGCGGTCTAGCTGGCGTTCCCTGCCCTGACTGTGGCGTGCGCGGCGCTTGGACCGAGCCCAAGCCTTTCTCTGGTCTGCTCAAGACCTACCTTGGCCCCGTGGCTGAAGAAGCAGGTATGCACTACCTGCGTCCCGAGACAGCTCAGGGCATCTTTGTGAACTTCGCCAACGTGCTGCAGGCAGCACGTATGAAGCCTCCCTTCGGCATTGGCCAGATCGGTAAGAGCTTCCGTAACGAAATCACCCCCGGAAACTTCATCTTCCGCACCCGTGAGTTCGAACAGATGGAGATGGAATTCTTCGTCGAGCCCGGCACGGACGAAGAATGGCACCAGTACTGGATCGACCAGCGCTTCGCCTGGTACGTCGATCTCGGTATTGACCCCGAGAACCTGCGTCTCTACGAGCACGCTAAGGAAAAGCTCTCGCACTACTCCAAGCGCACCGTGGATATTGAGTACAAGTTCGGTTTTGCTAGCGGTGAATTTGGTGAGCTCGAAGGTATTGCGAACCGCACCGACTTTGACCTCAAGACTCACTCGGAGCACTCCGGCAAGGATCTCTCCTACTTCGACCAGAACAAGAACGAGCGTTGGACTCCCTACGTCATCGAACCTGCGGCTGGTCTGACTCGCTCTCTGATGGCATTCCTCGTGGACGCCTATGTTGAAGAAGAAGTAGAGACCGCCAAGGGTGGCACTGACAAGCGCACCGTCTTGAAGCTTGACCCACGCCTGGCTCCCATCAAGGCAGCTGTTCTTCCTCTGTCTCGTAATGAGCAGCTCTCGCCCATGGCGAAAGAACTGGCAGCAGAACTGCGTATGTCCTGGAACATCGACTTCGATGACTCGGGTGCTATCGGTCGCCGTTACCGCCGTCAGGATGAGATCGGCACCCCGTTCTGCATCACCGTTGACTTTGAATCCCTCGAGGACAAGGCAGTGACCGTGCGTCACCGCGACACCATGGCTCAGGAACGTATCCTCATCGAGGACCTGCACATGTATCTCGCACTTGCCCTCAAGGGTGCATAAGTAAGAGGTAGAAATTATGGCCACAGCAAAGTCAGCGAACCGCTGTGATGTGTTGGCCATTGGTAGTGACCTTGCAGTCTTCGCCGCTGCCTTGGATTGTGCACGCATTGGCCTGAAGGTCGATGTCTGGATTCCCAAGGCAGACGAGAACCAAGGCCCTGCCAACTTCTCTCACCGTGGTGGAGTGGTTGCCGAGCTTCTGGACGAACTCGGTGTTCCCTATGACATCGTCATCCCCGCACCAGGCGAAGAAGAGCTGTGCGGCATCCCTGCAAACCCGTTCTCTCAACGCGTCAGAAAAGCTCTCGGCTGGGGTGGAGCATGGCGGGTCTACCTCGACCGCATCAAGCCCGTGCTCACCATCGGCACTGAACCTAACCTGGGCAAGCTCGTTCGAACCCGCATCGGCGAAGCAGCACTTGAAAAGCTGGTAAACCCAGTGGTCCTCGAGCGCTATGGACTAACCGCTGATGAACTGAACGTGGACGCGGTAGCACCAGGCCTTTCTCAAGCCATGACACGTGGCGGCTCATTGAGCAACGGCATCCTCGAACTTATTGCTGAAGATCCTCGTGTGGTTCAACGAGTTGTCGTTCCTGGAGGCGCAGCAGCGATCACGTCTGCTGCGATAGCCAAGCTGGAGTACTTTGCTGCAACAGTGACCAGAGTGACCGACCCCACCAAGAAGCTCGCTACCGGTTACAAGAAAGCAGGCGTTGTCCTAGCTGACTTTGGTGACGTGGAACTTCCTGAAGGTATCGACACCGAGCGCGTGGCTGAGGTCGGTATTTCTTCCGAGAACCCTGGTTTAGAGCGAGCAATTCCCGCTTCACAGCATGCCGCTTTGGGCATGCGCAGGGTGCTCTTGAGTGATCCTGAAAAACCTCCCGTTGGGACTCTCAGCTTCGAGGGCTAGGCTAGAACCGCAACATATGCGATTTTTGACATATTGAACGGAAGAAATCATGAAGGGCAAGTTCCTTTTCATTGTGGGTCTAGCTATCGGCTACGTCTTTGGTACTCGTGCTGGACGTAAGCGTTACGAGCAGATCAAGTCCGCTGCCCAGAACATCTGGGAGTCAGAGCCCGTTCAGTGGTCGGTCAAGCAGGCACAGGATGCCGTGGGTGATGTTGCTGAAGAAGCCATCACCGCCGCTAAGCGTGTGATCCACCAGGTCACCGGCGACAAGCCTGTAGCCAAGAAGGCACCAGTTGCTAAGCCAGCTACCAAGCCTGCAGCAACAGCACCCAAGGCAGCTGCCAAGGTTGCTCCTAAGCCAGCTGCGAAGTAATCATGGCAACGGCATCATCTTCTCCGGATAAGGAGAGCACTCAGAAGGAAGAGCGTTCGCTCTTCGCTTTGCTCCGCGATCTTCCCGGTATTCTCATGGACCTGGTTCGTGCAGAGTTTGAACAGCTCAAGCGCGAAATGGCTCGCAAGCTCAAGAGCTTGGGTATCGGCGCAATCCTGATTGTGATTGCCCTGGTGCTGCTCAGCTTCCTCACCTTCACTCTGCTGCTGGCTGGCATCTTCGCGCTAGCGCTTGTGATGCCACCCTGGGCAGCAGCGCTTACGGTCTCTGGAATTCTCTTGCTGACGATTCTTGGTCTCATCGGTGCCGCTGTTGTGCAGTTTAAGAAGGGGACCCCTCCTCTTCCCACCGAGACCTTCGACAGCGTTGTCAAAGACGCACACGCCTTCAAGGGAGATGACGAATATGGCATCTAACTCGAAACTGTCCAAAGTCTCCGAAGATGAGTTCTTCACCGAGCCTTCCTTCGTCTCCACGTTGAGCAACACCGAATTGCAGGAACACCTCGCCGCTACCCGCGACAAGCTCTCCTCCACCTTGGATGAGCTGGAAGACAAGGCCAACGTTCCCAAGCAATTAGGGAAGGCGAAAGATCGCCTTCAAGAACGTTTCACCGTCATGAAGCAGGAGCAGCCATTGCTTCTCCTCGGCATCGGAGTTGGTGCTGTTGCGCTCGCTGGTGTCATCATTGCCGGGGTATTTCGTTCAGGTCGCCGATAACCATTTGGTTACAGTCCCGCCATTAATGGCGGAAACCTGCTTTCTCAGTTTGTTGTGTGGCATAACCGTCGGTGACAATAGAGGCGATGTCTTTTACCTCTCCTATTGAGACGCGTCCCCTTTATGGGCATCGCGTACTTGTGCCTCGCGGTGGACCTTGGGGCGACTCTGTCGCATCCGCTCTCCGCGCTAAAGGTGCATCTGCGGTAATCGCACCCATGGTGAACTTTGCCCCCACCGATGATGCCCCCGCTCTTGAAGAAGCGCTGAAGGAACTTGCTGCTGGTGAGTTCGACTGGATCACACTGACCAGCGCCACAACCGTTGATGTGCTGATGGCACACCAGGCTGTCATCCCAGCCACCACCAAAGTGGCATGCGTGGGTGAAACCACAGCGACAGCTCTTGCAGCTGCTGGCTACAAAGCTGACCTTGCCCCCAGCGAAGAGAACACTGCACATGGTCTTCTCGAAGAGTGGACGGCAGCCACCGGCGGTGTGATCCCACTTCGCGTTCTCACGTTGCGTTCACAGATTGCTGTTCCTGTGCTCACCGAGGGTCTCATTCGTATCGGCCACAGCGTGAAGTCGATTGTTGCTTACCGTTCCGTCGGCGTTGATGTCGCCGAGGGCGTCATCAACGATGTGCGAGCAGGCAAGATCAGCGACATCTTGGTCACCTCTGGTTCTGTGGCAGAACAAATCGCCATTCAGATTGGCGACGTTCCAGCAAAGACCTTGGTCTCAGCAATCGGTCCCCGCACGGCAAAAGATGCTGAAGCGTTCGGACTTCGAATTGATGCAGTGGCAGATGCCATCAACATCGAATCGATGGTTGACCTTCTGGTCGAACGCGCTCTGAGCGTTAAGCCGTAACCTTCGCGTGTTCTTCACAGAACACATCGACTGCGGCACATTCTTCGCAGACAACCATCTGTTCGCGGCACATCTTGTCGGCGCAGTTGATCATGTGGTTTGACTTGGTGCCGCAGCAAACGCAGGTTCCGATCAGTGCAACGTCAGGAGCAAAGTCCATCGAGATGCGCTTGTCGAAGACATAGAGCGAACCTTCCCAGAGACCTTGGTTTCCGCGAGCTTCGCCATAGCGAACGATGCCGCCATCGATTTGGTAGATCTCTTTGAAGCCACGGGCTTTCATGATGGGGGTCAAGATTTCGCAGCGAATACCACCGGTGCAGTAGGTGACGATGGGCTTGTCCTTGATGTGGTCATACTTGCCACTTTCAAGTTCACGCACGAAGTCGTGAGTGGTCTTCACATCAGGAATGATGGCGTTCTTGAAACGGCCAATCTCTGCTTCCCAGGCGTTGCGGCCGTCGAAGAAGACAACTTCATCGCCGCGCTCTTCAACGAGTGCGTCGAGTTCGTGGGGCTTGAGCTTGGTTCCGCCACCGATGATGCCCTTGTTGTTGACTTCAATTTCATCGGGAACACCGAAGGCCACGATCTCTGATCGTGCCTTCACGCTGAGGCGAGGGAAGTCCAGGCTCTGACCGTTCTCGTCGAGACCGGTTCCGTCACTCCACTTGGCGTCCATCTTCTTGAAGCCGGGGTATTCCTTGGTCTTGCGCAGATACATCTTGACGTTGTCGATGTCACCACCGACGGTTCCGTTGATGCCGTGCTTGGAGATAAGGATGCGTCCACGCAGGTTCAAGCCTTCGCAGAGGTCTCGCTGCCAGAGGCGAACGGCCTCGGGGTCAGCTACGGGTGCGAATGCGTAATACAGAAGAACTTTGGGGACTGCCATGTATATAAGGGTACGCGCCGAATGCGTACAGCGCACTATCGGTATTGACAATCATTCTCAATAAGATTACTTTCGAGGTATGAAATCATTCGGAATTCTTGTTGCCAGCATCGTTGTTGCCGGAAGCCTCAGCGCATGTTCTTCGCAGGCACCCCAGAATGACGAATTCCAGGTTGTGGCAACAACCACTCAAGTCACCGAGTTCACTCGTGCTGTTGTCGGAGACACCGGCACCGTGACGGGATTGATCCAGCCCAACCAAAGTGCACACTCTTTCGACCCTTCCGCAAAGCAGCTCCTTGCTCTTTCCCAAGCCGATGCTGTGGTGATTAATGGCGCTGACCTCGAGCCCTGGATTACTGATGCTCTCTCCGCAGCGAACTTCTCGGGCGAGATCATCGATGCCTCCACAGGAATCGAACTCCTCGCTGCCGGTGAAGCCGAAGAAGATCATGCGGCTCATGCTGACGAAGAAGAACATGCTCATGGAGAAGGAGATCCCCACATCTGGACTTCTCCCCTCAATGCTCAAGTGATGGTGAAGAACATCGCCACAGGATTAGAGGCACTGAACCCCGCTGACGCAACGGTCATGGAAGACAACGCAGCTTCTTACACAGACCAACTCGCCAGCCTCAATGAGTGGGTCATTGCAAACTTTGACCAGGTTCCAGTTGACCAGCGATTACTGGTGACAAACCACGATGCTTTCACCTACTTCGTCTCGGAATACGGCATCACCTTTGTTGGATCAATCATCCCCAGCTTCGATGACAATGCGGAGCCCAGTGCTGCTGAGCTCGATTCCCTCATCGCCCTGATCAAAGAATCTGGTGCAACCGCAATATTCTCAGAGGCATCGATCTCACCGAAGCTGGCCACAACTATTGCCAACGAAGCTGGCGTGAAGGTTTACTCCGGTGACGATGCGCTCTACTCGGATTCGCTAGGTGTCACCGGCTCTGATGGAGAGACCTATATCAAGGCAACAATTCACAACGTCACCGTGCTGATGACCGCATGGGGCTATCCCGTCCTGCAACTTCCTGCGGAGCTGAGCTGATGAGTCCACGCACCAGACCTATCCCCATCATTACTGATGATGCACTGACGATCACCGGCGGTGCTTTCAGTTATGGCAGCACACCTGCTCTGACTGAGGTCAACATCACCGTCAAACCCGGCGAAGCTATGGCACTGATTGGTCCGAACGGATCAGGAAAGTCGACCCTGCTTAAGGGTGTCTTGGGACTGATTCCCTTGCTCGAAGGATCCATGGGGTTTGGCAAAAGCGCCGAGTCCATCGGTTACCTTCCCCAGACCGAGCACATCGACCCTGAGTTCCCAGTGACCCTCAAACAGGTCGTCATGATGGGTCGCTATCGCAAGATGGGCCTGTTTTCTTTCCCCACTGGCACTGACCGTGCTGCTGTCAGGAAAGCAATAGCTAATGTCGGCCTGACCAATGTTGCCAACAAGCGCTTTGGTTCACTCTCCGGCGGTCAGCAGCAGCGTGGCTTCTTGGCACGCGCTCTCGCCTCCGAACCCGGTCTGCTCCTTCTCGATGAACCATTCAACGGTTTGGACCAGCCCAACCGTGACGCCTTGATGCAAACTCTTCGACAGCTCAAGACAGCTGGGGTTGCCATCATTGTCACCACCCACGATCTGGAACTTGCCCGCGAGGTCTGTGACACTGTTCTATTTGTGAACGGTCGCCAGATTGCCTTCGGCCCCAAGGATGACGTGCTGACGTTGGCCAACCTGCAAGAGGTCTTCCACGAGTTCCAAGTGGAGATCGACGAGCACACGGTCGTCGTGCCAGGCCACGAAGGCCACTAGTCATGAATCTGCTTGACTCTCTCACCACCGCATTCGCGCTCCCCTTTATGGGTCGAGCGTTGCTGGTGTTGATTGTGTTGAGCGTGGCTGCTGGAGTGATTGGTGTCTTCATCAACCTGCGTGGCCTCGAGTTCTTGAGCGATGGCCTCACCCATGCTGTGTTCCCTGGCTTGGCAGCGGGCTTTGTCTTTGGCGGACAGGGAGGCGTTCTCATTGGCGCTCTCGTTGCTGCAGCTGCCGCAACCATCGTGCTGACTTTGATGAGTAATAACCGGGTCACCTCCGATGCCACGACAGCGATCGTGCTGACAGCCATGTTCAGCATCGGCGTGATCATCGTTTCGGCTTCACCAGGGCGTGCTGGTGGTTTGGAGCAACTCCTCTTTGGTCACTTGCTCACCGTCACAGACAGCGAAGCTATCACCACGGCGATTGTTGCCGGTGTTGCGCTGGTTCTGGTGCTGCTTACGTTCCGCCGCCAGGTCTTCCGAGCCTTCGACCCTGAGGGCAGTGCTGCTGCCGGCTATCGCCGGGTCAGCACGGAGCTCGTCTTGAACGTCGCCATCGCCCTGGTCATTGTTGCGGCATCGAATGCGGTGGGAAACCTGCTGGTTCTTGCTGTGCTCATTGTTCCGGGTGCCCTTTCCCGCTTGGTGACCACCAAGCTGGGCGGTCTCTTTGCTGTTGCCGTGGGTGCAGCAGTATTCGCATCTTGGATTGGCCTTGCTCTGGGATTCAATATCTCAGTTGTGGGCGGGGTAGATGTTCCAGCGGGTGCAACCGTTGCGCTGAGTTTTGTCACGCTCTATGCCATCGCATTGATCGTGCGCGTGCTCCGCAAGGGGGTCAACGCATGAGCTACTTCGAACGTGCACTGGTAGTCATTGTTCTCGTTGGTGCCCTGGCAGGTCTTGCCGGTGTGCTGGTGGTCCTGCGTAAGCGGGTCTTGTTCGCGCAGGCGTTGACTCACGCAACCTTCCCCGGCGCAGTCATTGCGACCATCTTGGGAGCAAGCCTCCAAATTGGTGCACTGATTGCCTGCGTGAGCTTGGCCATCATCTTGACCTTCCTCAGCCGCATCCGAGGTCAAGGAACCCAGGCCGCCTCCGGCGTCATGCTCACCGCAGGTTTTGCCGCAGGTGTTCTGCTGCAGGCCATGAACCCGAGCATCCCCATCCAGATAGACAGCTTCTTGTTTGGTTCGATCCTCTCGGCAACCTGGGTTGATGGACTTGTTGCTGGCGCTGCTCTTCTTGCAGTGATTGCCACCATGCTCATCTGGGGCAAGCAGATCCTGTTCTTCCTCTTCGATCCCGAAGCTTTCGCAGCAACCGGGGCAAAGCCCTGGTTGCTTGATGCAGTGCTTCTACTCATCACCACCGTTGCTGTGGTGGCAGCACTGCCTGCGGCAGGAGCAATCCTGGCTATCGCCTTGATTGCAGCGCCCGCAGCAGCTGCCCGCTACTTCACCGACAAAATCAACGTCATGTTCTGGCTGGCGCCAACCCTCGGTGCGCTCGCCGGCGTTGCGGGGTTACTCATCTCTCGCTGGTTGGGTGTCAGTGCCGGAGCCAGCATTTCACTCGTGGCAGCAACCATCTTCTTTATTGCATGGGGAACCTTCACCATGCGACGCCCCGCATCGATCGGAGCAACAACATGAAACGCAACACCTGGCAACGCGAAGCCGTGAGAACAGCACTGAATGAGCGCGGAGATTTCGTCTCCGCCCAAAAGCTGCACACTGAACTCAAAGCAGAAGGCTCCACGATTGGTTTGGCCACGGTCTACCGCGCCCTGACAGACCTCGTCACGGCAGATGAAGCAGATGCCCTGCAGTCACCAGAGGGCGAGAACCTTTACCGTGCATGCTCCAGTGATGGACACCACCACCACTTGATCTGTCGCCAATGTGGTCACACCGAAGAGATTGAAGCTGAAGCAGTGGAGTCCTGGGCCGCGAAGGTGGCAGCAGAACACGGTTTCACTCAGCCGCGTCATATCGTGGACGTGTTTGGCCTCTGCCAGAAGTGCTCCTAGGGCCAACTCCGGCTTAATCTCGCGGAAGTAGACCTGGGCGGGTTTGCTTTAACAATCAGACACAACGTAGACTTGACCCTTGGCTGCGCGGAATTCCTCGCGTAAGCAGTGCACGTTCTCTCTCACTTCGTGAGTTGTG
>NZ_CAKZII010000048.1 GCF_936931525.1 uncultured Aurantimicrobium sp.
GATGGGAGTTAGAAATGTTTGAGAGATTTACCGACCGCGCTCGCCGCGTCGTTGTCTTGGCGCAAGAAGAAGCCAAGATGCTCAACCACAACTACATCGGCACCGAGCACATCCTGCTCGGTCTGATCCACGAGGGCGAAGGCGTTGCCGCTAAGGCACTCGAGTCTCTCAACATCTCTCTCGACGCCGTGCGCGAGCAGGTCCAGGACATCATTGGTCAGGGACAGCAGCAGCCCACCGGCCACATCCCCTTCACGCCTCGTGCGAAGAAGGTACTTGAGCTTTCCCTCCGCGAAGCACTTCAGCTTGGTCACAACTACATTGGCACCGAGCACATCCTGCTCGGCCTCATCCGTGAGGGTGAAGGTGTTGCTGCCCAGGTTCTGGTCAAGCTCGGTGCTGACCTCAACCGTGTTCGCCAGCAGGTCATTCAGCTCCTCTCTGGTTTCCAGGGCAAGGAGCCTGTAGCAGCCGGCAACAAGGAAGAAGCCGCTGCAGCTCAGGGTGGTTCTCAGGTTCTGGACCAGTTTGGTCGCAACCTGACTCAGGCTGCTCGCGAAGGCAAGCTTGACCCCGTTATCGGCCGCGAGAAGGAAATCGAGCGCGTGATGCAGATCCTCTCGCGCCGTTCCAAGAACAACCCAGTTCTCATCGGTGAACCTGGTGTTGGTAAGACTGCAGTTGTGGAAGGTCTTGCTCAGGCAATTGTTTCTGGCAACGTTCCTGAAACCCTCAAGGACAAGCAGCTTTACACCCTCGACCTCGGTTCGCTCATTGCGGGTTCTCGTTACCGCGGTGACTTCGAAGAGCGTCTGAAGAAGGTCACCAAGGAAATCCGCACCCGCGGAGACATCATCACCTTCATCGACGAGATTCACTCGTTGGTCGGTGCCGGTGCTGCTGAGGGTGCGATTGACGCAGCTTCTATCCTCAAGCCTCTGCTTGCTCGTGGTGAGCTCCAGACCATCGGTGCCACCACTCTGGATGAATACCGCAAGCACTTTGAGAAGGATGCTGCTCTTGAGCGTCGCTTCCAGCCCATTCAGGTCGCTGAGCCTTCCTTGCCTCACGCAATCAACATCTTGAAGGGCCTTCGTGACCGTTACGAAGCACACCACAAGGTTCAGATCACCGACGGTGCGATTGTGGCAGCAGCAAACCTTGCTGACCGCTACATCTCCGACCGCTTCCTGCCAGACAAGGCCATCGACCTCATCGATGAAGCCGGTGCTCGTCTGCGCCTCTCGATCCTCTCCAACCCACCAGAGCTGCGTGACTTGGACGACCAGATCGCGCTGACGCGCACCAAGAAGGAAACCGCAATCGAAGATCAAGACTTCGAGCGCGCTGCAGCTCTTCGTGATGAAGAGAAGCAACTCCAGGGTGAGCGCGTGCGCCGCGAGAAGGAATGGCGCAAGGGCGATGCCGGCGGCCAGGGAATCGTGGACGAAGGCGTTATTGCTGAGGTCCTCGCACAAGCAACCGGTATTCCCGTGTTCAAGCTCACTGAAGAAGAGTCTGCTCGACTGGTCTTCATGGAGAAGGCTCTTCACCAGCGTGTGATCGGCCAGGAGAAGGCTATTGCTGCCCTGTCCAAGACCATCCGTCGTACTCGTGCAGGCCTCAAGGACCCCAAGCGTCCTTCTGGTTCCTTCATCTTCGCCGGTCCAACCGGTGTGGGAAAGACGGAGCTCGCTAAGGCACTTGCTGAGTTCCTCTTTGACGACGAGAACGCCATGATCTCTCTCGACATGAGCGAATACGGCGAGAAGCACACTGTGTCTCGTCTGTTCGGTGCTCCTCCCGGATTCGTAGGATTCGAAGAGGGCGGCCAGCTCACCGAGAAGGTGCGCCGCAAGCCATTTAGCGTTGTGCTCTTCGATGAGATCGAGAAGGCTCACCCCGACATCTTCAACTCGCTTCTCCAGATTCTGGAAGAGGGTCGTTTGACCGATGGTCAGGGTCGTGTTGTCGACTTCAAGAACACCGTCATCATCATGACCACCAACCTTGGCACCAAGGAGATCTCCGGTGGTCCCGTGGGCTTCCAGCTCGAGGGCGATGCAGG
>NZ_CAKZII010000049.1 GCF_936931525.1 uncultured Aurantimicrobium sp.
GGTGGCGCGATTATCGGTCTCGAACAGAACCCCGCGACCCAACCCATCGCAACTGCTGCCAAGGTAGCCATCTCTGATGGAACTCGCTATGGCGCATTCGCAGCGGCTGGCTTCCTCGGCTTGGGCTTCCTCGCCACTCTTTCACTCGGGGCAACCCGCAAGGAAGAAGTAGAGAAGCTCCACGAAGGCGGAGACGCTCACGTCATCTAAGTAACTTCACTCAACCGAGAGAGCCGGCTCCCAAATGGGGGCCCGGCTCTCTCGTGCTTGGAGGCGAGGTGTGTCTAATGCTTTTCTGGAACGGGCGCTTGACCGCTTGCGGCAAGCTTCTCGAAGTAGTGACGTGCTTCTTCCTGACGAATGCCTTCAATACCGGTGGCAATCTCAGCCCTGAGGTGTTCGGGGCCATATCCGAATGCATCAACCAAATCTTGAGCGTGTGTGCGCAAGCGTGTGATCAAGCGGTCAACGTAAGCAGTAACGGCCTCCGCACGCTGTGCTGACAGACGTCCCTTGATCAAATACCAGGCAAGGTTCTGCTCAATGACGTGGAGTCCAAAGAGATCACGAACCCAGGTCAACACCTGCTTTGTTCCTTCGTCTTCGACTCGTGTGAGGGCCTCGGTGAAGGCTTCCCACTGAAGCAAGTGGCCGTGAGCGGAAGCTGCCTCAATGAGTTGGCTCTGCTTCTCATTGAACACGTCAGCCTCTGACCCGCTCTTCTTCGCATCGCGAAGGTCAAGGGCTATCTCCGCAATCATGGTCTCGACGCGATCAGTGAGCAGTTCGTGCTGAACCTCAGGATCACGCAGTTCATTGACGGCACGTGCTGTTGATCCACGGTCATGCACGTTTTGTCCCAGACGACGAAGGCCCGAGCCGGTGACAGCACGTTCAGTTACCTGTTCCATCATGAGACGAGCGAGTGTGCCAGTGTCGGCGTCCTTGAACTTGCGGCTGTAGTCGGTCAGCAAACGCTTAGCCACCAACTGAAGAAGAACATTGTTGTCCCCTTCGAAGGTGACATAGATGTCCAGGTCTGCACGAAGTGCAGTCAATCTGTTCTCCGCCAAGAACCCTTGACCGCCACATGCTTCACGTGCTTCTTGCAGAGTGTTGAGGGCATGCCAGGTGGAGAGAGGCTTCAAAGCCGCGGCGAGAGTTTCCAGGTCCTGACGGTTGTCGTCGGTGTCATCTGCTCCGCTGAACACAGAGTCAAACTTCTCGAGAAGTACTTCCTGAGAGAAGGCCTGTGCATAGGTCGTGGCAATGAGGGGAATCAAACGACGCTGGTGGCGCTGGTAATCCATCAACACCGTCTCGCCGTGACCTGCCTGACCAAACTGGCGTCGTTCGTTGCCATAGGTCACGGCAATTTGCAGAGCGAGCTTGGAGGCATTGACTGCAGCTCCGTCGAGAGAAACGCGACCCTGCACCAGCGTGCCGAGCATGGTGAAGAAGCGACGGCCTGGGCTAGCAATAGGCGAGGTGTAGGTTCCGTCTTC
>NZ_CAKZII010000050.1 GCF_936931525.1 uncultured Aurantimicrobium sp.
TGGGCCAGTCATAGGATGAGCTCATGACTGAACGTGAACTTCTCGAACTCTGGAACAAGAACCGTCAGCAGATTGTGGTGTCCCAGATGGCCCCCACCTTCCTGCTCATCGTGACGGTGGGTTTGATCACCTTGGGCCTGGCCGGCGGACCGCTGTTCTTGAGCCTGGCCACACTGGGCATTCTTCTTGCCTCAGGAATCCTGGGTGCTCTCGTTCAGTACGCCAGCGCAACCGAAGCCATGGCCGTCGCGGCAGACCTCGCTCAGGTCAAGTCACCTTCTGCAGCAAGCCGTCAGGTGGTTAAGTTTGCGCCCTGGTTGAACGTGGTGCGTTTTGTGACGCCCACAATCTTCACGCTGATCTTTTTGTTCCTGGCGTCAATCCTGCTGATGGGTTAGAAGCCGAAGTCTCCAAAGTCACCAAAACCGGCGTCGCCGAAGCCTGCATCACCGAACCCTCCGCCGTCAGCGGAGATGGTTTCAGAACTGCCAAAGTCTGAACCACTATCGGTTCCAGTGTCAGCACCGGTATCTGCAGCCATATCGCCACCCATATCCATAGGCATAAAGGCACTCATTAGAGTCGAAGCGATGACATAACCAGCAACGCTTCCGAGTAGTGAGCTTGCAAACATCGAGCCAAAGCCGGGACCGTTTTGTCCTGCCTGGCCGAGTGTGCGCTCCATTGTTCCGGGCTGGCGCATCTCAGAACGGGTTGCAGAGACCGCGAGAGCACGAGGCTCGTCACTCAGCGGTGCCTCACCCGCCGGAGCATCCGCACTGAGCTGGGTGAACAACATTTTGCGCTGCTCAGGAGTGAGTTTGGCGAAGGCTTCTTCGTGCACCTTTTCGATGGCTTCTGGAGAGGCTGTGCGCAGGAGGTAGCGGTAACGCTCAACCGCTATTTCATCCTGGTTGCGTGCAGCCGAAGCCTGACGAACCTGATCGGTTGTGCGGCGGTACTCCTCGTCGGAGTTGGTTCCAAAGAGTCGATCTAGAAATCCCATAACCTCAGGCTAAAGAAAATCTCTGGGAACTAGCTGAGCGTCAGCTGAAGAAATGACAAACAGAAAAGCCCCTGATATTCAGGGGCTTTCAGTGGTGGCTCCGACGGGCGTCGATCCCGTGACCTCACGATTTTCAGTCGTGCG
>NZ_CAKZII010000051.1 GCF_936931525.1 uncultured Aurantimicrobium sp.
TCGCGGTAGTCCATCTCACCGAGACCCTTGTAGCGCTGGATTCCGTTGTCCTTAGGAATCTTGCGACCAGCTGCGAGGCCAGCTTCAAGCTGGCGATCGCGCTGTTCGTCCGAGTACACGTACTCGTGATCAGCGTTCGACCACTTCAGTCGATACAGCGGTGGTTGAGCGAGGTAAACATAACCGAGCTCAATCAGTGGCTTCATGTAACGGAAGAGCAGAGTCAGCAACAAGGTGGTGATGTGCTGGCCGTCAACATCCGCATCGGCCATGAGCACAATCTTGTGATACCTGGCCTTTTCGGGGTTGAAGTCTTCGCCCACGCCTGCACCGAAGGCAGTAATCATGGCCTGGACTTCATTGTTGGCGAGAGCCTTGTCGAGGCGTGCCTTCTCCACGTTGAGGATCTTGCCTCGCAGAGGAAGAATCGCCTGGGTGTCAGGGTTACGACCCTGAACAGCAGAACCACCAGCGGAGTCACCCTCCACCATGAAGATTTCAGAAAGCGAAGGATCCTTGCTTGCGCAGTCCTTCAGCTTTCCGGGCATTCCGCCACCCTCAAGCAAGCCCTTGCGGCGTGCGGTTTCGCGCGCCTTGCGAGCTGCCATGCGAGCGGTTGCTGCCTGGAGTGCCTTACGGATAATGTCCTTGGCCTGGTTGGGGTTGCGCTCGAACCAGTCACCGAGGAAGTCACCGGTAATGCGCTGAACGAAAGCCTTCGCTTCAGTGTTACCGAGCTTGGTCTTGGTCTGACCTTCGAACTGAGGTTCACCCAGCTTGATGGAGACAACTGCAGTGAGACCTTCACGGACGTCATCACCGGAGAGGTTTTCGTCCTTCTCCTTGAGAATGCCCTTTTCACGTGCGTACTTGTTGACCAACGTGGTCATTGCGGCACGGAAGCCTTCTTCGTGGGTTCCACCCTCGTGGGTGTTGATGGTGTTCGCGTAGGTGTGGACGCTCTCGCTGTAAGCGGTGGTCCACTGCATCGCGATTTCACACGAGATCTTCTTGTCGGGATCTTCCAACTCGAAGTGAATGATCTCGTCGTGAACGATTTCGTTCTTCTTGATGCGGTTGAGGTACTCGACGTAGTCCATCAGACCGTTTTCGAACATGTACGAAACGGTGAGGGGGTTGCCCTCGTCATCGATCTGGTTCTCATCGATCAAGGTGATGCGCAGACCCTTGTTGAGGAAGGTCATCTGCTGGAAGCGAGCACGGAGGGTTTCGTAGTCGAACTCGACGGTTTCGAAAATGTCAGCGTCTGGCCAGAAGGTAATGGTTGTTCCAGAGTCTGTGGTTGCTGCACCCTTTGCCAGTGGCGCTTCGGGAACACCAATGTTGAAGCTCTGGGTGTAGGAGAAGCCTTGACGCTTGACCTCAACTTCGAGGTGAGAAGACAGTGCGTTTACTACCGAGCTACCCACACCGTGCAGACCACCGGAGACGGCGTATCCGCCGCCGCCGAACTTTCCACCGGCGTGGAGAACGGTCAATACAACTTCAACGGTCGACTTACCCTCGGTGGGGTGAATGTCGACGGGGATACCGCGACCGTTGTCAATGACGCGGATGCTGCCGTCTTTGCGCATGAAGACTTTGATGTCATCACAGTGACCGGCGAGCGCCTCATCAACAGAGTTGTCGACGATCTCATAGACCAGGTGGTGAAGACCACGGGGACCGGTCGATCCGATGTACATACCGGGACGCTTACGAACCGCTTCAAGGCCTTCAAGAACCTGAATATTACTTGCGCCGTAATCGGCTTCTGCGGCTTGCTGTTCAGATTCAGTTGACATATGTTTCGGTGGCTCCCTTACGCACTTAACGTGACCCCTCATTCTACCTTTTGGGGGCTGGGAAAACCGGGAGAAACGGGCCGTAGGCGCGTTTTTATTTAGCGCTTGACCAGAAACCTATTTCTAGCCGTAAGTATCGCGAGGACCACGCCCTGGAATTGATTTGGGGCCACGTTTCCAGCTTGGGGCGTTGGGCCCCTGAAAGCGGATTGCGGTGACGCCTGATTCTGGGTGTGATTGGAGAACTTTTGTCAGCACCTCGGTGCGCATCAACCGAAGCTGTGTTGCCCAGGCCGTGGACTCACACGCCACGGTCAATGTTGCATCATCAATTCCGAGTGGAGTTGTCCTCGCGGCGATGTCCGGGCCGACGATTTCTGCCCAATCTGCCAAGAGATCAGATTTGGCCAACGGGGCCTTCCAGCCGAGCTGTTGGGAGAGGTTATCGAGCACATCATCGAGGCCTTTTGGGTCACGGCCGGGGGAGAAGGGCATTTCGCTGGCATGCTCTTCTGCGTTGCGTTTACGCGCACGGGCATCGCGGGAGAGTTTCACGCGGGGTGTTCCGGTGGCCTTGGACTTCAAGCGCGAATACAGCGCCAGAGATTCTGTTTCTTCGGGCCCCGCCGCGTCAGCGGCGTCAGGCCCATTCGAGTTAATTTCACTCATGAGCTGGGATTTCGTGACTAATGGTTCCCTTTTTCACGTGAAACACTTGGGTCATCAATTGTGGGGGAACATCTTCGGCAACCGCAGCAGTAATGAAGGTTTGTTCGAAATCTGCCACGGCTTCAGCGAGGCGCTCGCGCCGAGCCGAGTCCAATTCTGCAAAAACGTCGTCCAAAATCAAGATTGGATCACCCAGTACTGATTCGCTGCGAAGCAGCCGCGCTGCTGAAAGCTTGAGTGAAAGCGCATAGGACCAGGTTTCACCGTGACTGGCATAACCCTTTGCGGGAAGATTGTTCAAACCGAACTCGACATCATCCCGGTGAGGCCCAACAAGTGTCATTCCGCGCTCAATTTCCTGAACACGTCCTGTCTCAAGCAGGTTTTTGAACTTTTCGGCATAGGCCGCGGCGGATTCGGGAGCATCAATAGATGGTTTGAGATCAATACTCACGGCATGATCTGACCCAGCTATTGCTTCGTATGCTTCGCCAAGTGGCCCGGATAAATCAGCAAGGAGTCGGCGGCGCTCAGATGTGATCTCTGTGCCAAGCGCAACGAGTCGCTCATCCCAAATATCGAGAGTTCCCAGGTTTCCCGCATCAATATCTTTGACTCGCGCCGTTTTCAGCAAGGTATTGCGCTGTTTGAGCACGCGGTCATAGTCAGAAACCACCCCGGCAAGGCGAGGTGTTCGCTGAATTATGAGGTCATCCATAAACTTTCGGCGGCCAGATGGCTCACCCCGGACCAACATTAGGTCTTCTGGAGCAAAAATCACGGTCGAGATATATCGGGGGAAGTCCCGGAGCTTGGCATTCGCGTGGTTGACCTGGGCTTTATTTGCACCGTTTCGGTTCAACTGAGCTTCGAGCAGGATCGTGCGGCCGTCATGTGCGAGGTTTACTCGCACAATGGCCGCATCTGATCCCTGACGGATTAACGCAGAGTCAATACTTGTTCGGTGAGAGCCCAGAGTCGCCAAAAAGTTAATTGCTTCGACGATATTTGTTTTACCTTGGCCATTAGAGCCAACTAAAACAACAGAACCTAAGCCAGGTTCAATATCTGCCGTGGCGTAATTTCTAAAGTCGCGAAGACTGAGTGAGCTAACGTGCATCGCTCAGAAGTTCACTTAAGTTAGCGAAGAAGAAGGTTGGGCTGCAGAAGGTAGCGGTATGCATCTTCTGAAGGAGTGTCCTTCGATGTCTGGCTTGTAATCAAGACAGGACCTGGCTTTGCTGGGTTCTCTACCGAGGTAAAGCCAATTCGAGTGAATTCAGAGTGCACCGCACCCAGACCATCAAGCAGGAAGTCGGGCTTGAGTGACACAACAACATCTGGGCCAGAAATAACCGCATCGATGGTTTCCGAAGCCTGAGCTTGTTCCCCGCCAATTGCTTCAAGAGTCAGACCATTGTTTGCGAAAGTGAAGCGCAGTGCTGCTTCACGTTCAACAACAAGCTTTACGCGTCGAGTTGCTTCAATCAGATCAGCAGTGTTGATAACCGCGTAGTTTTCTACCTTTTCAGGGAACAGACGCTTCACGGGTGGGAAGTTTCCCTTGATCAACAAGGAAGTAACTGTTTTGTTGTCTGCAGTAAATGCAATCAACTCACGGTCGTCCTTGTTGGTGATTGAAATGGAGATGTTTCCACTGTGACCGAAGGTCTTTCCAATTTCTTGGATAGTACGAGCAGGAACCAGTGCAGTCATATCTGCAACAGTTCCGGTTGATTCCCAAGGAATGTCGCGGATAGCAACACGGTAACGGTCAGTTGCTACCAAGCTCAAAGAATTTCCGGTGATTTCAAGCTGAACACCGGTAATGACGGGAGTGACATCGTCACGAGATGCGGCTACTGCAACCTGAGCTACTGCAGCTGAGAATTCTTCAGCAGGAAGAACTCCAGTTTCGCCTTCAACCTGAGGAATGGTGGGGTATTCCTCTACAGGCATGGAAAGAAGAGTGAAGTTAGCCGATCCACAGCTGACTTGAATGCGCGATTCAACACTTTCGAAAGTAACTGGTGCGTTAGGCAGGCGGTTAGCAATTTCTGCCAAGAGGCGGCCTGAAACAAGTACTCGACCAGGGGTCTCTACAGTTGCTGCGACCTTGGTCTGAGTTGATACTTCGTAATCAAACGAAGAAAAGACGAGACCTTCTGCGGTCGCTTCAATCAGCACACCCGAAAGAATCGGCAAAGTGGTTCGTGCTGGGAGCATTTTGACGGCAAAAGAAACTGCTTCGCTGAGCACATCTCTGTTTACTTGAAACTTCACCGTGGTGCCTTTCCGTAGATCCCCAAACCTGGGTCTCTCATGCTATCGCGGTTTTTTACCGTCAAATAAGCCCCGAAGTAGAAGGTTATGGAACGGGATTGTTTAATTAATTAACTCTTTAATCTTCTTAACGTCTGTGGATACTGTGTATAACTCAGAGTTTTCAGCCCCAGTGCTCGAAACTACATCGGCGTAAGTTGTGTTTGGCCTGTGTGTGAGCACTCACAAGTTCATTCGCTGCTCGAGAGCTAATTTCTTGTTATTCACACAAAATTATTTTTCATACACAGACAGCTCCGGCGATTTCCCCACATATTCACAGGGTTATCCACAGGGGTAAAACCTTAGTTATTGCGTGCGTAAGAGCTACGTTGCTTAATTCTGGTGGTGAGTTCTGTTACCTGGTTGTAGATAGAACGTCGTTCTTTCATCAATTCAGCGATCTTCTTGCATGCGTGCATCACAGTTGTGTGGTCACGGCCGCCGAAAAGCTGCCCAATTTTGGGAAGTGAAAGATTAGTCATTTCACGGCACAGATACATCGCGATTTGGCGTGCTGTTGCAATTGCTTGTGCACGAGAAGTACCCGTCAACTCATCAATACCTAGGCGGAAGTAGTCAGCCGTGTTGTTAATGATGTCGATAGGAGCAATGATGTCGTCCTCATCAAGCGTGATGAGGTCCTTGAGAACCGTTTGTACGAGGGGAAGATCAACTGCCTGCTTATTCAAGTTGGCAAAAGCGGTAACACGGATAAGTGTTCCTTCAAGCTCACGGATGTTACTGGTGACCTTGGTGGCAATGAATTCCATGATGTCGTCAGGAACACTGAGCTTTTCGCGTTCTGCCTTCTTACGAAGGATGGCAATACGCGTCTCTAGGTCGGGAGTCTGAACGTCTGTAATGAGACCCCATTCGAAGCGGGTGCGCATACGGTCTTCAAAACCAGTGAGGTGCTTAGGCTGAACATCGCTGGTGATGACAACTTGTTTGTTGTGATCGTGCAATGTGTTGAAAGTGTGGAAGAAAGCTTCCTGGGTCTCAGCTTTACCTTGCAAGAACTGAATGTCATCGATGAGAAGAATGTCGATGTTGCGGTAACGGGACTGGAATGCAGCACCACGGTTATTTGCAATCGAGTTGATGAAGTCGTTGGTGAACTCTTCGCTACTGACATAACGAACACGAATTGTGGGGTACAAGCTCTGTGCGTAGTGACCAATGGCGTGCAGTAGGTGGGTTTTACCCAAACCGGATTCACCATAGATAAACAAAGGGTTGTAGGCCTTGGCGGGAGCCTCGGCAACTGCAACAGCAGCGGCGTGAGCGAACCGGTTTGATCCACCAATAACAAAACTGTCGAAGTTGTAACGGGGATTGAGACGAGATTCCAATTCGCTTTCGGTAGCCATGATGGTCGGAGCAGTGACCGGGTTGCGGTCTTCCTTGACTTCTTCAACTATGGCAACAGGAGCGGGAGTATCGAGAGCTACTAAATCAGGGTTTACAACAATGGCGAAAGTGGAAACTTCGCTGAGCTCTCCCAAGCTTCCGATCGCGGAAAGAAGAGGTCCACGCAAACGCTGCTCGACCATGCTGCGGGTGAAATCGTTAGGAACCTCGAGATAAAAAGTTCCTGCCATGATGCCCTTGGGCTCAATGAGTGAGGCAAATCCGTACAACGGGGGAGTAACACCAGGATCTGAAGCAAGTGCTTCAAGGATGGAGTTCCACGTACCGCGCATGATTTTGTCAGTCATGGTTATCCCCTCTGGTTGTTCACGTACTTATCCACCGTATTTTCGATGTTTCACGTGGACCTTTGGTCTCAAGCGTGAAAAGCTGGGGATAACTTCTTCTGACCGTATCGAAAACCTGTGGATGAAGGCAACTCGAGTTTTCAGATTCGTGCGTGTCGTTACGAAAAGATACCGCCCTCAACACTCATAATCTTGGGTTGGTGTGTGCTCTGGTTTGACGGGAGCGCTAGAAAGCCTTAGATTTAATCGGTTGATGCCATTGCGCATCCCAATGTTTTGCGCCGCGCTCTCGTGGGCGCGCGACATCAGCCTTCATGGAGATTGACTTATGAGCAAGAGAACGTTCCAGCCAAACAACCGCCGTCGCGCCAAGGTGCACGGTTTCCGCCTTCGCATGCGTACCCGCGCCGGCCGCGCCATCCTGGCAGCACGCCGCCGTAAGGGCCGCACCGAACTCTCCGCTTAGTATCGGCCGTGCTCGATCGGGCACACCGATTGGCTTTGCCAACGGACTTCCGCCGAATTACTCGTCGCGGAACGAAACAGACCTCGTCTTTGGTTGTTGCTTATGCACTGCCGAGTGACCGAGGTCTTTCTCGTTTCGGGATTGTCACCTCGAAAGCACTCGGTAATGCACCGACCCGTAATCGGGTTCGACGCCAACTGAGAGCTGTTGCCTGGGAAGTGCGTGACTCCCGAAGTGCTGACATTGTTATTAGAGCACTGCCTGCTGCTGCGTTAGCAAGCTGGGATGACTTACATACCGATGTTCTGAGAACACTTGAGAAGTTGAACATCTCAGCATGAAGAATGTCTTGTGGTTTCTCTTCCTATTGCCAAGAAACATCATGATTTCATTGGCTTTGGTATACCGAAAACTGATCTCTCCGCTCTATGGAGATGTGTGTAGGTACTACCCAACGTGCTCACATTATGGACTTCAAGCACTTCAACAACGAGGCCTCATTGTGGGTTCTGCCCTAACACTGCGTAGGCTAGGGAGGTGCAACCCGTGGGCACTCGGTGGCGTCGATGACGTACCGCCTGCGAGGCACAAGTTTTTTAGAGTCACAACACTAGGTTTCGTTGTGATGAATGAAGGAAGGGCATAGCGCTCGTATGGACATTATCGGCACAATTCTGTGGCCCATTAAGTGGGCTATTGAGCTCATCCTTGTCTTCTTCCACTGGCTGTTTACCAGCATGGGCATGGACCCTGCTGCAGGTGCTACCTGGGTTCTAGCCATTGTTGGTCTTGTTGTTGTTGTTCGTGCCGCCCTGATTCCTGTTTTTGTCAAGCAGATCAAGAGTCAGCGCAAGATGCTCGAGATTGCTCCTGAACTCAAGAAGATTCAGGACAAGTACAAGGGTAAGAAAGACCAGTTCTCCCGCGAAGCAATGTCTCGCGAGACGATGGAGCTCTACCGCCGCACCGGCAGCAACCCACTGAGCTCTTGCCTTCCACTGCTTCTGCAGATGCCCATCTTCTTTGGTTTGTTCTCGGTATTGAACGAAGCACAGAACTCCAAGGCTGGCGTTGGTCCACTGAACTCTGAGCTGGCCAAGCAGTTTGGTTCTGCTGAACTCTTCGGAATCGCTCCCCTGCACTCCACCTTTGTGAGCGCAATGAACGC
>NZ_CAKZII010000052.1 GCF_936931525.1 uncultured Aurantimicrobium sp.
GATAGTCGTTCACGGTAACAACGTGAACACCGCGCCCAGCGATGGCGTTGAGGTATGCGGGAAGGGTGGCGACCAGAGTCTTACCTTCACCGGTCTTCATTTCAGCGATATTGCCCAAGTGAAGTGCAGCACCACCCATGAGCTGAACGTCGAAGTGACGCAGACCAATGGTGCGGCGAGCTGCTTCACGCACAGCAGCGAATGCTTCAGGAAGCATGTGGTCGAGGGATTCGCCCTCGATGTAACGCTTGCGGAAATCAGTGGTTTCAGCACGAAGCTCTTCATCGGTGAGGTTGATGAATCCATCTTCGAGTTCGTTGACGGCCTTAGCCAGGTTCTCCAGTTTGCGAAGGGTGCGACCTTCTCCAACGCGTAGGACCTTGTCAAGAATGTTTGCCACGTATATCTCCGAAATGATGGTGCGCAGTAAGCGCTCAGGGTGGTCCGCTCGCTTGCGCGCAAGACCGCCCTCAATGCTACCGGGAATGAGCTCACCCCGCCTGTGCGCGAGCTGCAGGCGGGGTGAGAATGGTCTGTTAAGCGGCGTTAGACGGCCTGATGGCGTGCAGGTCTGAAGCTACTTTTTCGAGATCCTCGGGGGTTGCTGGCACGATGTCGAGCTGAGCAAAAGCTTCAGCACTTGCTTCGTGCACAGACAGGGGCTTCTGGTGGCCGTGGTGGTGAATCTTCTTCTTATCCCGTGCACGACGCAGCTGTTCCATCAAGCGACCCATCGCCAGGTCAAAGGCGGCGTATTTGTCTTCGCCGTCTGATTCAGCGCGAAGAACGGGGCCTGCTTCGACGAGCTTGAGTTCGACGTGGTCACCGCCGACGAGGCCTTTGCCGCCGTGGTGCTTGCTGACCGTGACGTCCAACTCAATGGGGCGGTCTGCGAGATGTTCTATCTTGTCGACCTTCTCGGTCACGTAATTACGGAATCGGTCAGTGATTTCAATGTGGCGGGTGATGAAGTTAAGTTCCATGACGACCTCCCGTAGTTGGCGTTTACGCCCAACTTTTGGGCGATCCTTTCACGCCAATCGATGTTGTAGAAAATGTAGTCCTGTTTGGA
>NZ_CAKZII010000053.1 GCF_936931525.1 uncultured Aurantimicrobium sp.
CCCCAGTAGTCAGCCATGTTGTAGCCACAGAAGGGAAGCATGGCGAAGGGGTCGCGGCGCAGGTCGCCCACGGTTCCTTCAGCTGCTGCTGTCTGCTCGCTCGACATGGTGGCGCCGATGAAGACACCGTGCTGCCAGTCGAAAGCTTCGGCAACGAGAGGGATGTTGGTCGCACGACGTCCACCGAAGATGATGGCGTCGAGAGGCACACCTGCGTTTTCGTACCATTCCTCAGAAAGGGTGGGGCACTGCTGGATGGGCACCGTGAAACGAGAGTTGGGGTGAGCTGCGGGACGACCAGAATCTGGAGTCCACTCTTCACCGCGCCAGTCGATCAGGTGATCAGGAGTTGCTTCGGTCATGCCCTCCCACCAGACGTCGCCGTCATCGGTGAGTGCCACGTTAGTGAAGATGGTGTTGGAGGCCACAGTATCCATCGCGACAGGGTTGGTCTTTTCTCCCGTACCAGGAGCAACACCGAAGAATCCAGCCTCAGGGTTGATCGCGAAGAGGCGACCGTCAGCTCCTGGGCGAAGCCATGCAATATCGTCACCGATGGTCTCGGCCTTCCAGCCGGGAACGGTGGGGCGAAGCATGGCGAGGTTGGTCTTGCCACATGCCGAAGGGAACGCAGCGGCCATGTGGTACGCCTTGCCCTCAGGCGAGGTGAGCTTGAGGATGAGCATGTGCTCTGCGAGCCAGCCTTCCTGCAGACCCATGAAAGATCCAATGCGCAGCGAGAAGCACTTCTTGGACAGCAGTGCGTTTCCGCCGTAGCCAGAACCAAAGGACCAGATCTCGCGGGTCTCTGGGAAGTGGCAAATGTACTTGGTGGAGTTTGAAGGCCAGGCAATGTCGTCAACGCGACGACCGGTTGCGTCAACCAGAGGCATACCAACCGAGTGAATGGCAGGAACCCAGGGGGTCTTCTCGTCGATCTGTGCCAGTGCATCAAAGCCCATGCGGGTCATGATGCGCAGGTTGAGCACAGCGTAGGGAGAGTCAGTGAGCTGGATACCCACCTGAGAGATGGGACCACCGTAGGGACCCATGGAGAAAGGTACGACGTACATCGTGCGGCCACGCATAGAACCGTCGAAGAGGCCACGCAGTTCTGCGTTCATCTCATCGGGGTCGCGCCAGTTGTTGGTGGGGCCTGCGTCTTCTTCCTTGACAGAGCAGATGAAGGTGCGGTCTTCCACACGAGCAACGTCATCTGGGTCGGAACGAACCAAGAAAGAGTTGGGGCGCTTTGCAGCGTTGAGGGGAATCATCGATCCAGCGTCAACCAGAAGTGCGGTGAGGCGGTGCCATTCATCATCTGAACCGTCACACCATTCGATGCGCTCGGGCTTGGTCAGCTTGGCAATGTCGGCAACCCAGTGCAGCAGAGCACGCTGAGTCACGAAGGGAGGCGCGTTGAGGTCAGTGGCGATGGGCACCTCAGACTGAGTAATGGGCTCGGTGTGAGTGAGGTCTGCGATCGACATCTGAGTCTCCTTTGTCTCGACCAAGCTTTGAGGGAAGTAAAACTTGGTGATATTTCAAGTATTGACCCTTGTATACAGAAAAGTTCCCCGTTTTCACTAGAAATATTTGCTGTTTTTCTCGTATTGTAAAGAAATGGCATCTGACATGATGATTTTGGGTAAACGAATCAAACATTTCCGCATTACTGCCGGAATGACCCTGGAGCAGCTCGGCGACGCCGTCGGCGTTGTGCCGAGCCAGCTTTCCCTGATTGAGAACGGTAAGCGGGAACCCAAGCTCTCCCTGCTCAACGCCATTGCCACTTCTGTGGGCGTGAGTGTTCCAGAACTGCTCAGCACCGAAGCTCCCGATCGCCGCTCTGAGCTCGAGATTGAACTCGAACGCCTGCAGCAGTCTGAGCTCTACACCTCCCTCAACTTGCCTGCGGTGCGCAGCACCAAGGGCCTCACCGATGATGCTCTCGAAGCCATCGTGGGATTGCACAAAGAGATGGAACGTCGTTCACGTCAATCCATTGCCACTCCGGAAGAAGCCCGCCGCGCCAACACCGAGTTGCAAGCCATCATGCGCGAGAAGAACAACTACCTCCCCGAACTCGATGAGCTCGCAGAAGATCTGGTTAAGCGCACCGGACATGAATCTGGTGCACTCATGCACCGCACCGTCGCAGAAATGGCCAACCTCCTAGGTTTCGAACTCATCTTCGTGGATGACCTCCCCAGCTCGGCTCGTTCCGTCACAGATACAGCTAACGGACGTATCTACTTGCCCCCTGCCTCTATCCCGGGCGGTCACGGTCTGCGTGCCATGGCACTCCAAGCAATGGCACACCGTGTGCTGGGACATGAGAAACCCCACACCTATGCCGAGTTCTTGAAGCAGCGCCTCGAGATCAACTACTTCGCTGCTGCCTGCCTGATGCCCCGCTCGCGTTCAGTGGCGTTCTTGCAGAACGCAAAGAAGGAACGCAACATTGCCATTGAGGACTTCCGTGATGCCTTCGGCGTGACCCACGAAGCTGCCGCTCTGCGCTTTACCAACCTCGCCACCGAGCACTTAGGGCTACGCACTCACTTCCTGCGCGTGAACCAAGGTGAGGGTATTTTCCGTGGCTATGCCAACGATGGTCTGCGCATCCCCGCTGATCCAAATGGCTCCATTGAGGGCCAGGTGGTCTGCCGCAAGTGGCCAGCACGTGTGGCATTCGAACGCACCAACCGAACCAATGAGTTCTATCAATACACCGACACCCCCGGTGGAACTTTCTGGGACTCCACTCAAACCGGAACCGGCGAGAAGGAAGTCTTCTCGATCAGTGTGGGTGTTCCCTTTGATGACGCTAAATGGTTCCGTGGTCGTGACACCGACAACCGCGAGGTGTCGACGTGCCCCAGTGAAAACTGCTGCAAGGTTCCTACAGATGACCTCACCAGCCGCTGGGCTGGTAAGGCCTGGCCGAGTGCCCGTATGCACGCCCACGTTCTCTCTCCGTTGCCATCAGGAACTTTCCCCGGTGTAGATGACACTGAGCTCTTCACATTCCTCGAACGTCACGCTGGCGCATAGGCTGAAACTATGGCCCGAGTCAGCATGAGAACGATCTTTCGTTCCGAACGTTATGCAGCAATCTCGCTGGCTGCTGCCGCGATTGTGGGATTGGTTTTGGCCAACTCTGTTGCGGGGCCTGGTCTGATCGAACTCTTCTCTAGCCACATCGGCCTGCCCGCTCTTGAGCTCGATCTCAGCATTGGCCACTGGATCACTGACGGCCTGCTCGTCATCTTCTTCTTCATCGTGGCGGTTGAATTGCGCCACGAGCTCACCGTGGGGGAACTCAACACGGTCAAACATGCCCTGGCTCCCGGCATAGCCGCCGTCGGTGGTGTGATTGTTCCTGCAGTGCTCTATCTAGCTATTGCAGGTCCAGACTTTGCCCAAGGTTGGCCCATCCCCACGGCCACAGACATCGCCTTCGCACTCGGTTTAATTGCATTGGTGGGGCGCGGACTGCCCGGACGCATTCGTGTGTTCTTGCTGGCCCTTGCCGTTCTTGATGACCTCATCGCGATTGTGATCATCGCGGTGTTCTTTAGCCAAAGTCTCAACATTCTTGCGCTGGGCATGGCGGCTACTGCTGTTTACTTCTTCCGTTTCCTGGGTTGTCAGGGCCGGATCAAGAACCCTGCTCTTCGAACAACCCTGTTGATCATCGTTGCCCTGTTTGCCTGGTATTTCACGGTGCTTTCTGGCGTTCACGCCACGATCGCCGGTGTTGCGCTGGGCTTGGTTCTCAACCCACGACTTGCTGCCCAGGCCGCTCACGCACTGCAGCCCGTGACCAATGCGGTGATCTTGCCTTTGTTTGCGTTTGCCTCTGCACTGGTACTGATCCCCGCGGTCTCCCCCGCTGAACTCAGCCCAGCTTTCTGGGGTATTGCGGTGGGCCTGCCCGTGGGCAAGATCATCGGCATCATGATTGCCGGCAGTATCGTCGCGCTCATTGCCAAGCGCGGTGAAGCAACCGAGACCCTTATTCGAGGTTGGGATTTACTCACTGTGGCGGCCGTGGCAGGCATCGGGTTCACCGTGTCACTGCTCATGAACGAGCTGGCCTTTGTCGGCGACGATGCCATCCGTGACGAAGGAGTGCTGGCTGTTCTGGTCGGATCTGCGGTTGCAATCCTGATTGGTGGCAGCTTGGTTAGCTGGCGCTCTCGCCACTACCGGAAGCAGCGCTAGCTTCTTCCGCCTTAGGTAGCGGGAAAATCGCATCCAGCAAGCTTCCTGTCCATGCAATGAGGTCAGTCTCCTCGGGCAGAGGAACCGTGATCACGCGGGCTGCGGGAACATACTTGGCTCCCGGATACATCCTGGCTAATCTCACCTGAATCGAGTCAGGCAGATCTGCTGGAGTAATGCGCAGGTTGGAGCCCATCACGACAACCTCACTCAGGCCAGACTTGTGTGCTCGCCTGCGCAGGCGTGACACAGCAATGAGGTTGTGAACCTGAGCAGGGGGTTCGCCATAGCGGTCGGCAAGTTCTTCCAGAACCTGATCAATCTGTTCTTCACGCGACAGTGGCCCACTCGCAACAGAAAGCTTTTGGTATGCCTCGAGGCGCAGACGTTCACTGTCGACATAGTCGTCAGGAATGCGAGCATCAACAGGAAGCTCGAGACGAAGCTCTGTCTGGCCTTCTGCGACATCGCCGCGGAAGGCTGAGACGGCTTCGCCGATCATGCGCAAGTAGAGATCAAATCCGACTCCGGCGATGTGGCCAGACTGTTCTCCCCCGAGCAGGTTTCCTGCCCCACGAATCTCGAGGTCCTTGAGGGCAATTTGAATACCCGAGCCCAGCTCGTTATTCATCGCGAGTGCGTTCAGGCGGTCGTGAGCTGTTTCGCTCAAAGGAGTGGTCTCGTCATAGAAGAGATAGGCATAGGCACGTTCACGTCCGCGGCCCACACGACCACGCAACTGGTGAAGCTGGCTCAGGCCATACTTATCTGCTCGGTCCACGATCAAGGTGTTGGCGTTGGCAATATCCAGGCCGGTCTCAATGATGGTGGTGGAGACCAACACATCGAACTTGCGTTCCCAGAAGTCGATGATGACTTGCTCAAGCTGGTGCTCGGTCAACTGACCGTGGGCAACACCCACGCGTGCTTCCGGAACGAGCTCAGCAATCTGCGCAGCCACACGGTTGATGCTGGAGACACGGTTGTGAACGAAGAAGACTTGGCCCTCTCGCAGGATCTCCCGGCGAATAGCAGCAGCTGCCTGTTTCTCAGAGAACGGGCCCACGAAAGTGAGAATGGGGTGGCGATCCTCTGGCGGAGTGGCCAGGGTCGACATCTCGCGGATGCCTGTCACAGCCATCTCGAGCGTGCGAGGAATGGGCGTTGCACTCATGGCCAGAATGTCGACGTTGGTTTTTAGCTTCTTGAGCGCATCCTTGTGCTCCACACCAAAGCGCTGCTCTTCATCGATGATGACGAGCCCCAAGTCCTTGAACGAGACACCCTGCGCGAGAAGACGATGAGTTCCGATGACCACGTCCACGGTTCCATCAGCCATGCCCGCCAAGGTTTCCTTGGCTTCTTTGTCTGTCTGGAAACGACTGAGTGCACGCAAGTGAACGGGGAAACCAGCGAAGCGTTCCTGGAAGGTCTCAAAGTGTTGCTTCACCAGCAGCGTGGTGGGCACCAAGATGGCTACTTGCTTGCCATCTTGGACAGCCTTGAACGCGGCGCGAACTGCGATTTCTGTCTTACCAAAGCCCACGTCACCGGAGATGAGGCGGTCCATCGGGATGGCCCGCTCCATGTCAGCCTTGACCTCATCGATGGTGGTGAGCTGATCCATCGTCTCCACATAAGGGAAAGCTTCTTCGAGCTCCCGTTGCCAGGGAGTGTCAGGACTGAAGGAGAATCCACGGCTGGCCATGCGCGCGCTATAGAGCTTGACCAGCTCCACAGCGATGTCGCGAACAGCCTTGCGGGCCTTGGACTTGGCTTGACCCCAGTCACTGCCGCCCATTTTGGATAAGGCAGGAGCTTCGCCTCCCACATATCGCGTGAGCTGATCGAGCTGATCGGTGGGGACATAGAGTTTGTCGCCGGGATAGCCACGCTTGCTCGGCGCATATTCAATGACGAGGTATTCACGTGTGGTCTTCACTGCATTGCGACCACCTGAAGACACTTCACGCTGAACGAGTTCAAGGAACTTGCCAATTCCGTGGGTTTCGTGAACAACGATGTCCCCGTTTTCAAGCTTGAGCGGGTCGACAACGTTCTTGCGACGGCTGGCCAGCTTGCGCGGGGCACGGGCGTCATAGCCAGCAGCACGGCCATAGAACTCGGCTTCTGAGATGACAGCAAGCTTGGCTTCCTCGAGCTCGAAACCTGCCTCAACCGAAGCTTGAACGAGATAAGCAACAGCAGGTTCGAGCTCAGAAGGAAGCTCCGCAACCATGCGGGCAGCAAGATTGCGCTCGGACAGAACTTGTCCCGCACGCTCCACCAGACCGTGACCTTCAGCCGCAACAATGACGGTCCAGTCCTGTTTGAGAAGAGCCTCCACGTGGTCCACAGCACCATCGACGTTGCCAGCAAAGGTGGGCACTGCCTTGGCGTTGATGCGGATGGCCAGGATCTCGTCGAGATCGAGTTCTTCGGGCAAGGGTTCGGAGGCGTCAGGACCATGCTGGAAAGCACTGAACGTCCACCACGCACCACCCTGATAAGCGGAACGAAGTTCGGTAATGGTGAGGAAGTCACCAGCAGAAAGATCGATAGGTGACTGTGCTCCAGCACTTGCGGCATTCCAGGCAGCATGCAGGAATTCACGGTTGGTCTCAGTCAGGTTGATGGCACGAGTGGCAATGCGTTCAGGAGAGAGAAGAGCCACTGCAGCGCCTTCAGGCAAATAGCTGGTGATGGGAACAAGACGATCCACCAGTGCCGGAGTCAACGACTCCATGCCCTCCACAGCAATGCCTTCAGCAATCTTGGAGAGCATCTGATTAATGCCCGGGAATTCGTGTTCCATCTCGCGTGCTCGCTGACGCACGGGAGCAGTGAGCAGCAATTCACGGCTGGGTGGCAGCGCGATGTTCTGGATATCTCCGTCCAGCGAACGCTGATCCGCCACTGAAAAGGCCCGAATGGAATCCACTTCGTCACCGAAGAAGTCCACACGAATGGGGTGATCTGCCACAGGCGGGAACACATCCAAGATGCCACCGCGCACAGCAAACTCACCACGGCGGGTAACCATGTCCACCCGCACATAAGCCAAGTCCACTAACAGCGCAGCAATAGCCATCAGGTCATTGCCTCTACTGCCCACGCTCAAAGCAATAGGTTCCACATCACCGAGGTTGTCGGCGATGGGCTGCAGGGCACCACGGACAGACGTAATCATGATCAGGGGAAGTGAGCCATCCCAGTCACGAGCCTGGCGCAGGGCTTCAAACCGGCGACCCACGATTTCTGGACTGGGCGACAGGCGCTCATGAGGCAAGGTTTCCCATGCTGGGAAGTCGCACAGCAGAGCATGGGGCATCAATGAGGACAGTGCAGCTGCGAGGCGTTCTGCCTCACGGTTCGTTGCCGTCACTGCCAACACAACAGGTGGCAAACCTGCAGAAATGCGGGCCTCAATCAGAGCCGCAAGGAGAGGGGCATTCAGGCCTTCAACAACTGAGAAATCAGCATCTTTGTTGGCATAGCTGAGTGCATCAGCGATATTTGGGGTGCGCGAAAGGGCGCGCGAAAGCCCCTGAAATACCATGAAGCTAGTCTATGTCGCTCACCAGAGCGTGGCAGCCTCTGCGAGTTGTTCAGCAGTGCAGCTGCGGGTATATGAACCGGTGCTGTATCCCAACTTCACGATGGTGGCGCAGTCCGCCATCCATTCCACCGGCATGGAACCAGTCTGGCCAGGAACGAGAGCGTTGTAGGCGGTCATGATGGAAGGACCGTATTTCCACCACTGTCTGGCGTGGGCAGCCTCGTGCACGAGGACAGAAACTCCCACGCTGTTGGAGTAACGCTCGGTCAACGAGCTATCCAGGGTGATGGGCACACGATCCGTGCTTGACCCATTGAGATTTACCGTGGCATAACCACAGAGATAGACATTGGCACCAAACTGCCTGGCACACATGCCGTCTTCCCAGACCACATAGGAGTTGGGCGCCAAAGCAGTGACATAAGCCTCTGCACTGAACCCCTGACTCACCGGAGCTGCAGCAGCAGCTGTTACCGGCGGGGCAGGAGCGGTGGGTGTTGTGGAACCACCTGTTTGTTCGAGGGATTGTGATTGTGCTGCTCGACGAGCGGCAGCAGCAGCCTGCGCTGCGGCAGCAGCTTCAGCAGCAGCTTGTTCTGCAGCAATACGATCTTGCTCTGCCTGCCATGCGGCCTGTGCACTCTGAACGTCCTGAATACCTGTCCCCAAAGCCATCACAGCTTTCACCAGTGCTTCAACACTGGTGGTGTCACTCGTCTGAACTTCTTCTGCACGAAGTTGCTGGCCATATGGCCACAACAGATCGAGAGGGTCTGCTGTTTTCAAGCTCGCGACCGAGGCTTTGAGTTTGACCAGCTCGGCTTTTTGAATCTTCAGAGTTTTTTGAGCCTGGGCGATGGACTTCTCGAGAGTTTGGCGAGATGCGTCATCCAGAACCTTGCCGCTGGAATCGGTGAGGATTGTCTGGGCATTTTTGATGGCCAATTCAAGATCTGCAGCACGCTCGGTCAGTGCCTCCACACGCTCATTACCACTAGCAATAGTGTCGATGACTTGAGACTGTGCACTCTGCTGTGTAGAGACATAGTTTGTTCCCACAACCACGGCAGTGCTGGCAACCAGCACTGTGCTGACTGCCAGTGCGGCAATCAATTGAGCCCGAGGGGAGAACTTCACTGCTTCAGGCTAACAACTCAGTCTTTGAAGAAACTGACAGTTTCCTTGAGTTATGCAGGGGAATTGAAGCGCTGCTGCGCTGCGAGCATTCCCTCATCTGCGATGGTCTCTACTGCGTCGGTGGCATGCGCCAGAACGTGAGGCAGGATCTCTCGCTCAGTGGAGTTGAAGTTCGAGAGAACGAAGTCAGCTGCATCCTGACGTCCGGGAGGACGTCCAATACCGATGCGCACACGGTTGAACTCATTGGTGCCAATGGCGGCGATGATGTCGCGGAGGCCGTTGTGGCCGCCGTGACCACCGTTGCTTTTGAGACGGATCACGTCGAAGTCAATGTCGAGTTCATCGTGCAAGACGATCAGGTTGGCGGGCTCAACGCCATAGAACTTGAGCAGGTTAGCTACTGGCCCGCCTGAGAGGTTCATAAATGTATTGGGCTTGGCAATGACGAGCTTGGGGCCTCCGGGGCGCACCCAACCTTCTGCTACCAAGGCATTAGCTTTGTGTGATTTGAAACTCACACCGATGTCGCTGGCCAACTGCGACACAGCCATCTGACCCACATTGTGGCGATGACCGGCGTAGTCGGGCCCGGGGTTACCGAGCCCGACTACAAGCCAGGTTGTGCTCAATTGAGTTATTACTCAGCAGCCTCAGCTGCGGCAGCTGCACCGGAGAGCTCAGCGTCAGCTTCAGCTGCTGCCTTCTCTGCGTCGTGCTGCTCAGCGTGGATTTCTGCCTTGTGCTCAGCGTGTGCTGCGTCGTCAGCAAGTTCTGCTGCGAGCTCGTCGCCAGACTCAGCCAGGTCCTTAGCCGAAGGAGAGTGAACGTGAACAACGAGGCGGGTTGATTCGCCATCGATGACTGCGTCCGAAGGAAGCTCTAGCTCAGCGAAGGTGACCTTGAATCCAGGAGCCTTGCCCTCGATGTTGATCTCGATGAACTCAGGAATGTGAGTTGCGTTAGCGAGAAGAGGAACAGTCTTTGCGTCGAGCTCAAGAACTGCACCAGACTGCTGGGTTCCCACGATGTGGAGAGGAACGTTCACGAGAACCTTCTCGCCCTGGTTCACGACAACGAGGTCAATGTGCTCGATGATCTGGAGTACGGGGTCCTTCTGGACATCCTTCACCAGAGTCAGCTGGCTCTTGCCATCGATCTGGAGGTCGAGGATTGCGTTCTTCTTACGAAGAAGAAGCTTGACCTGGTGAGCTGGAACAGCAACGTGCTGAACCTCTGCACCGTGACCGTATACAACTGCAGGAATCTGACCAGCAGCGCGCAGACGGCGAGCAAAGCCCTTACCGAACTGGGTACGTACCTCTGCGGGTACCTTGTTATCAACTTCAGCCATGATGGCCTCCTAATCTGTGAGGCCGTGGCCTCAATCGTTATTTCAACTCGAACGCATGTCAGCGTGAGGAAACGGCGAGAGCCACATTCCACCGCGTCGATTACGGATATCCATGAGATATCCCTCGCCGAAGTACGTCTTTACTGTATCGGCAAAGGCGTAACAGCGCGAAATCGGGGAAAGAAGCCAATCTGCGGTCGGGTACGATTGAGGCAGAGACTTTATTCATTAAGAGACGACTGAATACCTCTACTTTTCCCACTTTTTCTTTACTTGAGCTAGGAGACGCATTCGTGAGCGCGAAGGCAAACATCGGAGTCGTTGGACTCGCCGTTATGGGTTCGAACTTGGCACGTAACCTCGCCAGCCGCGAAGGCAACACCGTTGCCGTCTACAACCGCTCCTATGCACGCACCGAGCAGCTCATCACCGAGCACCCTGAGGCTGGCTTCATCGCGTCGGAGACCATCGATGACTTCGTGGCCTCGCTGGCACAGCCCCGCACCGCGATCATCATGGTTCAGGCCGGTGCTGGTACTGATGCTGTGATTAGCCAACTGGCTGAGCGCTTCGAGCCTGGTGACATCATCGTTGACGGTGGTAACGCACTCTTCACTGACACTCTGCGCCGTGAGGCAGCTATCTCCCCCACCGGCGTTCACTTTGTCGGTGCGGGTATTTCCGGTGGTGAAGAGGGTGCGCTCAAGGGCCCCAGCATCATGCCTGGTGGTTCAGCAGAGTCCTACAAGACCCTCGGCCCCATCCTTTCTTCGATTGCTGCAGTTGCCGAGGGTGAGCCCTGCGTGACTCACGTGGGCACCGACGGTGCTGGCCACTTCGTGAAGATGATCCACAACGGTATTGAGTATGCAGACATGCAGCTCATCGCTGAGGCATACGACCTTCTGCGCAACATCGGTGGTTTCACTCCTGCCCAGATCGCAGACATCTTCACCGAATGGAACAAGGGCGAGCTCGAGTCCTACCTGATCGAGATCACCGCAGAGGTTCTCAAGCAGGTTGACGCCAAGACTGGTAAGCCTCTGGTTGATGTCATCCTCGACGAGGCAGGCTCGAAGGGCACCGGCGTGTGGACTGTTCAGACGTCGCTGAACCTGGGCGTTCCCGTTTCCGGTATTGCTGAAGCCGTCTTCGCCCGTTCGCTGTCTTCTCAGCGTGCACAGCGTGACGCAGCCAACAACCTGCCTGCCGACACCGTTGCCTACAACGTTGAAGACAAGGCTGCCTTTGTCGAAGACGTGCGCCGCGCACTCTACGCATCCAAGATTGTTGCCTATGCACAGGGCTTCGACGCTATTCGTGCCGGTGCCAAGGAATACAACTGGAACATCGACTTGGGCGCTGTGTCCAAGATCTGGCGTGGTGGTTGCATCATTCGTGCCCAGTTCCTCAACCGCATTGCTGAGGCCTACGGCAAGGATGCAAACCTGCTTTCTCTCCTGCTTGATGGTTACTTCACCGACGCAGTGGCCAAGTCACTGGGCGCTTGGCGTCGCATCGTGGCTGGCGCTTCGCTGGCTGGTTACCCCATCCCCGCGTTTGCTTCCTCACTGTCGTACTACGACGGCCTGCGTGCTGAGCGTCTTCCTGCCTCTGTTGTTCAGGGACAGCGCGACTTCTTCGGCGCTCACACCTACAAGCGCATCGACATGCCTGGCACCTTCCACACGCTGTGGTCTGGTGACCGCACCGAAATCGAAGCTGAGCCCAGCACCCACTAATCCGATTGCGGGATTTCCCTCCCCCGCCTAAAGGAGACATCCATGAGTGATCGCATTGTGGTCATTGGTGAGGCCTTGATTGACCTCATCCAGCAGTCTGATGGCAGCTACCAGGCGAAGCCTGGTGGTGCCCCTGCGAACGTTTCTATTGCCCTCGCTCGTCTTGGTGCTCACGTCAGCTTTGCTGGCCGCATGAGTGATGACAAGTTTGGCCAGAAGCTGCACGACTGGCTTAGCCCTGAGAAGATCGACCTCTCACTGGTGGAGCGCACCAGCGATCCCACCTCACTTGCCGTGGCATCCCTCGATGAACAGGGCAAGGCAAGCTACAGCTTCTATCTCAAAGGAACTGCGGACTGGGGCTGGACTCTGGGTGCTTTCGTTCACCTCGAGGTTGAACCACCCGCAGCTCTCGTGATTGGTTCTGTTGCCACCGCCATTGAGCCTGGTGCTTCGGTGATTGAGAACCTGGCAGGTCACCTGCACTCTACGGAAAATTCCACCGTGATTATCGATCTCAACATCCGACCTGGTCTCGGTTTTGAGCGCGAGAACGAAACCGTGCGCGTGGAGCGCCAGATCAAGCTTGCCCACATCGTCAAGGCATCAGACGATGACCTTGCGTGGCTCTACCCTGACCGCTCTCCTGTTGACACCGCCCGCTTGTGGGCAGGTGCTGGCCACCACGTCATCATGACCCGGGGTGCTGATGGCGCAACCCTCTTCACTCCCACTGGTGACACCGTGAGCGTGAAGGCTCCCGTGATTGAACTCGTCGACACCGTCGGCGCTGGCGACTCCTTCCTCGGTGCAACGCTCTATGGCCTGCAGCAACGTGGTGCCCTTGGAGGCAACGCTGAGGAACTTTTGGCCAAGGTCACACTTGATGACTGGATTGACCTCCTCACCCTCGCTGCTGAGGTGGGTGCGATTACTTGTTCACGTGCTGGGTGTAATCCGCCCACGCTTGCCGAACTAGGCTTGTAATTCTGATGCTGACCCAAATACTCATTACTCAAGGAATCCTCCTTGTCTGCGTCCTTTTGGGTTGGTATGCCGGCCGCTCTATTCACAAGTTCGCAGATAAGCGCTTTGGTGAAGAAGACCTCGCTGGGCGTGAACTCGGCCGCCTGACAGACACCCTTGCCTTCGTTGGTGGCGCTGTGGGTATTTTGCTCGGCTTGCTCTTGAGCTTTGCTGTTGCCGACTTCGATGACACCAAGACCAGCATTCAAACCATGGGCCGCAGCAGCGTAACCATCTTCTCTGCTGCTGAATCCCTGGAAGCTGAACAGCGCCAGGAAGTCAGACGCGACGTCATTTGTACACTGCGCTCAGCTGTTGCAGATGATTGGTCCGCCATTGGAAACAATGAGCGCGGCGGTTCCGCCATCACCACAGAATGGGTTTTGAAACTCAACGCAGATGTCAGCACAGTTTCGTTGAACACCATTCAGCAGCAACTCAACTTCCCAGGTCTTCTGCAAGGAACAACAGATCTCACGACTGCTCGTGAAGAGCTGGTGATGGGAAACTCTGCTCTGATTCCTTTTGTGGTGTGGCTGGTTATTTACTTCTCCAGCTTCATCATGAGTGCCCTCTTAGCTATGCACTTGGCTGACCGAAAGATTATGGCCAGGATCTCAGCAGGAATGGCATGGGGAATCCTCGCAGTCATCCTCTTTGCCCTGACCGTGCTGGATGCTCCACTGGCACCTGTCATGGGCACACCCTCGCTTGAACCAGCACCGATTGTTGAAACACTCGACGTGCTGCAAGAGTCATTCCCTGACAAAGCACTTTGGGTTGAGTGCCCTGTACTAACCAACAACTAACTCCAACTCAGGAGTTAGTCTCCGCCCACCACCACGATCTCAGAGAAACCAGCTGCTGCTCTGCTTTTTAGAACTCCCGGCAATTCAGGGTTCATGAAAGCCGCGGCTATTTGGTCGAGTTGCCAGTCAAGGTGAGAACGACAAAGCCACGCATCCAGGTTGGCGTGATGCCATTGATTTTGCTGACAACCGCGAGATTCTCTGGGTTAATGCCCAAGCCAGCATCAGTGAACGTCCACGTCTGGACAAAAGTAGCGTTTGCACAGCTGTTTTCAGAGAACTGGCTCACTTCTCCACCAAGGTATTCAAGAACAGTTGGCCACGCATTGATTCCTGAACACTTTTCGGAAACCTTACTGATGAGGGCTTCAGATTCATTGATTGCAGTGTCAGCTTCAAAGTCGCTAGCGGCATACTTCAGTGAAGCAAGTCCAAGGAAAGGCGACTGCGCAAACCCTGGCACCTGAGAAATATCGGCAGGCATCATTCCAGTCGTGTTCTCCACGTTCACGGGGGAAAGTGCTGCTTTGTTGAGGTAGTCCGAATAGAGCTGTTGGCAGGCGTCGTAATTGAAGCTGCTCTGCGTCGCATTGACAGGCACAGCGTTTTTCATGTCATAGCTCGTGGGATCAACGCCAGAAGCGTTATTAGGGAAACAAGGGTTTCCCGCACTCGCATCTGTGGGATTCAGAATTCCGGCTCGCGCATCATTTTGACCCATGCCAAGGTAAGAGACACCAAAAACGTTGAATTCCTGACCTGCAATGTTCACCGGAGTGATGTTGTTTCCAGAACCGGTCGTCGCAAAAGCAATCTGGCTGGATGCCCCACCGATTTCTACAATTCCTTGAGGGTCAGCCTTTCCCGCGAAAACACCCTTGTCATAGTTGACGTCAACCCAGGAAAACAATGCCTCTTGCTGGCCAGAAATTGTAGCGACCTCTGCAGCAGGGAATCCATCCGCAGTAATGGCCTCGGTTACGTCCTGATAGATCGCATCTACTGCGGCAGGATCTGCTTGCGCAACGTTACGCATGCCTGCTGTTGCCAGCACATAGACCGGCACATCCTGAGGAGAAATCTGACGAATAGCCAAGAAATTACCCAGCTCATCGAGCAAAGGTTGGATCTCCGCTTCACCCACATCCGCGGGGTTTTCAGCAAAGGATGACAAACCTGAGCTATCAGGGGATTCAAACTCCAGCAAGGTTGTGACCTTCACACTGCTGGAGGTGGCGTCTCCTTCAAACAAGTTGATGCGTGTGCCGCTACTGCCCGCATCAATCACGGCCATATAGCTCGACTCGTCAGCTACTGGAGCAGGAGTTGCACACCCACTGAACAGCATCGCTGTTGCAATAGCGATACTCGAACCAAAGATTGCCTTATTGAAAGACACAGATACCCCCAAGATTGGTGAAACAGAGCGATAAAAGAGTGTGGTCTACTCAGCAACAAAGTCAGAGACTGCAAGAACTGGGCAATCAGAAGGAATAGCTTCAGGATAAGAATCCTTCAGGGTTTGGATCGTTCCCTGCATTGCGACAGGTTGCAGTGAAGCCACACCTTCTGCAAAGGGGTGGTCCAAGACACCGAGGGCTGCCACAGTCACACCCAGGATGACATAGGTCGCACTGATGGATACTCGCCCCAAATACTTTCTATCGGCCAGCTGCAGGGCAAGCAAAGCAGAGAGAACAAAGCTCGCGAGATAAATCACAAACCACACAATTCCTGGAATTTGTGGTTGCGCGATGAGGAGGCGGAATTGTCTCAACTCAGGGATGTTGTCGTTGTGTTCAACCAGAATGAAATACCCAGTGGACTGCTTCTCGTCTTCGAGGGTCAGATTCAAAATCTTGCTTCGCAGTTCTTTAGTCCACGCTGTCGTGTTTTCAGCACCGGTGACATCGCCTGCTGCTGTCGCTTTCCAATCCTCAGCCGTCACTGACTCCATGTAACACAGGAGTGTTTGACGAGCGTCTATGCTTTCAGATTCATTGAAAGATCCGAGCGAATAAAAAAGCTTGGCGTTGTTGACTGCTTCAGCACGCGCAGCATCTTGAGCATCTGCATAATGCTGAACTGCGAAAACCAAGAGCAAGCCCAACAGAATTCCGGCAGCGCCACCTACAAATCCGACGGTCTCTCCCAGGCGAGTGAGTTCACCTTTAGAGCTTTCTTTATTCGATTTGTTGCTAATGATTCGGTGGAGATACTTGCCAAGAAACCAGCCGCCAACAACAAATAGTGCCAGGATTCCTTGATTAATCAGGATGTCAGGAGTCATAGAGAACTACTATGCAGCACCATCGAACATCGAGGTGACAGAACCTTCTTCAAAGACTTCGTGAATGGCACTTGCCAGCAGTGGAGCGATGGGAAGAATGGTGAGCTTCTCAAAGCGCTTGTCTTCAGGAACTGGAAGAGTGTCGGTGACGACAACTTCGCTAATGAATTCAGACTGCAGAATTTCACAAGCTGGGTCAGAGAACACCGCGTGTGTAGCAGCAACAACTACCCCTGTCGCTCCCGCAGCAACGAGTGCTTCAGCAGCCTTCACGATGGTGCGACCAGTGTCGATCATGTCGTCAACAAGGAGGCAGACGCGGCCTGAAACGTCACCCACGATTTCGTGGACGGTGACCTGGTTGTGAACCTTGGGGTCGCGACGCTTGTGAATGATGGCCAGAGGAGCACCGAGCTTCTCACTCCAGATGTCTGCAACGCGAACGCGGCCCATGTCAGGAGAAACAACAGTCAAGGTGGTGGGGTCCAGCTGAGCGCGGAAGTGCTCAAGCAGAACAGGCATAGCAAAGAGGTGGTCAACGGGGCCATCAAAGAAGCCCTGGATCTGCGCTGCGTGGAGGTCAACGCTCATGATGCGGTCAGCGCCAGCAGTCTTGAACAGGTCAGCCATCAGACGAGCAGAGATGGGCTCACGACCGCGGCCTTTCTTGTCCTGGCGGGCGTAGGGGTAGAAGGGGGCAACAACAGTGATGCGCTTGGCAGATGCACGCTTGAGTGCATCAATCATGATCAAGGTCTCCATCACCCATTCGTTGATGGGGGCAGTGTGGGACTGAACCACGAAGACATCTGCACCACGAACACTGTCGTCGTAACGGGCATAGATTTCACCGTTAGCAAAGGTGCGCAGGTCTGTACCAGAGACGTGGGTCTTCAGCTCTTTGGCAACGTCGGTTGCCAGCTGTGGGTGAGCACGTCCACTGACGATCACGAGCTTCTTCTTCGTAGACACTGAGATTTCTGACACTTGCGGCCTTTCGAAGGTGGTTTGACTCGTGGTGGGGAGTTACTTGGCCTCGTCAGCAGCCTTGGCTGCTGCGGTGCCTGGACGGTTAGCTTGAACCCAGCCATCCATGTTGCGCTGTGGAGCTACGTTAATGGCAAGCGCTCCGGCTGGAACATCCTTACGGATGACTGCACCGGCGCCACTATAAGCTCCATCGCCAATACTAATTGGCGCAACGAACGTGTTGTGAGAGCCAGTTCGCACGTGAGAACCCACGGTGGTGTGGCTCTTGGTCACACCGTCGTAGTTCGCAAAGATGGTGCCCGCACCAATGTTGCTTCCTTCGCCGATGGTGGCGTCTCCCACGTAGGAAAGGTGAGGAACCTTGCTGCCCTTGCCAATGCGTGCATTTTTCGTCTCAACGAAAGTGCCGATCTTGCCGGAGGCTTCAAGGTATGTTCCAGGACGCAGGTAGGAGAAGGGTCCAACCGATGCGCCAGCGCCGATAACGGACAGGGTCGCATCGGTGCGCTTGATCACAGCGCCTTCGCCCACCTCGGTGTCGAGCAGGGTGGTGTCGGGGCCAATGATGGCTCCGGTCTCCACCACGGTTGCACCGAGGAGTTGAGTACCAGGCTTAATCTCCACATCAGGAGCGAGCTGCACCTGGATATCAATCCAAGTTGAAGCGGGGTCGGTGATGGTGACACCGGCAAGCTGCCAACCGCGCACTATCAAACCGTTGAGAAGTCCTGCAGCACGGGAAAGCTGCGCACGGTCGTTGATGCCTTCGACCTTCCAGGAATCCAGAATCTCCACAGCAGCAACCGTTGCACCTGCTTCGCGAAGAAGACCAATCACATCAGTGATGTATTTCTCGCCCTGTGCGTTATCCAGGGTGAGATTGCTCAGCTGTGCACGAAGCTTAGGAGCGGAGAAGACATAGATACCGGCGTTGATTTCCTTGATAGCCAGTTCATCCTGGTTGGCATCCTTGTGCTCAACGAGCTTCTCGAGATTGCCATCAACAGAACGGATGACGCGACCATATCCGGTGGCGTCATCAAGAATGGTGGACAGCACAGTGGCTGCTGCTTGTGCTTCACGGTGCTGGTTGATCAGGCCCTGAAGAGTTTCTGAATCCAGCAGAGGAACGTCACCGTTGACCACAAGCACATCACCAGCAAAACCAGCAGGAAGTGCAGCAACAGCAAGCTCCACAGCACGGCCAGTGCCAGGAACGTCGTCCTGGTCCACGATGATGCTTTCAGGAAGGTCTACTTCAATGACCTCAACGAGGCGATCACGTTCGTGACGAACCACAGAGACAACGTGTGCTGCCTTCAATTCACGAGCAGTGGCGAGAACGTGAGAGACAACGGAGACGCCGCCAAGCTTGTGCAAAAGCTTGGGAGTGGAGCTCTTCATGCGAGTGCCTTGACCGGCTGCAAGAACCACGATGGCAAGTTGTGCGTCGGTCACTCACTTCTCCAATTTTTGATCGGGAGCTCCGCCACCAGGATTCGAACCTAGACCAACAGATCCAAAGACTGTTGTGCTGCCTTTACACTATGGCGGA
>NZ_CAKZII010000054.1 GCF_936931525.1 uncultured Aurantimicrobium sp.
CGCACTGGCTTCTGCCATTGCTTCTTCCTGCTGACGAGCAAGGATGCGCGCGCGGAGCACGCGCATACCGGCTTCACGGTTCTGAAGCTGGCTCTTCTCGTTCTGCATAGAGACCACGATTCCGGTAGGAAGGTGGGTAATGCGCACAGCAGAGTCAGTGGTGTTCACAGACTGTCCACCAGGACCACTCGAGCGATAGACATCGATCTTGAGGTCGTTCTGGTTGATCGCGACTTCTTCAGGCTCATCTACTTCTGGGAAGACCAGAACACCGGCAGCTGAGGTGTGAATACGTCCCTGAGACTCAGTTGCGGGTACGCGCTGAACACGGTGAACGCCACCTTCATACTTCAGGTGAGCCCAGACACCCTGTGCAGGGTCGTTCGAGTTGCCCTTGATGGCAACTTGAACGTCCTTGAAACCACCAAGGTCAGATTCGGTCTTATCCAGAACTTCTGTCTTCCAGCCCTTGGACTCTGCGTAGTGGAGATACATGCGCAGAAGGTCAGCCACGAATAGCTGGCTTTCTGCACCACCTTCACCACCCTTGATTTCCATGATCACGTCACGGCCATCATCGGGGTCACGTGGAATAAGCAAACGGCGCAGCTTTTCCTGTGCTCCAGGAATTGCTTCCTCGAGTGCAGGAATCTCTGCAGCAAATGCTTCGTCTTCCTTGGCAAGTTCCTTGGCGGCAGCCAAGTCCTCTTCCAACGTGGTCAAGCGCTCATAAGCAATCTTGATCTGGCTGATTTCGGCATAACGACGGTTGAGCTTCTTCGAACGTGACGCGTCAGCGTGCACGGCCGGGTCGGAGAGCTGAACCTGCAGCTCTTCGTACTCGGCGAGAAGGCCTTGTACAGAAGAAAGCACGGCTTAGTCCTCCTTGGAAGCGTTGGACTTCTGCATCAACATGAGGAACTCAACGTTGGTTGCAGTGTCCTTGAGCTTGCCCACAACGCTTTCCAGCGCCTGCTGCTGGTCAAGACCAGCAAGAGCGCGGCGAAGCTTCCAGGTGACCTTGACTTCGTCAGGGCCCATCAGCATCTCTTCGCGGCGAGTACCTGACGCGTTGACGTCAACAGCAGGGAAGATGCGCTTGTCAGCGAGTGAACGCGACAGGCGAAGTTCCATGTTGCCGGTGCCCTTGAACTCTTCGAAGATGACTTCGTCCATCTTCGAACCGGTCTCAACCAGTGCCGAAGCAATGATGGTCAAAGAGCCACCGTTCTCAATGTTGCGGGCAGCACCGAAGAACTTCTTGGGTGGGTAGAGCGCAGCTGCGTCCACACCACCGGAGAGAATACGACCGGAAGCAGGTGCTGCCAGGTTGTATGCGCGTCCTAGACGAGTAATCGAGTCTAAGAGAACGACAACATCCTGGCCGAGCTCGACGAGGCGCTTTGCGCGCTCGATAGCGAGCTCTGCCACCATGGTGTGGTCTTCTGCGGGACGGTCGAAGGTGGAAGCAATAACTTCACCCTTGACGGTGCGCTCCATGTCAGTGACTTCTTCTGGACGCTCGTCGACGAGAACAACCATGAGGTGAACCTCAGGGTTGTTCTGAGCGATGGCGTTCGCAATCTGCTGCATCACGATGGTCTTGCCCGCCTTAGGCGGCGCGACAATCAGACCACGCTGACCCTTACCAATGGGCGAAACCAGATCGATGATCCGACCAGTGATTTTGGAAGACTCGGTCTCCAGACGCAGACGTTCCTGCGGGTAGAGAGGAGTCAACGACTGGAAGTCAACGCGGGTAGCTGCTTCTTCAATGGTCTGACCATTGATGGAATCAATCTTGACCAGTGCGTTGTACTTCTGACGACCGAAGCCTTCGCCATCGCGTGGCTGCTTGATGGAACCAATAACAGCGTCACCCTTGCGCAGGTTGTACTTCTTGACCTGGCCGAGCGAGACATAGACGTCGTTGTTTCCGGGAAGGTATCCGGAAGTGCGCACGAATGCGTAGTTGTCGAGAACGTCCAAGATACCTGCGATAGGAATCAGGACGTCGTCTTCAAGAATTTCTGGTTCAACTTCGTCACCCATGCGGCCACCGCGGCGGCGGTCGCGCTGGCGGTTGTTGCGGTTGTTGCGGTCATTACGGTCGAAGCGCTCTTCGCCTTCGGACTCGGGACCGTTGTTACGGTTACCGTTGTCGCCTTCGGTGCGATCGTTGCGGTCGCGACGGTTACGGTTACGGTTACGGTTACGGCTGGGGCGATCGCCTTCGGCGTTGTCGCCCTCAGATGCGCCCTCAGAAGAGTTGTTGTTGTCCGCATCGCCGTTGCTTTCAGCAGCTTCAGCATTGCGACCGCGGCCACGTCCACGACGTGGGCCTGCTTCGCCAGCTTCAGCTGGTGCTGCAGATTCGGTTGCGGGAGCTTCAGCAGAAGCTTCAACCGTCTTCTTTGCTGGACGACCACGTCCACGACGTGGTGCTTCCTCAGCGCTGGCCTGCAGAGCAGGTGCCAGCGCAGGAACACCAGCGTCGCCAGAGTTCACGTGGCTAGATGCGCTCACTGAGACAGCACCAGACACTGCATCAGCAGATGCCACGGGAGCGGTCACGGTTGCGCGACGAGAAGTGCGCTTGCGGGGTGCTGCTTCTGCAGCGGGGGTTTCATTGATCGAGTTCTCAGACATGAGTTCTCCTTATAGATATTTAGAGCACTAGAGCTTTTCCAAGCCACTGCATTCGAAAATGTGGGCTGTGTGGAGGTAGTGCGAAATGGGGTGTTACAGAAGTTCGATATCGAACTGGTGAATGCTCCGGGAGGCTTTCGCGAGATTTCGCGACTTCAACCGGTGCACTTACATAGTAGCAGTTTGCTCATGCCCAGGCTGAGCTTCAGCTAGTTCGGGCGTGCCCTTGTAGTCTGGGGAAGGAAATTTCTCATGACGCCAAAGACAACTGCCCCCAGCGATGTAGCCATCATTACCGTGAGCTACAACTCCAGCGCGCAGTTGGCAGACTTCCTTGCAAGTGCAGTGAAGTCAGTCGCCTCCCCCAGCCAGATCACAGTGGTGGACAACAACTCTGCAGACATTGCTGTTACTGAGAAGCTCACCAAGAACTTCGGCGTCAACCTGCTCAAGCTCGCCAAGAACGTCGGCTATGGCTCTGCTGTAAACAAAGCAGTTCCTGACCTCAAAGAAGAATTTACGACCTTATTGGTCTGCAACCCAGACAGTGAGCTCAACCCAGAAACGGTTGCAGCGCTAAGAAACGCAGTTCAGGACTCAAAGGTTGGCGTGGCTGGGCCCCGGATTTACAACGAAGACGGCTCTGTTTACCCTTCAGCGCGATCAATTCCTTCCATCCGTAATGGTGTTGGGCACGCACTCTTTGCCAATATTTGGCTTTCTAACCCGTGGACCAAGAACTACCTTTCTGAAGCACACCTACAAAACAAGACCGTTCCTACGGGCTGGGTTTCTGGCGCCTGCCTTGCAGTCCGCAGGGACTTGTTCACTCAAGTAGGCGGCTTTGATGACAACTACTTCATGTATTTCGAAGACGTCGATCTGGGCTACCGCCTAGGCAAACTGGGATACACCAACCTTTATGTGCCCGAGGTCTCGATTACCCACATCGGTGGAGAATCCACCAAAGCCATCAAGAAGACCATGCTGC
>NZ_CAKZII010000055.1 GCF_936931525.1 uncultured Aurantimicrobium sp.
CTCATCGGTTGCGGTGAAGCGGATGCTCATACCCTTGCGTGAAACCAGGAGAACGTCCGAGTCAGCTTCAAGGAGAAGTGCTGAGACGAGCTCGTCACCTTCGCGCAACTTGATGGCGATGATGCCACCGGTGCGGTTGGTGTCGTATTCGGTCAGTGCAGTCTTCTTGATCAAACCATCGCGGGTTGCCAGGGCGAGGTACTGAGCTGCCTTGTAGTCGCGGATGTCGAGAATCTGGGTGACCTGCTCATCAGGAGCAAGTGCCAAGAGGTTAGCGATGTGCTGACCCTTAGCGTCACGACCTGCTTCTTGTACTTCATACGCCTTGGCGCGGTAAACGCGTCCGGTGTTGGTGAAGAACAAGAGCCAGTGGTGGGTAGTGGTGACGAAGAAGTGCTCGACTACGTCATCAGCTCGGAGCTGTGCACCCTTGACGCCACGGCCACCACGGTGCTGGCTGCGGTAGTTGTCGCTGCGGGTGCGCTTGATGTAGCCGCCACGGGTAACGGTGATAACCATTTCCTCTTCAGGAATGAGGTCTTCCACGTTCATGTCGCCGTCGAAGCCAGGCATGATCTCGGAGCGACGGTCATCGCCGTAACGGGCAACGATGTCAGTGAGTTCTTCCGAAACAATCTCACGCTGACGCGAAGGGCTAGCCAAGATGGCGTTGAACTCAGTGATCTGAGCTTCCAACTCGTTGGCTTCGTCAATGATCTTCTGACGTTCCAGTGCGGCCAGACGACGCAGCTGCATTTCCAAGATGGCGCGAGCTTGCAGCTCGTCAATCTTGAGGAAGGCAATCAGGCTGTCACGAGCATCTTCAACAGTGGAGCTCTTGCGGATCAGGGCAATCACTTCATCGAGAGCATCGAGAGCTGCAAGGTAACCCTTGAGGATGTGCATACGCTCTTCTGCCTTGCGCAGACGGAACTGCGTGCGGCGAACGATGACGTCAATCTGGTGCTCAACCCAGTTGGAGATGAATCCATCAATGGCGAGGGTGCGAGGGATGCCATCCACGATGGCAAGCATGTTTGCACCGAAGTTTTCCTGGAGCTGGGTCTGCTTGTAGAGGTTGTTGAGAACGACCTTGGCGACTGCATCGCGCTTGAGCACGATAACCAAACGCTGACCGGTACGACCAGAGGTCTCATCGCGGATGTCCGCGATGCCGGTGATCTTGCCGTCCTTGACGAGCTCCGCGATCTTGATCGCGAGGTTGTCAGGGTTGACTTGGTAGGGAAGCTCGGTGACGACGAGGCAGGTACGGCCCTGAAGTTCTTCAACGCTGACCACGGCACGCATCGTGATGGAACCACGACCAGTGCGGTACGCGTCCTGAATACCCTTGATGCCCAGAATCTGTGCACCGGTGGGGAAGTCAGGTCCCTTGATGCGAGAGATCAGTGCTTCAAGGAGCTCTTCACGCGTTGCATCAGGGTTAGCCAGTGACCAGAGTGCACCTTCGGCTACCTCACGCAGGTTGTGGGGAGGAATGTTGGTGGCCATACCCACGGCAATACCCACCGAACCGTTAACCAGCAGGTTGGGGAAGCGTGCAGGAAGAATCGAAGGCTCTTGAGTGCGGCCGTCGTAGTTGTCCTGGAAGTCGACGGTTTCTTCGTCGATGTCACGAACCATTTCCAGCGCCAAAGGTGCCATCTTGGTTTCGGTGTAACGAGGGGCAGCAGCGGAGTCGTTACCGGCAGAACCGAAGTTTCCCTGACCGAGAGCCAATGGGTAACGCAGCGACCAAGGCTGAACCAAACGCACGAGTGCGTCATAGATGGCCGAGTCACCGTGCGGGTGGAACTGACCCATGACGTCACCGACGACACGAGCACACTTAGAGAATGCCTTGTCGGGGCGGTAGCCACCGTCATACATCGCGTAGATCACACGACGGTGAACAGGCTTGAGGCCGTCACGAACGTCAGGAAGTGCGCGGCCCACGATAACGCTCATCGCGTAGTCGAGGTAAGAACGCTGCATCTCCAGTTGCAGGTCTACCTGCTGGATGCGGTTCTCTCCGTTTTCGTCAGTGGTGACGAGGTTGTCGTTAGATGTCAAGGAAACGCACATCCTTTGCATTCTTCTGGATGAAGTTTCGACGTGATTCCACGTCTTCACCCATCAGGGTTGAGAAAATTTCGTCAGCAGCAACTGCGTCATCCAAGGTGACCTGAAGCAGGGTGCGAGTTTCGGGGTTCATGGTGGTGTCCCACAGTTCGCGGTAGTCCATCTCACCGAGACCCTTGTAGCGCTGGATTCCGTTGTCCTTAGGAATCTTGCGACCAGCTGCGAG
>NZ_CAKZII010000056.1 GCF_936931525.1 uncultured Aurantimicrobium sp.
CAGTGCAACTAACGCTCGGATAACAACGAAACCCCTCCAGAAATTCTGGAGGGGTTTCGTCTTGGAAAGCTAATTAGCTAGCGCGACGGGCGCGTGCAGCGCGACGCTTGAGTGCGCGACGCTCGTCTTCGCTGAGGCCACCCCATACGCCTGAGTCCTGACCGGTCTCGAGAGCGTACTGAAGGCACATCTCGGTGACGGTGCAGCGAGAGCAGACAACCTTTGCCTTGTCGATCTGGTCGACAGCGGGGCCGGTGTTACCTACTGGGAAGAACAGCTCTGGGTCTACAGTCAGGCAAGCTGCGTCGTTACGCCAATCCATGGGGATACTCCTTGTTTGTGGGCATGGGAAAAACCAAGTGAAGATGCATTCGGACTAATAAACGAATGCGTGTCGAGAGCCAGTCCCAAACAATATTCAGAGCGAATATTTGCTTGCCCACAACGACGTAGGGGCTTATCGACTTAGATAATGGTTACACGCCTTCAAGTTAAGGTCAAGACTTTTTTCTAAGAAATGCAGAATATGACTGAAAATGTGCCTCAAAACCCCACAAATCCGGGATCACACGGTCACGAGCGGAAGCGCCGAAGTCCTTTGGTCGCGTTACTTGGTGTCCTGGTGAGCATTGAGGCACTGATGGTGACCGCTGGTGCTCTTTATTTCTTGAGCAGAATCTTTATGGAAATCCCGGAGAATCTCTCTGGTGCAATTGTGATCTTTGCCATCACGTTAGTTATCGCCATTGGCCTTGTTGCTACAGCAATTGGGACATTCAGAGCACAATCCTGGACTCGAGGTGCAATAGTGACATGGCAAATCCTACAATTTGCTGTTGCAACGTCATTTATTCAAGGAATTCAGGCTTGGCAGCCGGTGGGTTGGCTGCTCATAGTCTTTGCAGTTGGCACAGCTGTTCTGCTGTTTACTCGCCCCGTCATCACTGCGATGACAGCAGAGAAGTAGGTTCTAAGCCAGCCCCAGCTTGCCCTTAAGGCTTGCGACGTGACCGGTTGCCTTCACGTTGTAGAGGGGAAGCTCAATCTTTCCTGCTTCGTCGATGACGAAGGTTGAGCGAATGACACCCATCACCGTTTTTCCATACATGGACTTCTCGCCATAGGTGGCATATGCATTGTGAACTGTAAGTTCGGGGTCACTCAGAAGAGGGAAGGTAAGACTTTCGTTTGTTTCGAACTTCTTCAACTTGGCCGGTGCATCCTTGGAAACACCCAGTACGACGTAACCGGAAGCTGCAAGTGAAGCAAGGCTGTCGCGGAAGTCACAAGCCTGCTTGGTGCAGCCAGGGGTAGATGCTGCGGGGTAGAAGTACAGGATGACTTTCTTGCCTGCATAGTCAGAAAGACTGACGGGGTTACCGTTCTGATCGGGCAGGGTAAATGCAGGAGCTTGTTGTCCGGCTTCAAGGCGAGTAGTCATTACTACAGGTTATTCCAGCTGAGCAAACACTGCTACAAGGTCCACCACAGATAAACTGGATATTCATTCAAAATGCAAGTTTGAGGTGTGGTTAAGTGAGCAAGATTCTCGTTACAGGTGGAGCAGGCTTCATCGGTTCTAACTTTGTGCACTACCTCATGGACAACACTGACCACGAAGTCACTGTTCTCGACTCACTGACCTATGCAGGAAACAAGGCGTCCCTGGTCGATCTGCCTTCAAGCCGGTTTACCTTCGTTCACGGAGACATCCGTGACGCTGAGCTGGTGGATCAGCTTTTCAGTAAGAACGACACCGTTATTCACTATGCTGCGGAGTCTCACAACGACAACTCATTGGATAACCCACGCCCCTTCCTCGAAACCAACATCATCGGTACTTACACACTGCTGGAAGCAGCGCGAAAGTATGACACCAGACTTCACCACATCTCTACAGATGAGGTTTACGGTGACCTTGAGTTGGATGATCCTGAACGCTTCAGCGAATCCACCCCCTACAACCCCTCTAGCCCCTATTCCTCGACAAAGGCAGGAAGCGACCTGTTGGTTCGTGCTTGGGTTCGTTCCTTTGGTGTTCGTGCGACTATCTCGAACTGTTCCAACAACTACGGTCCCTACCAGCACGTAGAGAAGTTCATCCCTCGCCAGATCACGAACGTGATCCGTGGTGTTCGACCCAAGCTCTATGGAGCAGGTGAGAACGTCCGTGACTGGATCCACGCCGATGATCACTCCAGTGCAGTGATGACCATCGTGGATAAGGGTGTCCTCGGTGAGACTTACCTCATTGGTGCTGATGGCGAAAAGAACAACAAAGACGTCGTTGAACTCATCCTCACCACCATGGGGCAGCCAGCTGACGCCTATGACCACGTCACCGATCGCCCGGGTCATGACCTGCGTTATGCCATTGATTCAACCAAGCTCCGCACAGAGCTCGGCTGGAAGCCAACCCACGCAGACTTCGAGTCAGGTATTGCCGCAACCATCGACTGGTACAAGGCAAACGAGGCATGGTGGGCTCCAACTAAGGACGCCACTGAGGCGTTTTACGCCTCAAAGGGTCAGTAACTTTCTTGCCTGAACAAAGAGTTCTCGTCCTGGGGGCGAATGGACAACTGGGAAAAGCACTTCGTGCTGAATTTCCCACTGCTGTGTTTTATGGTCGTGAAGAATGCGACCTTTCGCAGCCTGAAAAAGTCTCTGAACTTCCCTTTGATACTTGTGATGTCATCATCAACGCAGCTGCATACACTGCAGTGGATGCAGCGGAAACTCCTGAGGGAGCTGCGCTCGCAGAAGCGGTCAACGCTTCTGCAGTTGAAGCGCTTTCTGTTCTTGCGGCTGAGCGTGAAATTCTGCTTGTTCATGTCTCTACTGACTACGTCTTTGACGGAACAAAGAAATCACCTTACTTAGAAACAGATCAGTTCAATCCTTTGGGTGTCTACGCACAAACCAAAGCACAGGGCGATCTCGCTGTGCAAAAAGCCCCACGGCATTACCTCCTCCGAACCAGTTGGGTCATTGGCGAAGGTAATAACTTTGTTAGAACCATGGCAGCCCTCGCAGAGCGAGGAATCAAACCATCCGTGGTGAATGATCAAATCGGACGTTTGACCTTCACACAAGATCTTGCAGCAGCAATTCGCCATCTCATTGACTCCAAGGCGCCATTTGGCACTTACAACCTCAGCAACGAAGGCCCAGCATCTAGCTGGGCAGATATTGCAGCACAGGTATATGAGCTCACTGGGCACGATCCTGTAGATGTCACCGGAGTGACAACCGAAGAGTATTTCGCAGGGAAAGAGGGCATTGCTCCCAGGCCGCTGTGGAGCATGCTGGATCTTTCCAAGATTGAAGCAACTGGCTTTATCCCAGCGAGCTGGGAAGCCCGACTAGCCAGTTATTTCTCTCAACTGGACTAGAAGCCGTCAGGGTTTTGGGATTGCCATCGCCATGCATCTTCGCAAGCTAAGTCAATTTCTCTAATGGACGACCAGCCAAGCAAAGTCTTGGCCTTTGATGTATCAGCATAGCAAGTGGCGATATCACCGGGTCTCCGTGGGTGCACAGCAAACGGAATTGGCTTTCCTACACATGTTTCAAATGCCCTGAGTAGCTCAAATACCGAGGTACCTTGTCCTGTGCCGAGGTTCACAGCATGAAACCCAGGTTCAGAAAGATTCAAGGCGGCTACATGGCCTTCGGCAACGTCCATCACGTGGATATAGTCGCGCACGCCGGTGCCATCCGCGGTTGGGTAATCATTGCCAAACACCGACAATTGCTCGCGCCGACCAATGGCAACTTGGCTGATAAATGGCAACAAGTTGTTTGGGATCCCATTTGGATCTTCGCCCATCAG
>NZ_CAKZII010000057.1 GCF_936931525.1 uncultured Aurantimicrobium sp.
TGTTCAGCTGGGGCTTTGAAGACCTGGACGGTCACTTGTGGGACGTGTTCTGGATGAACCCAGACCACGTGATGTAGCAAATATCTAGGTGCAACACTCTGTCTTAAGTGTTACACTTAGGTTATGCCCACTGCACGTCAGCGTCACATGATTACCGAGACCGAAGAACTTACTCGTGCTCTCGACGCTGCCGCTGCGCTCTGGCCTGCCGACAAAAACAAGCGTGCTGAACTGCTCCGCCACATCATCGACCAAGGGGTCGATGTGGTGGAGTCTCTTGCAGACAAGAAGGCAGAGAAGCGTCGGGCCGCAATTCATGTTGTTGCGGGATCCATGAACGGAATCTGGCCAGCAAATTGGCGTGAGGAACTGCGCGAAGAGTGGCCTAAGTGATTGTCCTCGATGCCAATGTTCTCATCGCAGCTTTCGATGGCTCTGACCTGCACCACGAGTGGGCAATCACATTCTTGAGGGACACTGCTGCTGAAGAGCTGATGATCTCCACTCTCACGTATGCAGAGATACTTGTTGCGCCTATTCGCGCTAATCGCTTGAAGGAATTCAGGAAGGGTATCGATTCTTTGGGTTTCATCATCGATGACATTGCCTCAGAGGATGCGGAAGATATCGCCAGGCTCAGGTCGGAATCAGGGCTCAAGATGCCTGATGTGATTGTCCTTCACACTGCACTCAAGCATGCTGCTTCACTTGCTACTGCTGACACTTCACTGACACGAAAAGCAGCTGCTCTTGGCACCACTGTATTTTCTCCCTCGATCTAGTTCAGATGCAGAGCAGTTCAAACCGTGAGAGGGTACTTAGATGAGTAATCCCGTCGACTTCGTCACCGTCTCCACCTCAGGACTTGAGTCCTCCCCTTGGGCTGACGCACTTGCTGGCCTCCGAGCCAACGAGGCCCGCTACTTCAAGAACAAGTACGACCTCGTGTTTGAGACCACTCCCGCTAGTGAAGCACCAGAGCTCGTGGACTACGTGGCCAAGGTTCTGCTCGAGCGTGACATCGTGGTCTCTTCCAAGCCACTCGAGGTCACCGAGATGATGATCGAAGCTGCAGAGGGTCTCACGCGTTGGACCTACGTGTTCTA
>NZ_CAKZII010000058.1 GCF_936931525.1 uncultured Aurantimicrobium sp.
ATTACCTTCATTGGTCTCCAGGCAGCGAACTACACCCTCAACATCCTGACTCTGGGTGCTCTGACTATCGCCATCGGCCGCGTTGTTGACGACTCCATCGTGGTCATTGAAAACATCAAGCGCCGTCTGGTGCCTGGTGTGGACCGCGCCACCGTCATTGTGGACGCAGTCCGCGAAGTTGCCGGTGCTATTACCGCCTCAACCGCAACCACCGTTGCCGTGTTCTTGCCCCTGGCCTTTGTTGGTGACATCACCGGTGAGCTATTCCGCCCCTTCGCACTGACCGTGACCATCGCACTGGTTGCATCACTGCTGGTGTCGCTCACCATTGTTCCCGTACTGGCCTACTGGTTCCTTCGCGCACCATCGGAGACCGGTAAGCGCGCAGCGAAGGCAAAGGCTGCAGAGCTTGCTGGAGAAGAGAAGCCTGGCTTCCTTCAGAAGGGCTACCTGCCCGTCATCAACTGGACCCTCAAGCACTCGGTCACCACGATTATCTTGGCTGTCCTGGTTCTGGTTGGAACCGGTGCAATTCTGCCTCTGATGAAGACCAACTTCTTGGGTTCCTCTGGTCAGAACACGTTCACCGTGACTGAAGCCATCAAGCCCGGCACCAGCCTGGAAGCCCAGGACGTGATGGCTACCGATATTGAGGGCGCCCTGCTCGACACTGACGGTGTCGAAATTGTTCAGGTCTCCATTGGTTCTTCCGGTAATGCACTGCGTGATGCCTTCGTCGGCGGCGGCGACACCGCCATCACCTTCTCCGTCACCACCAAGGATGGCGGTGACCAGCAGAAGATTCAGGACGCTGCTCGTGCAGCTGTTGAGAAGGTAGCTGACAAGGACACCATCACCGTGGGTGCTCAGAGCGGCTTCGGCGCTTCGAGCGACATTTCTATCGACATCACTGCTCCTAACCAGGAATCACTGGACAAGGCAGCAGCTGCCGTAGATAAGAGCATGCGTGCACTTCCTGCTGTCAAGCAGGTCACCAGCAACCTCACTGAGGCTCGCCCCTACATCGCCGTCACCGTCAACCGTGATGACGCTGCAGCTGCTGGCTTCTCCGAGGTCGCGCTCGCCGGCTATGTTGCTCAGGCCATGCGCCCGACCACCATCGGCACCGTGGTGATCGAGGGAACCACCCTTGACATCTACATCGCGTCGAATGATCCCCCCACCACTGAGGCAGAGCTAGCTGCTCTGACTGTGCCCACTGCTAAGGGACTCGTTCCTCTGGACACCTTGGCAACCGTCACGGTCAAGGATGGCCCTGCCACTGTGACCACAGTCAAGGGTCAGCGCAGCGCAACAGTGACCGTCACGCCCAACAGCGAAGACTTGGGAACTGCTACGGCTGAAGTGACCAAGGCACTCAAGGACGTGGATCTGCCCTCGGGCGCATCCGCCAAGATTGGTGGCGTCAGCGCCGACCAGGCAGCAGCCTTTAGCTCGCTCGGTATTGCCCTGCTGGTTGCCATCCTCGTGGTCTACATCATCATGGTTGCGACCTTCGGTTCGCTCCTGCAGCCACTGTTGCTCTTGATCTCGGTTCCCTTCGCAGCAACTGGTGCGATCGGTCTCCAGGTCATCACCGGTGTTCCGCTCGGTGTTCCATCCTTCATCGGTCTGCTGATGTTGGTCGGTATCGTCGTGACGAACGCCATCGTGCTCATCGACTTGGTCAACCAGTACCGCAATAAGGGTCTGGCTGTGACAGATGCTCTCCGTGAGGGTGCCATCCGCCGTCTGCGTCCGATTTTGATGACGGCACTGGCAACCATCTTCGCTTTGATTCCTATGGCTGTCGGCATCACCGGCTCCGGCGGATTCATCTCGCAGCCGCTGGCCATTGTGGTTATCGGTGGTCTGATCTCCTCGACCCTGCTGACCCTGATTGTTCTTCCCACCATCTACAACCTGGTTGAAGGTGGCCGTGAAAAGCGCAAGGCAAAGCGAGCTGAGAAGAAGGCCGCCAAGGCTGGAGTCACTGCCTCAGCACCTGTCTCCAAGGAGCCCGTCTTTGACACCCTCGTCGTTGAGGACGATGGTGACGACGACACTCCTATTCGTCGCCGCACTCCTTCCGCCTAACTAGGCTGGAGGGATGAAGACATCCCGCCTCGCATTGTGGTCACTGGTTTCAGTGGCCGCAATGTGGGGCGTTGCCTTTGTCGTGATGAAGCCGGCAATTGAGCAACAGCCCTTCTTCGACTTCCTCGCTATTCGCTTCACGATTGCTGCCGCAATCATGTTGGTGATCAAACCCAAGGTGATCTTGGCGCTCAAGGGCAAGATGCTTGCCGTGGGAGCAGTGCTGGGTGTGGTGCTGGGCCTGGCCTATGCCACACAAACCATTGCACTTGAGATGACCACCGCAGCCATCACTGGGTTCCTCACCGGAACCTATGTTGTGCTCACCCCCGTGCTGGGCTGGTTGATCTTCCGCCGCAAGGTGGGAATCAAGGTGGCTTTCGGAGCCGTGCTGGCATTGATTGGTTTGGGGCTCATCTCGATTACGGGTGTCTCTATCGAGGTTGGTCAGATCTGGGGAATCATCTGCGCCGTTCTTTATGCCCTTCACATCGTTGGCTTGGGTCGCTTCAGTTCAGGGCTTGATTCCTATGCGCTGACTTTTGTCCAGCTTCTCTTCGTCGCTGTGGTCTGCTGGATCGGCGCCCTGCCTGATGGCTATCAGCCACCACCCACCGTTGACGTCTGGATGGCTGTGCTGTTCACTGCGATCTTTGCCACGGTTATTGGCTTCTTTGTGCAGACCTGGGCCCAGGCCCAGATGGAGCCTTCTCGTGTTGCCATCATCTTGACTCTCGAGGTTGTTTTCACTGCACTGGTTTCAGTTGCTGTGGGACAAGAAGTTCTGGCACTGAAGACCATCATCGGCGGCGCATTTATGGTCGCTGCCATGGTGATCGTGGAGATGCCAACTCGTGGGAAGAAAGAACACATTGCGGGAACCCCCGGTCCCGAAGATGAGGACATCGTTCCTCTCGAGCCTCTCGCCCACTAGATAATTCGGCCTTCAGTTGGCCGATAAACTGAAGTCATGACTTCTGCACGCGAACAACTCATCAACTTCATCAAAGAAGAAGCAGTCTTCCACGGAGACTTCACACTCACCAGTGGCAAGAAGGCCACGTATTACGTGGACATGCGCAAGATTTCTTTGGATCACCGCGTCGCTCCCTTGATCGGCCAGGTCATGCTTGACGTGCTGGCACAGATTCCTGATGTGGACGCAGTGGGTGGACTCACTATGGGTGCTGATCCCATCGCTACAGCTGTTCTTCACCAGGGCGCCGCTCAGGGACTGGCCTATGACGCATTCGTTGTGCGCAAGGAGCCTAAGGACCACGGCCGTGGTCGTCAGGTTGAAGGACCAGACCTCGTGGGTAAGCGCGTTGTTGTGCTTGAAGACACCTCCACTACTGGTGGTTCACCACTGAAGGCAATCGAAGCTCTGGAAAAAGTCGGGGCAGAGGTAGTTGCTGTTGCTGTCGTCGTAGACCGCGCCACCGACGCACGTCAGCGCATTGAAACAGCTGGCTACCCCTACTTCTACGCCATTGGTCTCGAAGACCTCGGTCTTGCACCTCAGTAGTCGTGACTGACCTTCCTGAGTCACCTACCCACGAACTGAGCACCTCCGGTGTTGGTCCGTGGATTGGTGAACTCCCGGAAGACCCTTGGTTTGACCCTGAGCTCCTAGAAAAGGGCGATACGCGCAACGTCATTGACCGTTATCGCTACTGGACCATGGAAGCGATTGTTGCGGATCTCGATGAGAAACGTCACCCCTTCCACGTTGCCATTGAGAACTGGCAGCACGATATGAACATTGGTTCCATCGTGCGCTCAGCCAATGCTTTTGGTGCTGACACCGTTCACATCGTGGGACGCCGTCGTTGGAACAAGCGCGGCGCGATGGTCACCGACCGTTACCAGCACGTGGTTCACCATGACACCGTGGCCGATCTGGTCGAGTGGGCGAAGGCAGAGAACATGCCTATCCTCGCCATTGACAACGTTCCTGGCTGCGTGAAGATCGAAACCTTTGCCTTGCCTGAGCGCTGCTTGTTCCTGTTCGGGCAAGAAGGACCTGGACTTTCTCCTGAAGCTATCGAAGCTGCAGAAGCCGTGATTGAAATCACTCAGTTTGGTTCAACCCGCTCCATCAATGCCAGTGCGGCAGCTGCTGTGACCATGCACTCGTGGGTCATGCAGCACGTGACGTTCTAGAAAGGCACCATGACTACTCGGAACTCTTCTGAAGCCTGGGACAAGCGCTACGCCGAAGCAGAGATGGTCTGGTCGTTGGAGCCCAATGAGTTTGTCGTTGAGTACCTCTCCGATCTTCCGACTGGCAAGATGCTGGACCTGGGTGGCGGCGAAGGTCGTAACGCGTTGTGGTTTGCCAGCCGCGGTTGGCACGTGGAGAACTCCGACTTCTCGGCTGTTGCCGTGGGTAAGTTCTTGCAGCGAGCCGAGCGCGAGGGGCTGACGGAACTCTGCACCGGAACTGCCGTGGACGCCACCAACCCTGAATCCTGCGTGACCAAGCCCGTTGATTTGGCTGTCATGGCCTATCTCCAGATTCCTGCTGCAGACCTCGCTGCCGCGATTGCCACGGCAGCGCAGAGCCTGCGCTCAGGCGGCACGCTGTTTGGTGTGTGGCACGCACGTGAAAACCTTGAACACGGCTTCGGTGGCCCTCCCAGCCCAGAGTTGAACCCCACTCAAGAAGAGCTTCGTTCCGCCTGCGACGCCCTCGGATTGAACGTCCACACGCTTATGTTGAGAGACCGTTTCTTTGTCTCCGGTGGCGATGAGCGCAAGGCCATCGACGTCGTGCTCCTGGCGACTACTTAGCCTGAAGTAACCGCAAGAAAGAGGCGTTATTTAGCCGGTAGAATGAATTACTGGCAGGTCGCAGTTGCACAGGCCGTACTAACGACGAGGGGATATCGTCATGCCAGCAATCGTTCTGATTGGTGCCCAGTGGGGCGACGAAGGTAAGGGTAAGGCTACCGACCTTCTTGCTGAACGTATCGACTACGTTGTGAAGTTCAACGGCGGTAACAACGCCGGCCACACCGTCGTTATTGGCGACGAGAAGTATGCCCTCCACCTGCTGCCCTCCGGTATCTTGACTCCAGGCGTGACCCCTGTGATCTCTAACGGTGTGGTCATCGACATCTCTGTTCTTTTCGCAGAGCTCGATGCCTTGAACTCTCGCGGCATCGACACCTCGAAGCTGCGTGTGAGCGCGAACGCTCACGTCATCACGGACTACCACCGCACCTTGGACAAGGTTACTGAGCGCTTCCTCGGCAAGCGTCAGATCGGCACCACCGGCCGCGGCATTGGCCCCACCTATGCAGACAAGATCAACCGCGTCGGTATCCGCATCCAAGACATCTTCGACGAAGGCATCCTTCGCCAGAAGGTCGAAGCAGCACTTGAGATCAAGAACCACCTGCTGGCCAAGATCTATAACCGTCGCGCCATCTCAGCAGATGCCGTGATTGAAGAACTTCTGTCCTACCGTGAGCGCCTGGCACCCATGGTTGCGGACACCGCACTCGAACTCAACCAGGCTCTCGAAGCTGACAAGGTTGTGCTGTTCGAGGGTGGCCAGGCAACCATGCTCGACATCGACCACGGAACGTATCCTTTCGTTACCTCGTCGAACGCTACTGCTGGTGGTGCCTCGACCGGTTCAGGTATTGGCCCCAACAAGATCGAGCGCGTCATCGCGGTCATCAAGGCCTACACAACCCGCGTGGGTGCTGGTCCGTTCCCCACCGAGCTCTTCGATGAAGACGGTGAATACTTGCGTGCCAAGGGCTTCGAGTTCGGCACAACCACTGGTCGTCCCCGTCGCTGTGGTTGGTATGACGCACCTATCGCTCGCTACACCGCACGTATCAACGGTGTGACCGACTTCGTCGTCACCAAGCTTGACGTTCTTACGGGACTCGAGCAGATTCCGGTCTGTGTTGCCTATGACGTCGACGGTGTTCGTCACGATGAGGTTCCTGTGAACCAGAGCGACTTCCACCACGCCAAACCCATCCTGGAATACTTCCCCGGCTGGACTGAGGACATCACCGGTGCACGTAAGTTCAGCGATCTGCCCAAGAATGCTCAGGACTACGTCACTGCACTGGAAGCAATGAGTGGCGCACGCTTCTCCGCTATCGGTGTGGGTCCTGCTCGCGATGCGATCATCGTTCAGCACGACCTCGTTAGCTAAATAACTCTCGTCTGACCGGCTGGTCAACAGGCAATTGTTCTTGCCCGAACGAGTTCTTTCACAGCTAGGCTGAGCAGGTTATGACTATTCCTTCAGTTGCTGCGAAAGCAGGCGGTTCTCCCCTTCTCGTTGCACTGAAGTTCATTTTCTTGGCTTGCCTGTGGGGCTCGAGCTTCTTCTTCATCAAGATTGCGATGGAGACGTTGAGTTGGGGTCAGGTTGCCTGGTCACGTGTTGTGGCAGGTGGCATTTTCATGCTCGTCTTCTGGCTGATTAGCCGGGAAAAACTTCCTCGTGACCTCGTCACCTGGGGTCACATCGCTGTGGCTGGTGTTTTTGGTATTGGCATCCCCTTCATTTTCTTCCCCTGGGCTGAGCAGTTCATCACCTCTGCGGTTGCCACGATCTATAACGGTCTCACCCCGATCATGACCGCCATCATTGCGGTCTATGTATTGCGTGTGGAGAATTTCAACCGCAACCAAGCAGTCGGTGTGCTGGTGGGTCTTGCTGGTCTGGTCGTAGTGATTGCTCCCTGGACCATCACCGACCTCGGTGGAAGCTTCTGGGGCCAGATTGCTGCCCTCGGCGCAGCTGTGATGTATGGATTCTCTGGAACGTATTTGAAGAAGTACGTCTTCCCCCGCGGAGTCTCAGCTAAGGCAATCTCGATTATTGAAGTGGGCGCTGCAGCCATCTTTATCTTGCTTCTCACGCCGTTCTTGGCCATCGGCCCCGTCACCATTGACTGGACCACGATTGTGTCCATTGCCATCATCGGTTTGGGCGGAACGGGCTTGGCCTATCTCTGGTTCAACGATGTGCTCGAGTCCTGGGGACCCACTCGTGCCTCATCTGTGACCTATGTCATGCCGATTGTGGGCATCATGCTGGGTGTGGTTTTTCTGGGCGAAACCCTGCACTGGTATGAGCCAGTTGGTGGCGCCATTGTCATCATCGGTGTCTTGATCATGCGCAGGCAATCCAAGAACTAATCACTCCTGCGCTAACCTAAAAGCATGGCGCAGAACGAGATATCCCCTGAGGTTGCCCAAGAGCTTGCAGGTATTCGCGAGAGCATCGACAACATCGATGCAGCTCTCATTCACATGCTCGCTGAGCGTTTCAAGTTCACGCAGAAGGTGGGCAAGCTCAAAGCCACCAACGATCTTCCCCCGTCCGACCCTGCGCGTGAAGCTCGCCAGGTCGCACGCTTGCGTGCGCTGGCGGAAGAGGCCAACCTCGACCCCACCTTCGCGGAGAAGTGGTTCCACTTTGTCGTGGAAGAGGTTATTCACCACCACGAACAGGCACGCGGTTAAATAACGCTTGCCAACAGGCATATTTTTCTGAGAAACTCAGATTCTTCGGGTGGGCCCCTGCGATGGGGCCTGCTCGAAGCTCTTTAAGCAGGCTTAGCCGAAATACTTTGGCAGTGTCTCGTTGCTGCGCTGACGAATCTCAGCAACAGAAACCTCGAACAGGCCCTGAACGTCGAGCTTGGCGTCGTCCCCACCCAGATCGGTCACACCGATGCGCAGGACAGGGTAGTTGCGAGCTTCGCAGAGTCCCAAGAAGCGAACATCATCTTCACGAGGAACAGAGACAATCACACGACCGGTTGACTCAGAGAACAACGCAGTTGCAGCGTCCACGCCGTCACGCTCAATGATTTCATCGAGCCAGACCCGGGCACCCACGCCAAAGCGCATCACTGACTCAGCTAGCGCCTGTCCCAGACCACCATCGCTGAGGTCGTGAGCAGAGAGAATCAAGCTCTCAATAGCCGCGCCTTGTAGAAGGTCAGCAAGTTCCTTCTCTTGACCGAGGTCAACAACGGGAGGGAAACCGCCGAGGTGGTTGTGGATGGTGCCAGCCCATGCTGAACCATCAAGTTCGGTGCGGGTGTAGCCGAGGAGGTAGATGTTGTTGCCCTCGTCCTGCCAGGAAGAAGGAATACGGCGAGCAACGTCATCGATAACACCCAGTACGCCCACAACAGGGGTGGGGTGGATGGGAGCGTCACCGGTCTGGTTATAGAAGGAGACGTTTCCACCGGTGACGGGGATCTCGAGTTCCAAGCAACCATCAGCGAGACCTTCAACAGCACGCTTGAACTGCCACATCACTTCGGGGTTCTCAGGAGAACCGAAGTTGAGACAGTCAGTGACCGCTGCAGGAACAGCACCGGAGACTGCCACGTTGCGGTAGGCCTCAGCCAGAGCCAAGCGAGCACCCTGGTAGGGGTCAAGCTGACAGTAGCGACCGTTAGCGTCGGTGGCGATAGCGAAACCGAGACCGGATTCTTCGTCCACGCGGATCATGCCGGCGTCGTCAGGGAAGCTGAGCGCCGTGTTTCCCATGACGAAGTAGTCATACTGGGTGGTGATGAGGGACTTGTCTGCCAGGTTCGGGCTGGCAACGAGGGAGAGGAACTGGTCCTTGAGCTCTGCACCGGTCTGTGGGCGAGCCAGCTTGTCAGCTGAGTCAGCGTTAAGAGCATCAATCCATGCGGGGTAGGCAACGGGACGCTCATAGACAGGACCGTCGATCGCGACGGTGCGAGGGTCTACGTTCACGATCTCTTCGCCACCGTGGTGGATCACGAGACGACCGGTGTCGGTGACTTCACCGAGAACACTGGTTTCCACATCCCACTTGTTCACGACAGCCATGAACTGGTCGAGCAGCTCAGGCTTGACCACAGCCATCATGCGCTCCTGGCTCTCCGACATGAGGATTTCCTCAGCGGTGAGGGTGGGGTCGCGCAGCAGTACGTGGTCGAGCTCGACGAACATGCCGCCGTCACCGTTAGAGGCAAGCTCGCTGGTTGCACAGGAAATACCGGCAGCACCAAGATCCTGAATACCTTCAACCAGGCCTTCGCGGTAAAGCTCGAGGCAGCACTCGATGAGCACCTTCTCTGCGAATGGGTCACCGACCTGGACAGCAGGACGCTTGGTGGGGCCAGTGGAGTCAAAGGAGTCAGAGGCAAGGATCGATGCGCCACCGATGCCGTCGCCACCGGTGCGAGCACCGAACAGAACAATCTTGTTACCCACACCCGAAGCGTTAGCCAGGTGAAGGTCTTCGTGGCGGAGAACACCCACAGAAAGGGCATTCACCAAGGGGTTGCCCTGGTAGCAGGAGTCAAAGTAGGTCTCGCCACCAATGTTGGGAAGGCCAAGGCAGTTGCCGTAGAAGCTAATTCCACCAACAACACCGTGCAGAACGCGAGGGGTGTCAGGGTGGTCGATGGCGCCAAAGCGCAGCTGGTCCATCACAGCAACGGGACGTGCACCCATCGAGATGATGTCACGGACGATTCCACCCACTCCGGTGGCAGCGCCCTGGAAAGGCTCAATGTAGCTGGGGTGGTTGTGGCTCTCCACCTTGAAGGTGACAGCCCAACCCTCGCCGACGTCGACAACACCGGCGTTCTCGCCCATGCCGACCATGAGCTTTTCCTTCATCTTCTCGCTGACCTTCTGGCCAAACTGACGAAGGTAAATCTTTGAAGACTTGTATGAGCAGTGCTCACTCCACATCACGGAGTACATTGCCAGTTCACCTGAGGTGGGGCGGCGGCCGAGGATCTTGCGAATCTCTGCGTACTCGTCATCCTTGAGTCCCAAGGCGCCATAGGGCTGAACCTTGTCTGGGGTTGCGATGGCGTTGTCTACGGTGTCGGCGACGTGGGTGCTCACGCGTCGGTCCCTTCGTTGTGGGTGATGTGGAAAGTGTGTGAGCTCATAGCCTTAGCGTCCTCCGGGAGGACCAAGGATGAGCAGGGTGGAGAAGACGGCAACGATTGCCAGCACAATGACGAGGATCAACAGCACTGGGCGGGCAAGGAACCAGCGGAAGAGGCGGTCCAATGCTTTCGCATCGCGAGGGTCGTCAGTTGCCTGAGTGCGCCAGGGGCCTTCGAGTGCTCCACGCTTGGCCTGAACCAGCTCGAAAGGAATGGTGGCATAGGGAAGGATCGCGGTGATTACCGCGAGCAGACCCAGCCAGAAACCCCAACGCTGGTTGAACGCAACCAGAATCGATGTTGCGCCATAGCTAATGAACACCAAACCGTGCAGACCACCGATGGTGGTGAACAGGGTCTGGTCGATGCCTGTAGTTGCGCGAAGGATCAGCCCGGTGATGAGCAATGTCCACGTGCAGGCTTCTGCGATAGCAAGCACAAAGTAGAGCTTGCGAGGGGTGAACCCCGCCTGCTTTGACGTGCCGGTTGCGTTCATCAGGCTTATGCCTTGGAGAGGATGGTGCTCTGAATGACAGAGGTGAAGAACTTCAAGCCATCAAGACCAGAACGCATGGCCTGTGCAGTGTCGGGACCGAAACCGGGCTCTACTGCGTGCTCGGGGTGAGGCATCAGACCCACAACATTGCCTGCTTCGTTAGAAACACCTGCGATGTCATCGAGTGAACCGTTGGGGTTCATGCCGACGTAACGGAAGGTGACCTGACCGTTGTCTTCAATGCGCTTGATGGTGTCTGCATTAGCAACAAAACGGCCATCAGCGTTCTTGAGTGGAATGATGATCTCTTCACCCTGGGCAAAGTCCTTGGTCCAGGCAGTGGTGTTGTTCTCCACGATCAGTTTCTGATCGCGGCGAACAAAGGTGCCACAGTCATTACGACCGTGAGCGCCAGGAACCAAGCGAGCTTCTGCGAGCATCTGGAAACCATTGCAAATACCTAGGACAGGCATACCCTTGTGAGCTGCATCGATGACCTCAGCCATGATGGGAGCGTGGCTGGCAATAGAACCTGCACGTAGGTAGTCGCCATAGCTAAAGCCGCCGGGAAGAATGATGGCTTCGACGCCCTCAAGGTCGTGAGCACCGTGCCAGAGGGCAACTGGTGTTCCACCCGCGAGCTTCACAGCACGTTGGGCGTCACGCTCATCGAGTGAGCCGGGGAAGGTGATGACTCCGACGCGCATTACTTGGCCTCGGAGATGCTGACGACATCTTCGATGACCGAGTTCGAGAGGATATCCTCTGCGATGGTCTTGGCCGCTGCGAGAACCTCAGCAGTGACGGGACCGTCAACGGTGAGCTCGAAGCGCTTGCCGATGCGAACACCGGAGAACTGGTTGTGACCAAGGCGGGTAAGCGCACCAGCGACTGCCTTGCCCTGTGGGTCAAGAATTTCAGCCTTGGGCATTACCTCGACGACGATGGTGGGCATGGGGGTAACTCCAGCGGTTTCGCGAGCAGGGAATACCCCAATCCTACCGGAGACTGAGCAGTACTTCTCTGACGCGCTCGAGCCCCAGGTAGACCTCAGAGAAAGAAGTGGACAGGGGCGATAAACCCAGCCTCAGGCCGTGTGGATCACGATAATCAGGGATGATGTCCTCTGCCCAAAGCCTGGAATTCACCTCTTGCATGTCGGGGTGATTGACAATGACGTGGCCACCGCGGATTGAGGCATCACGAGGTGAGGACACCGTGACATTCAGGGGTGCCAAAACTTCATCAGCAAAATCGATCACATATTGGGTAAGGAGCTGAGATTTAGCTCTTATGGCGGGCATACCCACTTCTGAAATGAGTTCGACAGGGTCGATGAGTGCTTGCATACCCAACACAGGGCTTGTTCCAGTAATGAAACGACGGATGCCGGCTGCGGGCTGGTACCCAGGACCCATCAGGAACATGTCTTTGGCACCAAACCATCCTTGGATGGGTTGACGCAGCTGCTCTTGGAGGTCCTTGCGGACATATAGCCAAGCAGGAGCTCCGGGTCCTCCGCAGAGGTATTTGTAACTGCACCCCACGGCAAAATCCACCCCCCAGGCATCCAGCTCAACAACTACCGAACCGACAGAGTGGCTGAGGTCCCAGATAATCAGTGCACCTGCATCGTGAGCAATGCGTGTGATGGTCGGTGCATCCGCAATAAAGGCAGAGCGGTATGACACATGACTGAGAAGGACAAGCGCCGTTTTATCTGACACCACTTCGGAGACTTGGTCTGCAGTCACACCTGTTGCAGGATCAGCTTCAATCCAGCGCAGCGTCATGTTGCGCTCGGCGGCGATACCTTCCATCAGGTAGCGGTCAGTGGGGAAGTTATCGGTGTCGAGCACAATCTCGGTCCGCCCAGGACGAGCATCAAGTGCAGCCCGAGCAGCTTTATACATCAGCACACTCGTAGAGTCAGCGACGAGGGTCTGTCCGGCAGCGGCTCCTAACGCAGCTGCGCCGATCCGGTCACCGAGCTCGAGAGGAAGGTCAACCCACTTCTCTTCCCAGCTACGAATCAGTCGAGTTCCCCACTCGCTTCGCATGAAATCTTCAATACGCTCCATACTCGCGGCCAGGGGGCGTCCGAGTGAGTTGCCGTCGAAGTAGGCCAATGGCATGCCGGGGGTAGACGACTGGGTTGCCTCATCGGTGCCAAAGAATTTGGCGCGGTGGGCGGCAAGGGGGTCTGCAGCGTCGAGCTGGGCAGCACGTGTTTCAAAACTGGTCATCATGACTCCACTTCAATGTGTTCGACGATACGCGCAGAAGCCAGCCAGGTACTGAAGTCAGTGCAGGTGTTGTCTGACATCTCAGAGATAAAACTCATCCGGTGTGAAGAGAAACCACCCAACAGCTGTGGCTGGTGATCCCACCACGCAGTCATGGACTCCACAACAAGGGCAGGGGAGAGTCCACACGCCTGCAAGGCAGTGAGTTCACGAACATTAATGCCCAGAGGTAACGGTCCATTACCCATGTCTGTGCCATAAAACACAGTTCCACCTGCAGCAGCGAAGCGAGAAAGGTTGTCGCAGGCGACGTCAAAATCGTGGCCGTAGTCGCCATAGCCATGGATATCGAGGGTGCTCATCCAACCCAGGTTGTGGGTAGCTGCGAATTCAATGAGCTCATCTGAGAGCACCTCACTAAATGGAGTGTGAGCCAGAACAACCAGCCCAGAGCGGATAGCTCTTTCAGCTTGCCCGGCACCCTCAGCATGAATAACGGGGAAACGACCTGCCTCAAGCGCCGAGCTCACCAGCTGGGCAAGAACGTCGTCAGAGTGCACGGGACCTGCATCAGCATTGAGAGTGATCTTGATTGCGTTCACGCCGGCAACAACCTGTTCAGCCACAGCCTCTGCGCTGTTCTCAACAAAAACTGTGGCATCCGCTGGTGCCCAAGAACGATCAGAAGGATAGCCGCCAGCAGCCGCAAGGAAGTTCCCTGCGTATTCCACGTCTAACCCGGGGATACTTCCAGACGCCCAGTGCTTCTGTTCAGGAATGGACCACCCCAAATCCAGAACACGACCGATGCCGCCAGAGGGGAGGCGTTCTGGCTCAACGAGTCCGAGGTGCACATGAGCATCACCAAAGAGCGGGAACAGGGTTCCGCGCTCGCCGGAGGCAAGGCGCGCAGAAACCCCAACCCCAAAGGGGTTGCCAGGTTTCTGAAGCTCGGAGCTCATGAAGTTGAGCTACTTGCCAATCTCGGTGCGCACAGCAAAGAGCTCAGGGAAGAAAGTAAGTTCAAGTGCCTTTTGCAAGAACGGTGCACCGGAGGATCCGCCGGTGCCCATCTTCATACCGATGATGCGCTGCACGGTGCGCAGATGACGGAAGCGCCAGAACTGGAAGTTCTCTTCCAAGTCGACGAGCTCTTCACAGCTTTCGTAAGCTTCCCAGTGCTCGTCGTGGTTGTTGTAAATCTCGATGAAGACGGGCATGAGTTCGTCAGAGAAAGTCCAGGCCTTGGTCACGTCGCGCTCCAAGATGGAGGCAGGAACGTTGTATCCCTTGCGGGCAAGGTAACGCAGGAACTCGTCATAGATGCTGGGTGCGTTCAGTGCTGTAACCAGAAGTTCTTGCGCAACAGGATCTGCGTCAAAGACGTGGATCATCTTCTCGTTCTTGTTGCCCAGCATGAACTCGATGGCTCGGTACTGGAAAGACTGGAAGCCGCTGGAGTTACCGAGCTTGTCGCGGAACTGGGCATACTCGCTGGGAGTTAGGGTGGCGAGGACTGCCCACTGTTCAGTGAGGGTCTTCTGGATGTGCTTGAGACGAGCCATGCACTTGAGTGCCTGGCCGAGGTCGTCGTTGCGAAGGTAGTTGGCAGCGCCGAGAAGCTCGTGCACCATCAACTTCATCCAGAGTTCAGTGGTCTGGTGCTGAATGATGAACAGCAGTTCATCGTGGTGATCACTCAGAGGCTTCTGCGCTGAGAGAAGCGTGTCGAGATCGAGATAGCCGCCATAGCTCATGCGGTCAGTGAAGTCGGTGACGACTGTTTCTTCAATATCGCGGGTGTTGTTTTCTACGCCCATGGTGGGACCTCCTTGTGGGAACTCATTCACCCTAGCCAGAACACCTCATTCTTCGTCAGGGCTTGCCTGAAAAAAGTTTCCGAAGTCCCACACACCAATACAGTTGATTCTTGAGACAACAAGGAGACACATGAGCATCACCCTGGGTAAAGACGACTGGTGGAAGGGTGCCGTCGTGTACCAGATCTACCCTCGCTCGTTCGCTGACTCGAACGGCGATGGCATCGGAGACATCCCCGGTATTACCTCCAAGCTGGACTACCTGGCTGATCTAGGTGTCGACGTACTCTGGCTTTCCCCTGTCTACAAGTCTCCTCAAGATGACAATGGTTACGACATCTCGGACTACCAGGACATTGACCCTCTCTTTGGCACACTCGATGACATGCGTCACCTCATCGCGGAGACGCATGCCCGTGGCATGAAGCTCGTGATGGACCTCGTGGTCAATCACACTTCTGATGAGCACGCTTGGTTCGTGGAGAGCTCCACCTCTTTAGATAACCCCAAGCGTGATTGGTACATCTGGCGCGATGCTGTTGATGGCCACGAACCCACTGATCACCAGGCTGCTTTCTCTGGCTCGGTCTGGCAGTGGAATGAGAACACCCAGCAATACTTCCTGCACATCTTCTCCAAGAAGCAGCCTGACCTGAACTGGGAAAACCCCGAAGTCCGCGCAGCTGTGTATTCGATGATGAACTGGTGGCTCGAGCAGGGCGTGGATGGCTTCCGTATGGACGTGATTAACCTCATCTCCAAGCACCAAGATTTCTCTGCAGCAGATGACCTGTTCGGACCCTGGATGAACGGGCCTCGCATTCACGAATTCCTGCAGGAAATGAACCGTGAAGTTCTGCGCGACATGGGTTTGATTACCGTCGGCGAGATGCCCGGTTGCACCGTGGAGCTTGCTCAGCAATACACCGCACCAGAGCGTCACGAACTCAACATGGTGTTCACCTTCGAACACATGGATCTCGACACCAACCCTGATGGCTATGGCAAGTGGGATCTGGTTCCCTTCACCGTGAAGGCACTCAAAGAGAATCTGAATATGTGGCAGAAGGGTCTCGAGCAGGTTGGCTGGAACTCCCTCTATTGGAACAACCACGACCAGCCACGTATTGTCTCGCGTTGGGGCAATGACTCAGCAGAACACCGCGTGAACTCGGCAAAAGCCTTCGGTACTGTGCTGCACTTGATGCGCGGAACGCCGTATGTCTATCAGGGTGAAGAGTTCGGCATGACCAGTGCACACTTCACCAAGCTGAGCCAATACCGTGACCTTGAAACCTTGAACTGGGCAGCAGAAGCCCCAGAAATGGGCATCTCAGAGGACTACGTCCTCAAGGCCGTGGGTTACAAGGGCCGCGACAACGCCCGCACGCCCGTGCAGTGGGATGACTCAGCCAACGCAGGATTCACCACGGGTGAACCTTGGATCTCGGTCAACACAAACTATCCCGAGATCAACGCAGCGGCTGCTGTCGATGACGCAGACTCCGTCTTCCACCACTACCAGAAGCTCATAGCCATGCGTCACGGCATGGACGTCGTGGTCAATGGCTCCTTCGACATGCTTTGGATTGAACACGAGCAGCTCTTCGCTTACACCCGTGAACTCAATGGCCAAGTGTTGACGGTTGTTGCGAACCTCTCTGATGAGACGGTTTCACTACCTGGGGCAGTCTCAGGGGATGCTGTTCTTGGTGTGAAGTCAGACGTGCTTGCTCCATGGCAAGCTTTCGTGACTTTACAGAACTAGTTAGTGACCTTCGAGGTCCTCAGGTTCCTTGACCTTGTCCAGGTTGAACCAGGGCAACATGACATGGACCACGGGCCCGATAGTGAAGGCATAGAGCACTGTTCCTAATCCAATGGTTCCGCCAAAGGCCCAGCCCAATCCCAGGACGACAACCTCAATGGCGGTCCGCACTAGCCACAGTGGCTTGCCCGTGCGCTTGACCAAACCAGTCATCAGGCCATCACGTGGGCCTGGGCCTAAACCCCCACCGACATACATCGAGATGCCAAGCCCGTTGATCAAGATTCCGACGACAAAATATCCAACACCGATGAGGTAGTTAGATGCGGTGGGAATCAAGGCATAAAACACGTTGATGGCAATGCCAATAGTGATGGCATTCATGATGGTGCCTAGCCCCAGCTTTTGCTTGAGGAAGATCCAGAGGAATAACACGGCAAAGCCGACGATGACAACAACTGTTCCAATGGAAACGCCTGTCAAGAAAGAGATGCCCTGGTGGAATGCATCCCACGGGTCCAGACCAATAGCTGCTTGAAGCATGATGGCAAAAGCCAAACCACACACAATCAGACCCACCTCGACGAGCAGAATTCTCTTCCACAATGGGGCACCCGTGCGGGGCACCTCAAAGATGGCGTTGAGGAGTTTCACTTAGCCGAGCATTCGGCTGATCAGTTCGCGATAGCGATCTGCAGTGCGCTCGACAATGTCGGCTGGGAGGACGGGAGGGGTGCCGGTCTTGTCCCAGTTCGCAGA
>NZ_CAKZII010000059.1 GCF_936931525.1 uncultured Aurantimicrobium sp.
ACCGTGGACCGTTCAGAGCGTATTCGCACATACAATTTCCCCGAGAACCGCATTGCTGACCACCGCACCGGTTACAAGTCTTATGACTTGGATCGTGTAATGGACGGGGCAGTTGAGCCGGTAATTCAGTCGTGTATTTCTGCTGATGAAGAATCGCGCTTGGCTGCTTTGGGCGACCAAAACTAGTTCAGAACTAGACTCAAAACATGTCTGCAAGCGACGCTTTGACACCGATTCTGTTCTCGGTGCCGTTCCGTGCGCCTGCGGCGCCGGACAATCTTGCTGCTGTTATTGCGTCTGATCATGTCCATGGCGATGGTCCGTTTACCAAGTCTGCTTCGGCAAAAATGGTGGAGCTCACGGGCTCACCAACGGTTTTGCTCACCACTTCAGGAACTGCTGCTTTAGAGATGGCTGTTCGCTTGCTGGGTATTGGCGAAGGCGACGAAGTTATTGTTCCCAGCTTCACGTTCTCTTCTGGGGCAGCATCTATCGTTGCTGCCGGGGGAGTGCCGGTCTTCGTGGATATCGAGGGCGACAGCGGCAACGTTGACCCGGTTGAGGTTGAAAAGGCAATTACAGCGAATACCAAGGCCATCTCTGTCATGCACTATGGCGGAGCTCCTGTCGACATGGATGCCATCATGGCTATCTCTCGAAAGCACAACATCCCTGTCATTGAAGACAATGCTCATGGCTTGGCTGTGAAGTCTCGATTCGGAGCTCTCGGAACAATCGGTTCTGTTGCTATCCAAAGCTTCCATGACACCAAGAACGTGCACTGTGGGGAAGGTGGAGCAGTACTCATCAACGACCCTGCTCTTATTGAAGCTGCAGAGATCATGCGTGAAAAGGGAACCAACCGTTCCAAGTTCTTGCGTGGTCAGGTAGACAAATACACCTGGGTTGACTGGGGTTCCAGCTATCTTCCTTCTGAGTTGAACGCTGCAGTCTTAGATGCTCAACTTGATGCCTTCGAAGGTATTCAGGAACGTCGTTTTGAGATTTGGAACACCTATTCCGAAGCCTTGACCGACTGGGCTTCTTCTCTTGGCGGTTCTGTGATGACTCCCGTTGACGGAGAACATGCAGCTCACGTGTTCTATGTGCTCATGAAAGATCAAGACACTCGTGATTCATTCCTCGAATATCTTCGAAGCAATGGCGTAGTAGGAACGTTCCACTACGTGCCCCTGCATTCAAGCCCTGCCGGCAAGAAATACGGCCGGACAGTTGGCTCTCTCGAGAAGACCGATTCCTTTGCTGGCCGTCTTGCCCGCTTGCCACTCTGGCCAGGGATGACCGATGCTCAGGTTGCCTATGTCATTGACACTGTGAAGGCTTTCCAGAAGTAATGTCTGTTCTCAAGCGCGCATCCGAGATGCTCAAGTATGAGGGCGTCAAGTCCACTGCGTGGCGCGGAGCGAAGTGGTTGACCTCAAGGTCAAACCCCTTTGAAGAAGTGCCACTAGCGACAGTTTTCAAACAAGATGTTCTCGCTGTTGACTGGACGCAGGACCGAAACTTCAAGGCTGAAAAGCCCGTAAATCCCAATGGAAAGCCCCAGATTGCCTGGGTTATCTCTCCTCCGGGACGCTCCAGTGGTGGACACCAGAATGCGTATTTGTTCATGCAGTTTCTGGAACAAGCCGGCTACGAAATCACTATCTTTCTTTACTCAGCGGGTACTTTCCCCAAGGTGAGTGTTGAGGGTGTGAAGCACATGCTTTCCACCAACTCTGGTTATCCCCAGCTCAACGCTGAATACCGGATGTATGACCCTGAAACGGGTTTGGCCGGGGACTTTGATGTCATTGTGGCCACGGACTGGGCAACTGCGTATGCAGCCTGGCGATATGAACGCAACATCCCCAGGATCTACTGGGTTCTCGACTTTGAACCCTATTTCTTCCCTGCTGGTCCCGACTATGTCGTGGCAGAGAACTCGTATCGTCTGGGCTACCACGGAATCACGATCGGTTCGTGGCTTGCCGCGAAGCTGAAGCGTGATTACGGCATGCCGACTGACTTCTATGAATACGCCGTAGATGCTGTGCGCTACACCCGCACCAATGACAATCCACGCAACGAAATCTTGTTCTATGCCCGTCCCACCACGGCCCGTCGCGGGACAGAGTTTGGACTCCTTGTTCTGGAAGAAGTTCACCGCAGGCGTCCTGACATCACCATCAACATTGCTGGCTGGGATATGTCTAATGCGGGTCTCGATTTCCCCTTCGTGAACCATGGAACTCTCGATGTTTCCCAACTGCCAGATCTATATAACCGCTGTGCTTCAGCGCTACTGATTTCGCTCACATCCGTGTCATTGCTTCCCTTGGAAGTGATGGCTTGTGGTGTGGTCCCCGTTGTGAACGACGCAGACAACACACGTATTTCCCTCAATGACAACCCAGGTATTGATTTCGTGGCTATGTCTCCAGGTCGCATGGCAGAACACCTTATTGCGGCCGTAGACAACGAAAAGCAGGTTGATCACTCGCGAAAGATTGCTCAGGCAATGGAGGGTGGCAGCTGGGCTGGTCCTGGTGAAGTGGTTGTTTCTGTTTTCAACAAAACCCTTGGGTTGAAGAAGAAGTAATGCCCCTCGTTACTCCAGAGAGTAAGAAGACGGTTGATGCAACCGTCTTCATTCCTACTTTCAATGGTGAGAAGTATCTTGACCGCTTGCTTCACGCCGTCGAGTCTCAACACTTTTCTGGCAACTTTGAAATCCTGATCATTGACTCTGGTTCAAGCGATGCCACACTCGACATCATTGGCACACACTCAGCCGTTCGTTTGGTGGAGATTCCTGGCTCTGAGTTTGGTCATGGGAAGACACGTAACCTCGCAGCCAAGCTGGCTCGTGGCACCAACATTGCCTATCTCAGCCACGACGCTATTCCAGCTGATTCCAACTGGCTCACTAATATCACTGCGCCTCTTGACCCTGCTGGGCTGGATTGTGTGGGTGTAGTGGGAAAACACATTGCCAGGGCTAATTGCTCACCACTGTTGAAGTATGAAATCGATGGTGTCTTCAGGGCCTGCGGCCCAGACGGTGTAACCACCGTCATTGATGGTGCCCTTTCGAAGACACATGAGCTGACAGCGGGAGAGTTGTTCTACTCTGATGTGAATTCCGCCACCCGTCGCGATTTCTTGCTTAACACGATTCCTTATCGAGATGTGAACTACAGCGAAGATATGGCGTTTGCTCGGGATCTTCTCGAAGCTGGTTACCGCAAGGCGTATGCAGCTTCTGCTGTCGTTGAGCACTCCAATGACGTCACTTTCAGCGAATACGGCAAGCGCATCTTTGACGAGACACTGGGCATGCGTCGCGTGGGCGAAGGTCGACAGTCACTGTCGTGGGCACAAGCCAAGCTTCGTGCCGTCAGAGATGTCTTAGTCTGCTGGGGCAAGATTCTGCGAGACAGTGACTACAGCATCTGGGCTAAGGCGCATTGGATGTTTGTGAACCCCGCCTATGCATGGACAAAGTGGACCAACATCCACCGAGCACTCAATGTCTCGCTTGATGACCACAAAAAGATCGCGAAGTATTCGCTTGAGGCTTCTCGCGCCTAAAAGATTTATCTCTTAGATAAACATCGCGGGGTCAACCCACGCACGGCCGCTGTCTTCAACAACTGTTTCACCAGGAACAGCAACCATGCCATTACGTGGTCGAGCAACTCCAGGAATGCCTACGACCTGTGAGTCT
>NZ_CAKZII010000060.1 GCF_936931525.1 uncultured Aurantimicrobium sp.
CCAGTTGGATAAAAAATCAGTCCAGTATTTAGGCGGTATTTTCACAGGCATGAGCACAGAAGAGTTCATTGCTGAACTCAAAGCAGGAGGTCGTCACTTTGGCTGAGATTATCTGGGGCCTAGCTACCAGCCATGTTCCCTCCATCGGTGCCGCCATGGATAATGACAAGACCCATGACGACTACTGGAGCCCCCTCTTTGACGGCTATCAACCCGCTCGAGACTGGATGGCCGAGCACACACCTGACGTGGTCTTGGTTGTATATAACGACCACGCCAACGCCATCGATCTCGACTTGATGCCTACCTTTGCCATTGGCACGGCATCACATTTTCCCGTTGCAGACGAGGGCTGGGGGCCACGCCCTGTCCCTCCAGTGCTGGGACACCCCGAACTCGCAACCCACATAGTGGAGTCTTTGGTCGATGAAGAGTTCGATATCACGGTGGCTAACCAACTCCAAGTGGATCACGGCCTCACCGTTCCCCTCTCCGTCTACACGCCAGAACCAGGCAGTGCCTGGCCCTGCCCTGTTATTCCGATACTCGTGAACGTTCTGCAATACCCCCAGCCCACCGCCAAACGGTGCTATTCACTGGGCCAAGCCATTGGCCGAGCGATCGCCTCTTACACGGAGAACATCAAGGTGGCAATCTTTGGTACCGGAGGAATGTCACATCAGCTCTCGGGCGAACGAGCAGGGTTGATTAATGAAAACTTTGACCACATGTTCCTCGAAAAGATTCAAACCGATCCCGAGGCACTGACTCGCATCACGCGTGAGGAATACATTCGCGAGGCCGGTTCTGAAGGCATCGAATTGATTATGTGGCTCGTCATGCGTGGGGCCATGAAAACTGAAATCGAACGTATCGCCGAGACGTACCACGTCCCTGCATCCAACACCGCAGCAGCCCTTGCATTGTTTGAGAACACGGAGAGCCCCTCATGACCACATTCGTCCTCGTTCACGGTGCCTGGCACGGCGGCTGGTGCTGGGGTCGCGTAGCTCCCCAGTTGCGAGCCGCCGGTCACACCGTCTTCACCCCGTCCCTCACTGGACTCAGCGACCGCGCCCACCTCATTTCACCTTCTGTGAACCTCAGCACCCACGTGGAGGACATCGTGCGCATGCTCGATGCTGAAGACCTCACCGATGTGGTGCTCGTCGGCCACAGTTATGCCGGAATGGTCATCAGCGGCGTTGCAGAACAGCGCCCTGAACGTTTGCGCCTGCGCGTGCACCTCGATGGCTTCCTGCCTGAAAACGGCGAAGCCGCGATTGACATCCTTCCTGAGGTTCCTGCCTCTCACTACCGCGAAGCAGTCAAAGGCCCTGGCTTTGGCTGGATGATTCCTCCACGTTCACTAGAAAAACTCGGCGTGACAGACCAAGCAGATATTGACTGGCTCACCCCACGTCTAACTCCGCAACCCTTTGGCACCTACTGGGAAAACATTGTTCTTACCGAGGCGTCAGAATCCGTTGCCGGCGTATACATCGAGTGCGTGGACTGGATGCGTGTATTTACTCGTTTTGCTGAGCGTGCGGCGGCCAAGGGTTGGCCAACCTATGAACTGGCCACCTGCCATGAGGCTATGGTTACTGCACCCAAGGAACTCCTCGAGATGCTCCTCGAGATTGACGCTAAGCACTAAGAATTAGCGATACTAACTTCGAAGCCCCCAGACCAGCAGGATGGGGGCTTCGAACTGTAAATGAACTTTAGTTAAGGCCCAGCAAACGCAAAGCGTTCTCACGCATAATCAAGGGGCGAACCTCGTCCTTGAATGCGGCATTCTCAAAGTCACTCATCCAGCGATCTGGGGTGAGCAGAGGGTAGTCAGATCCGAAGAGAACCTTGTTGCGGAGCAACGAGTTTGCCTGACGAACGAGAGCCTCGGGGAAGTACTTGGGTGACCATCCAGAAAGGTCTATCCAGGTGTTGGCCTTGTGAGT
>NZ_CAKZII010000061.1 GCF_936931525.1 uncultured Aurantimicrobium sp.
TGGTGTCGCCTTCCACCGTTAAGTGGCTCGTACGGATACGTACGCCTTCTCCTCCACAGGGGCAAAAGGGGTACAAACACCCCCAAAACAGGGCAAAAATTCCCATCTGATGAATATTTTGCCTATTTTGGCCGGATGCTTGCCCATTTGGATGCCCACCTCCGTAATCCCCGGGTTACCGACGTTCTCATCTCCAGTAATGCCGGATTGTGGGTCGACAGTGGGGCTGGGTTAGAGCAGGATCACAGCTGGTCGTATACAGAAGAAGAGATCAGGTCCCTCGCGGTTGACCTCATCGGGCGAGGTGGACGTCATATCGATCAAGCCCACCCGTATGTAGATGTTCGTCTTCCAGGAGACATTCGAGTCCACGCGGTGCTTGCTCCCGTAGCTAGTTCAGGCACAACCATCGCACTGCGCATTCCCCGCACATCTCAGCTCAGCTGGGAGGAGCGAGTGAGTTCGGGTTTCATGACCGAAGTGCACAAGGAGTTTCTGCTCGAGTGCGTGGAGCGCAAGCGCACTGTATTGATGACAGGGGCTGCAGGCTCGGGAAAGACAGCACTGCTAGGGCATCTGCTCTCGAGCGTCCCTGCCACCGAACGAATTGTTGTTCTGGAGGATGTTGCTGAGCTTCAGATATCTCACCCTCATGTCATTGCTCTCGAATCTCAGCAGGTAAACATCGAGGGTGCAGGCGGGGTGAGTATTGAGCAACTCGTGCCACAAGCCCTGCGCATGCGCGCAGACCGACTCGTGCTGGGGGAGTGCCGAGGCGCTGAAGTGGGTGCTGTTCTCTCTGCCCTCAACACGGGCCATGCAGGCGGGGGTCTCACTTTGCATGCCAACTCTTTGTTGGACGTTCCTGCACGTCTGATCGCTCTGGGGTTCCAAGCAGGGATTTGTTCTGAACTGGGGGGGGCTTTGGTGCGGGGCGGGTTAGATGTTGTTGTCCATCTGGAGCGAGGTGAACATGGCAGACGCATTGCAGCACTGGGTGAATTCATTCAGAGCGAAGGTCCACTCGCTCTCCGCGAGCTCACCCTCTGAAGCCGAACAACACCTGAGAACACTGGCGGAGAAAACCCGACTGGTGTCAGCTCTGGTGCGGGCAGGACTTCCACCTCGCTCGGCGGCCGAACATGCGGAGCTCGCCTTTGAGAAACTCAGTCGAGCTCAACCGTCAACCCCGGAAGCGTTCTTGAGTGACGTGTGGAACTTCGCGCTCACGACAGGCGCTGCTCCAGCCGCCGTGTTGGAGGTGTGTGGCCAGGCGTTGAGTGAAGCTGCCGAGAACGCGAGGCAGGCTCGGGTTCATCTAGCAGGACCACAAGCGGCCACGCGTCTTGTCATGGTGTTGCCTCTACTCGCTCTCACAGGAGGAGTCCTCGCTGGTTATGACCCCCTCAAGTTTCTGCTGGGTTCACTGCTGGGCTGGGGTGTTCTGCTCTTTGCTGCAGGAATGGTGTTTCTCTCCCACAGGTGGTCGCAGCGCATGCTGACCCGTGCCCAGAGATGGAATTGGTCGAGGGGGATGGCAGCTGAGGTGATGGCTATGTCACTTACTGCAGGACAGTCTTTGTCTCACGCTCGGAGATGGGCTTCCGAGGTTGCTGAGAAGTACTCAACTCACGCCGAGATCTCGTGCGCTGAACTGGCCCAGTGCGATCGGTTTGTGCATTTGGCTAGTCACACCGGAGTTGCTCTCTCCCCACTCTTACGAGCGCAAGCACACCTCGAACGCAACGCGGCACGAGAAGAAGCTCAGATGCGGGTGGAGAAGCTTTCAGTGCAGCTGATGATTCCGCTCGGGGTGTGCGTATTACCAGCGTTTATTGCCGTTGGAGTCTTGCCTTTAGTCGCGAGCGTGATCTCCTCCACAGCACTGAATTCCTGAGTGAATTCCACCTCTTATATAGAGGAATGATTTCCAGGCCACATTGTGAGCTGTGATGAGCCTGAAAGGTGTGGTGAAAATGACAACAAACAACCTCAAGAAAATCATTCGAACTCTCAGGCACTTCCGCTCCGAGGCCGGCGCAGCCACGGCTGAATACGCCATTGCCACAATGGCAGCAGTGGGGTTCGCCGGACTCCTCGTCACGATCCTGCGCGGGGATGAAGTGAAGCAGATCCTCACGGACATGGTTCGCCGTGCTCTCACGTTCGGAGGGTAGTGTCACAGCCGAGTTGGCGATGGTGCTTCCTGCGATCGTGCTAGTGCTCGGGGTGTGTCTCCAGGCAGTGGGCGCCTTAGGTATTCAACTGACCAATTCTTCGCTGGCACGGCAGGCTGCCAGGGAACTCTCAAAGGGAGTGGACATCACACTCGTGAATACGTCTATGGCAAAAGCCAATCCGCGTGCGACGCTTCGTCACTCCCACGAAGGCGAGTTGGTGTGCGTTTCCTTGGCTCAATCAACAGGTGTGGGGCCGCTGTCCTGGATCCTCTCTGAGGTCCATGTTCGAGAATGTGTGATCAATGCGCAATGAACATGGTTCGAGTGCAGCAGCGACCCTCATTCTGGTCGGCGGGGTCATTTCGGTGACATCTCTTCTACTTTTTTTCGGAACAGCTTTCCTCACCCTGGAGAGAGCACAGTCGGTAACGGATCAGGCAGCATTGGAAGCAGCTGATGCGGCATCGGGACGCATCCCCGGATATCCCTGTAATCGCGCGGAAAGACTCGCCAGTAAGAATAAATTCTCAGTAGAAAAATGTGAGGTGCAGGGTTTGATCGCCCGGGTGACCTTGCAGGTCACCGTGTTGGGTTTTGTGACCCAGACACGAGCCAAAGCAGGACCAAAAAATGAGCTTCCGTGATTGACGAACTCAAATAGCCGTGTATCTTGACCTTTTGGAACGCAACTTATTTCGGAGGAATGCTTGTCCAACACTAGAAAGCTCGTCATCGTCGAGTCACCAGCCAAAGCCAAGACCATTGGCAAATACCTCGGTGACAACTATGAGGTGCTCGCATCAGTAGGTCACATTCGTGACTTGCCCAAGCCCAGCGAGCTTCCTGCAGACATGAAAAAGGGACCCTTCGGCAAGTTTGCAGTGAACGTCGAAGATAACTTTGAGCCCTTCTATGTGGTCTCCGAGAACTCGAAGAAGACAGTTGCGGAACTCAAGAAGGCACTCAAAGATGCCGACGAGCTTTACCTCGCAACTGATGAGGACCGCGAAGGTGAAGCAATCTCTTGGCACTTGCTCCAGGTGCTCAAGCCCAAGGTTCCTGTCCACCGCATGGTGTTCCACGAAATCACCAAGGAAGCCATTCAGGCTGCCCAGGAGAACACTCGTGAGCTCGACAC
>NZ_CAKZII010000062.1 GCF_936931525.1 uncultured Aurantimicrobium sp.
GACAAGCGGTTGCTTTAGCTCAACGTGCTTTTCAGCGCGGTGCTGAAGTCACGCTCATCGCTGCTCATCTCGAGGTTGACCCACCCGAGGGCGTGAAGGTCATAAACGTCTCAACAGCAGCCCAAATGCAGGAAGTAGTTCTATCTGCAGCATCTGATTTCGACATCGTCATTATGGCTGCTGCTGTTTCTGACTATCGCGTAGACACGGTTTCAGGCACCAAGCTCAAGAAATCTGAAAATGAAGGCAACCTTCAGCTTTCCCTCGTAGAGAACCCAGACATCCTCAAAGAACTGGTTCAAAACAAGTCTGTGGGACAGCTTATTGTTGGTTTTGCAGCAGAGACTTTATCCGGCAAAGAGCTTATTCACGTTGCTCAAGAGAAGTTAGCTCGAAAGGGTTGTGACTTCTTGGTGGTGAATCAAGTTGGATGGGAACAAGGTTTCGGAACAGAGCGTAACGATGTGACCGTTCTTTCTCCAACAGCAGGTATTCTTGTAGAGGTTTCGGGGTCAAAATTGGCCGTGGCGGACAAGGTACTCGACACGTTCGCCTAACAACACTGTCCGAACGTATTGAGAAAATAATGGGGATATGAGCGAACTTCGCCTTTTCACGTCCGAATCTGTAACTGAGGGTCATCCAGACAAAGTCTGTGACCAAATCTCTGACAGCATCCTTGATGCGCTTTTGTCTCAGGACAAGCGTTCTCGTGTTGCTGTTGAGACTCTTGTAACTACCGGACTTGTCCACGTCGCTGGTGAAGTCACCACTGACGGTTATGCAGAAATTCCTGACATCGTTCGCAACGTTGTTAAGGACATTGGTTACACATCTTCCGACATCGGTTTCGATGGTGAAAGTTGTGGCGTTTCTGTTTCTATTGGTCAGCAATCACCAGACATTGCCAATCTTGTATTTGGACAAGAAGAGCAAGGCGCTGGTGACCAAGGGATCATGTTTGGTTATGCAACTACTGAAACTCCTCAGTTGATGCCATTGCCGATTTACCTTTCTCACCGTATTGCGGAAAAGCTCACAGAAGTTCGTAAGAACGGTGACCTTGGCTACCTCCGACCTGACGGAAAAACTCAAGTAACTATTGGCTATGAAGGAATCATTCCACGCACTGTAGAAACCGTTGTTGTTTCAACTCAGCACGCGCCGCAGGAAGATGAATCGCTTGATTCATTGCGTAAGGACGTTCTCGAGGCAGTAATTAAGCCAGTCCTCTCCGAGGCAGGGTTCGATTCACAAGACACCAGGTTCATGGTCAACCCCATGGGTAAGTTTGAAATCGGTGGCCCCAAGGGAGACGCTGGTCTCACTGGTCGCAAGATCATTGTGGACACATACGGTGGTGCTAGCCGTCACGGTGGTGGTGCATTTTCCGGTAAAGACCCTTCGAAGGTTGACCGTTCTGCAGCTTATGCAATGCGCCACGTCGCAAAGAATGCTGTGGCAGCCGGCTTTGCTGAAAAGCTCGAAGTGCAGATTGCATACGCAATTGGTGTTGCTCAGCCAGTCGGTCTCTACGTCGAGACTTTCGGCACTGGCAAGGTCGATGACGAAATCATTATCAAGGCAATTCGAGACACTTTTGATTTGAGCCCTGCTGGAATTATTCGTGAACTTGATCTCCTTCGTCCGATTTATCGCCAAACAGCTGCTTATGGTCACTTTGGTCGTGAGCTTCCTGATTTCACATGGGAAAAACTGGACAAGGTAGAAGAGCTCCGTAAAAAGGCTGGCCTGTAACTATTGTCGATTCAAGCTGAGGTAGCGAGTGTTCTTTTAGATACACCGTTACCTCAGCTTGACCACGTTTTCGAATACCGAATTCCTGAAGCTCTTCAAGGCCAAATACTCGTTGGATCGAAGGTTTCTGTTCCATTGCGGGGAGGGGCTCGCTTTTCCGATGCTTATGTGACAGGAGTAAGCAATAAGCAGGATTATCCCGGAGAACTGCAATACGTCGAGAAAATCATCTCTTCCATTCCGCTTTTACAGCCTGAAACTCTGGTGCTTGCTCGCAAAGTAGCCGATCGCCAGGCAG
>NZ_CAKZII010000063.1 GCF_936931525.1 uncultured Aurantimicrobium sp.
TCTGTAATGGTGAGCTCAGAAGGAGCGTCACCCATGGGTGCGTCGATTTCTGGCTTAGTGAGGTTGTGTTCAGTCATGACTTAATTCTGGCAGAGAAAAGGGCCGGCTCCCGAAGGAACCGGCCCCATGTTTCTAGAGAGGTTACTTTTCTCCGTCAACTCCGTCGGAAGCGAGAAGTTCCTTCTCGACCTTTCCGCCGTAACCCTCTTTCTGAGGGTCACCGTGGAGTCCACCTGATACTGCGTATTCTTCTTCAGGAGAAAGCACGAGGCGCTTACGTCCATAGACAGCGAAACCAATCAGCATCAATGCGTAGATCACAGCAATAGCGATGATGGCTGGTCGTGCTGGCTCGTTGATGAAGAATCCGAAGAAGATCGCCAGCGAGACTACTGCCGCAATAACAGCACCGGGGATACCCCAAGGGCTCTTGTATGGGCGGTTCGCGTTGGGGAACTTCTTGCGCAGGATGATGAAGGACACCATCTGCAGGATGTAGGCGATAACAGCACCCCATACTGCGATGTTGAGCACGATAGCTCCGGCAACACCAGTTGCTCCACCGAGGGAGTCAACTGCAATCAGTGCAAGGAACCCAATAACTGCACCAACGGTCAGTGCAACGTAGGGGGTTTCGCGCTTTCCTGTCAGAGAGAGCACCTTGGGGTAGTAACCAGCTCGTGAGAGCGAGTACATGTTGCGGCCGTAGGCGAACATGATTCCCTGCAGTGAAGCCAGCAGACCAATCAGTGCAAACAGTGCGAGCACGGCAGCTGCACCGTCACCCACCATGGCGCGGAAACCATCGAGCAGAGGTTCACCTGCTGCGCTGATTCCTTCAGCACCCACGAGAGCGGTGTTGAGGAAGAGCACGAGCAGACCGGTCACGATCAGGGTGGTGCGAGCGATCAGACCAGCACGGGGAATGTCACGAACAGGGTCGTGGGATTCTTCAGCAGCAAGAGGAAGTTCCTCAATACCGAGGAAGAACCACATTGCGTAAGGAAGGGCGAACAGGATGGGCAACC
>NZ_CAKZII010000064.1 GCF_936931525.1 uncultured Aurantimicrobium sp.
CCGTGCATGATTTGAACAACAGCACGAGGCGTGGGAACCGAGTACACGTCATAGGTAATGGCGACGCCGTGTGAGTCAGTGAACTCGGTGGTGATCATTAGCGAACGCCTTCCATCAGCTTGAGTACCCATTTACGAATGAGTAAGAGCACAATACCGAGTCCGATAGCAGCCAAACCAGAGTAAGCAAAGTAATCGAAGTTCAACTCAGGGTGCTTCTCGTCATAGAGACCGGCGAGCTGTCCTGACATTGCAGTGCCCAGTGCGCTGGAGAGGAACAACAGCGCAACCATCTGGGTGCGGAAAGCGGTGGGGGCAAGCTTGGTGCTGACAGAGAGGCTGACAGGTGAAATCAACAGCTCAGCAAGGGTGAACACAAACAGGATCGCAACCAAAGCAAGCAAAGGTGCAGTGTGAGGTGCTGCGTTGTAAATGGTGAGGAAGAGCAGGAACGCAATACCCATCACGATGGTTCCGAGACCCATCTTCACCGGGGTGCTGGGCTGCTTGGTTCCCCACTTGGTCCACAGCGCAGCGAATGCGCCGGAAAGAGCCAAGATAAAGACTGGGTTGATGGACTGAACCCACGAGACAGGCATAGTCCAACCAAAGATGCTGAGGTTCAACTGGTCATTGGCAAAAATGGTGACCACGGTGAACTGCTGCTGATACAAAGACCAGAACGCAGCACATGCAATAAAGAGTGGGATAAATGCCAGAACGCGGTTGCGCTCAATGGGGGTGATGAGCTTGCTGCCCAAGATCACAACAAAGTAGGAAATCGCAGCAGCAGCCGTCACGATGATGATGACCGTGGCTAGGTTTCCGCTGGTAATGACACCGGAGAACACCAGAAGAACAATGAGGCCAACACCCGCTGCTGCGAGAACGCCCACCAGCCACTTCTTATTTGCAGGAAGTGGGTTAGGAACGACACGAGTCTGAGGTGGAAGCTTACGGCGACCAATCGAGTACTGGATCAAACCAGCAGCCATACCTACGGCAGCAAGACCGAAGCCCCAGTGGAAGCCGTAAGTGGTCTGCAAGAAACCGGTAGCAAGAGGACCTAAGAAGGCACCCAAGTTGATACCCAAGTAATACAGAGAGAAACCGGCATCTCGACGAACATCACCTGGGGCATAAAGCTGGCCCACGATGCTGGTCGCATTCGCCTTGACGCCACCGGCACCAATAGCGATCAAAATCAAACCGACAGTCAAACCAACATAGGCAGGAAGAACAGCCAGTGCGATGTGGCCAAAC
>NZ_CAKZII010000065.1 GCF_936931525.1 uncultured Aurantimicrobium sp.
CCGCGTCCTCACACGCAGCCTGGTTTTGGCTCGTGGTGAGCAGCGCGAAGTTCCCGTGGCATGTGTTGAAGAAGGTCGCTGGCACGGCACGGGTCTTCACCAAGCAACCCGCCGCCGCGCTCCTATGGGTGTTCAGTACAGCATGATGAACACCTTCGCCACGTTGAACTGCGAAGACGTTCAGGGCAATGCTGCGGGAACCCATGTCCAAGGGGGAGTCTGGGATCGCATTCGACGTAACGAACAAGCTCGCGGTTTTGTTGACGGTCACTCTCTGATGGAGTCCATGAACCAAGCAGTGGGCATGAATGACTCAGCACGACCAATGCCCTCGATGCTCCCCGGCCAGCGCGGCGTCATCATCGGTATTGGCGGCTATGTCGCCGCAGCCGAGTTCTTCGGCAACACCGATGGCCTGGCCGCCCGCTGGGAAGGCATCATCGAAGCCGCTCGTTATGAAGCTCTCGAGGCTCCCCAACACCAGACCCCGAGCTGGGCAGCACGAGACTTCGCTGCTTCGCTGGAGCGCACTCCTATCGGAGAAGACCTCAAGCAGCCTCAAGAGATTCAGACCCCGGTAGGTCCGCTCGCTGTGAACAGCTTTGCGGTGAGCTTTGGTCTGATCCACGCCGCCGTGTTTAACGGCGCCCACCCACTTCTGGCTGCTGTGTAGCCAGAAAGAAAGGCTGGACCCAGCATTTCTATTTGGGGGGATGCTGGGCCCAGTTGCTCAACAAAAGTACTCGTGAAATACATACATAACTAGAGGGAGATCCACATGTTAGAGAACAAGACCATTGACGCTCAAGCCATCTTGGCTTCACTTGAAGCACCACGTTATGCCGTCAACTATCCAGAGCAGCTCTGGAGTGAAATCCTGCCAGGCCTGTGGCAGGGCGGCACCGCTGACTACGACGTCATCCACTACGGCACGGGCAAGCTCGGCGTCGGTGCCGAAGACTTCGACTTTGTTGCCACGATGTATGCCTCAGCGAACCCGGTGGACTGGTTTGTTCGTGAAATGCGCTTTGGTTTCTATGACCATGACATGTCGGATTTCAACACCGAGGACCTTCGTGACATCGTCACAATCTCTCACCGCCAGTGGAAAGAAGGCAAGCGCGTCTTGATCCGCTGCCAGGCCGGGCTTAACCGCTCTGGACTTGTCATGGCTCTTGTTCTCATTCGCGAGGGCTACACCCCCGCTGAAGCAATCCACCTTATTCGCTCACAGCGCGGCCAAGCCGCGCTGTGTAACAGCACCTTTGAGAAGTGGCTCCTGGCCACCAACGCTGAGGAGTGGAGAAGCTAACGCTTCTCGCCCTCCGCATGAACACTCACACACAGACAGAAACGAGACTTCATATGACCAATAAGAAAAAGAACGTTGGATTCAATGACCGAGCAGTGGGCACTCTGGTGGGCCTCGCCTGTGGCGATGCCCTCGGTGCCGCCTATGAATTCGGCGGCCCTATCCCACTAACCCAAGAGATTGGCATGGTCGGGGGCGGCGCCTTCGGCTGGGAACCAGGCGAATGGACCGACGACACCAGCATGGCTATTCCTATTGCGCAGGAGTTTGCGAACGGCGCAGATCTTCTGGATTCGGACACCTTGGGCCGAATCGTCTCGGTTTGGAAGAACTGGGCAGCAGAAGCCAAGGATGTGGGGGTTCAGACCTCTCGTGTTTTGCGCAGCCTGAAAGTCACCACGGAAGAAGCAGCTAGAGAAGCGTCGCGCACCCTCCATGAAGAGTCTGGTCGTTCTGGCGGAAACGGTGCGCTGATGCGCACCGCACCAGTTGCCTTGGCCTATCTGTCAGACCCCCAGAGTCTGACAGAGGCCGCAACCCGCATTGCTCAGCTCACGCACTGGGAAGAAGATGCCGCCCAGGCGTGTGTGCTGTGGTGCCATGCCATTCGCCATGCAGTGGTCACAGGAGAACTCGATATTCGTATTGGCCTGAACGAATTGGACTATGACGCCGTGCAGCTCTGGAAGAGCCGCATCAAAGAAGCAGAAACCAAGCAGCCAGAAGATTTCCACCGAACAAATGGCTGGGTGGTCACTGCGTTCCAAGGTGCATGGTCTGCAATCCATCACGGCAGGGAAGCAGGAGAAGGCATCGTTCCAATACTGGAACGTGCTGTCCGTGGCGGGGGAGACACGGACACTGTCGCGGCCATCGCTGGATCGTTGATTGGCGCCTGGGTAGGAACCTCCAGGATTCCTGCCCAGTGGCGTCGAGTGATCCACGGTTGGCCAGGGCTGAACTACCGTGACCTGCTGAACCTTGGTGTGCTGTGTGCCTCGGGGAAGGACCAGCATGAAGTAACCGGTTGGCCTTTGAGCACACAGATGTCAGGCACCCATGAAAACGTGTGGGTTCAGCACCCCCACGATGACGGTGTCTATCTGGCATCTCTTACTGCATTAGAGGAGATGCCCGCAGATATCGATGCTGTGGTGTCGATGTGCCGGGTGGGCACAGAGCAGGTCCAGGGCGCAGAAGTGTTTGAGTTCTGGCTCTTTGTTGAGCCAGGGCACAACCTCGACACCGTAGCTGTACTGCGTGATGCTGCCCACACCGTGGCCAAGCTTCGCGAAGAAGGCAAGAAGGTTGTAATCCACTGTGTGGCAGCACACAATCGCACGCCAGCAGCAGCGATTGCCTACTCAATCCTTCACAAGAACATTGCCTTTGACCAGGCATGGCAGGAAGTGCGGAACGCACTTCCTAACCCGCAACACAATCAGGAGTTCTTTGACGTCCTGAAAACACTCACCGAGAGGACAGTAAACATGAGCAACACCCTTGATCCAGACGAGCGCGATGCGTTCATTGACAGTCTGCTCGACGACCCCCAAGAGGTCGAAGGCATGGAAGATATGGACCGCTTCGAACAGCGAGACATTCTGAACCAGCAGTGGACCGACGAGATGATTCTCCACGCGATTCAGCCACGCTAAAGAACACATAGCCCCACCAGATAAAGCACATAAACCCTAAGCTGAAAGCAACGACCACAGCACAGGGGAACACAGAACAAGGTTGCGGTGGTCGTGACCTGGGAGGAAGAGGCATCACATGCATGAAATTGTTTGTCCACACTGCAACAAAGCATTCAAGATCGATGAGGCAGGCTATGCCGACATTCTTTCTCAGGTCCGCACACACGAGTTCGATGCTGAGCTAGAACAGCGTCTTCATGATGCTGAGAAGATTAAAGAGTCAGAAATTGAACTGGCCAAGATTCAGGTCGCACAAAAGCTCGAAGCTGAGGTTGCTGAGAAAGAGAACGAAATCCAGCGCCTTGCTGCAGAACTGAGCAAGACAGAGCTCGATAAGAAGCTAGCTGTGACAGAAGCGCTCGCAGAAGTAAAGCAAGAGCGTGACGATTTCAAGCACGAGGTGGAACTC
>NZ_CAKZII010000066.1 GCF_936931525.1 uncultured Aurantimicrobium sp.
CAACTCATTGCAGACACTCTTCTGTCCAACTTCCGGGGCTATGAGAGCCCCGAAGAGCTGGCCAAGACTCGCTACAAGATCGAGCAGAAGATGCTTGACGAGCAACTCGCCATCATGGAGCTGGTCGAATACAACAAACACCTCTACTTTGACGGTGGTGCCGGAACCGGCAAGAGCTTCCTGCTCGCAGAGGCAGCCCGGAAGTTTGCCAAGCAGGGCAAGAGAACCTTAGTTACCTGTTGGAACTACATGATGGCCGAAGAGCTCTCCAAGACACTGGGTCACCCCAACATCACGGTCACTGACTTGAATTCCCTCATGCTGGATATGTGTGGCCTCGATACCAACCCTGAAGGTGCTGGCACAGCCTGGTTCGAAGAAGAACTCCCCCAGAAAGCACTCGAGGCACTAGAAAAGAACCCCGCACTGGGTGGCTATGAAGCCCTCTGCGTTGATGAATTCCAGGACATTGCTGCCAACCTCAAGCTCATGGAGCTTGTGCTGGCGGTGTGCAACACCTGCAAGCTGGAAGATCTCCCTGTGGTCTGGGTAGGAGACCGCAACCAGCAGATCATGCGTGAGGGAACCCAAACCCTTGACCCTGCAAGGCGCATGAAGCTGATCATGCCGGACACTGTCCACCTGAGACTTCGCACCAACTGCAGAACAGTCCCTGAGCTGGCAAAGATGATTCCTCGAATCATCAACATCGACACCGACATTGCCCGCCACCGAATCCCTGAAGGATTCGAAGGTGGCCTGAGCATTGTCCCCAGCTCAGATGAGAAACAAACACAACACCTGGCAACGGCCATCAAAAAACTCCTTGAGCGTTACAACGCCACAGACATCGTCATCCTGAGCCCCTTCGGCGAGACGAACTCCACCGTTGGCCAGCTCCTCGAACGTGGCGCAAGTAATGCCGACGAACGTGCCCTTGCGGCCCAGCTCCAACACGAAGGTAGTGAGGGCAGGATCCGCTGGCGCTCGATTGCCAAGTTCAAGGGCTTGGAGTCACCTGTTGTTGTCATCACGGATGTCACTGACAGAGCCAAAGAGTTTGCAGCGGGTATTCATAAGCAGCTCGATGAGCTTCTTTATGTGGGCATTACTCGAGCCAAATATGAGTGTGTGTTGATAGGTGATGCCATCTCAACACAAAACATTGGTTCCTAATTCCAGAATTCTTTCGAACGTAATCTCTCAGAAGGCTGTGCCACAGTTCACACAAAACTGGGCAGCGGGAATCTCA
>NZ_CAKZII010000067.1 GCF_936931525.1 uncultured Aurantimicrobium sp.
CCGTAACCGGACTGCTTGGATCCGCCGAAAGGAATCATGGGGTGTACGCCACCGTGAGAGTTGATCCAGACAGTTCCAGAAACAATCTGAGAGGCAACCTCACGCGCCTTGGATGAATCAGCTGACCAGACCGAAGCACCGAGACCTACGTCAACACCATTAGCCATAGCAATGGCGTCCTCGAGCTTGCTGTAGCGGATGACAGGAAGTGCTGGGCCGAACTGTTCTTCCTGAACCAGTGGGTTGTCGTTAGGAACGTCCGCCACGATGGTTGCAGGGTAGAAGTATCCGGGCTGGTCGCGGTCAGGGTTGCCACCAACCATGACACGTGCGCCAGCGCTCTTTGCCGATTCCACAAGGCGGTCGACAATGTCGAACTGTGCCTTGTTCTGAAGCGGACCAAGAACGTTGTCCTCATCAGTGCCCACGCCCATGGGCATGGAGCCTGCAACGGCACTGAGCTCAGCAACAACTTCGTCATAGACGTCATCGTGAACATAGAGACGCTTCAGTGCAGCACAGGTCTGACCTGTGTTGATGAATGCACCCCAGAACAGATCCTGAGCAATGGCTTTGGGGTCAACGTCGGGAAGAACGATACCTGCGTCGTTTCCACCAAGCTCCAAAGTCAAACGCTTCACGGTGTCAGCAGAGCTGCGGATAATCGCCTTACCAGTTGCTGTAGAACCGGTGAACATGATCTTTCCAATAGTGGGGTGAGAGGACAGGCGTGCGCCAACTTCTCGGTCGCCAGATACGCCGGTGAGGACACCTGCAGGGAGAACGGTGTTGAGAACGTGAATCAGTGCGAGAACGCTCAACGGGGTGTATTCCGAAGGCTTGACAACCACGGTGTTACCCATGCGCAAAGCAGGAGCAATCTGCCACACCGAAATCATCACGGGCCAGTTCCAGGGTCCAATTGCGCCAACTACACCAATGGGGCGGTAGGTAATCTCAGCGTGACCACTCTCATCGTCAACGACAACCTCAGTCTCGAGCGCAGTTGCAGCTGCAGTGCGAAGCCAGGCAGATGCTCCACCAATTTCAAAACGAGCGTTGGGGCCGTTCAGAGGCTTGCCCTGTTCGCGGCTGAGGAGTTGAGCCATAGCTTCGGCGTTCTCATCGAGTGCGTCAGCCGCAGCCATCATGATTTCACTGCGCTTCGCGTGACCAAGAGCAGCCCATGCGGGTTGAGCCTTCTCGGCAGCATCGACGGCTGCGTCGAGGAATGCAACGCTGTGAACGGGAGCTTTGCCCACCAGTTCACCGGTTGCGGGGTTCAAAATGTCGCGTGATTCACCGGTTGGCGCAATTGCAGCGAGTAAAGATTCTAGGGTTTCCATGGTGTCTCCTCTTTGAGTCCAGAGTGTTGAACTCAACGATTCCATAGGGGCACACAAAGTGCCACACAATAGAGCGCACAGCGGTTGCCTATCTGTGCAATAACTTCCTTAGTAACTAATTCGTGACGATTCATCGGCTGTGCCGATGAATCGGTCTGCGAGTGCTTCTGTAGCTCTAGCGAGCAAAGCAACATCTGCACCGACCAGGATGAAGTCCACTCCAGCAGCGATGTAACGGTCTGCTGTTGCAGGCGCGAAGGCGTTTACGCCGACGCGAATACCAGCCTTCTTGGCCTGGGCGATAGCAGCCTCAACCGAAGAAACGACGTCTTCATGATCCTGTTGTCCGAGCAATCCCATGCTGGCCGCGAGGTCAGAGGGGCCGATAAAGATTCCATCAATTCCCTCAACGGCAAGGATTGAATCCAGATTCTTCATCGCTTCGACGGTTTCAATCTGAACAAAGAGAGAGATGTAGTCGCTCGCGCTTCCGAGGTAGCCCTCGATGCGGTTCCACATCGATGCGCGGGCTAGAGCACTTCCTACACCGCGAATACCCAGAGGGGGATAGCGCACAGCGCGCACGAGCGCTGCTGCTTCCTCGGCGGTATTGACCATGGGGATGAGGAGATTTTGAACTCCCAAGTCTAGGTATTGCTTGATCAGGTTGGCGTCTCCGTGAGGCGGGCGAACCATAGGTGTTGCGGGGTGACCATAAACCGCCTGGAGCTGCATCAAGATTGACTGCAAATCATTGGGTGTGTGCTCAGCATCGATGAGAAGCCAGTCCACGCCAGAGCTGGCACAGATTTCGGCAACGGTTGAGTTGCCGGAGCACACCCACACACCGACCTGTGAACGGTTCGACTCAGCCATGCGCTGAGCAAAGTTAGCTTCTGCGTTTAGACGAATTGGCATGTGATTGAGCCTAACGGTCCGTAGTCAGCGTGCACGGTGTCGCCCTTGTAAACCCACATGGGTCGAGTAAACGAACCAGCAAGAATGATTTCTCCAGCTGCCATCGAGTCACCATGCGCGTGAATTTTATTGGCTAACCAGTGCACGCCAGCTGCTGGGTGATTAAGAACAGCCGCGGCGACACCAGATTCTTCAATGGTTTCGTTGCGATACAGCAGGGCAGAGATCCAGCGCAGGTCTACGTCGGTAGGTTTGACGGGGTTTCCGCCAATGACCATCGCACCCATCGCTGCATTGTCCGAGATGGTGTCGACGATGGTGCGACCCTCCATCTCAATGTGCGCGCTCAGAATCTCGAGCGCGGGCATGACATATGCCGTTGCGTCGAGAACATCTGTGATTGTTGCATGGGGGCCGCTCAGCGGCTTGCCCAAAACAAAGGCGAGCTCAACTTCGATACGAGTGTTGATGAACTGATCAATGTCAATGACGGAACCAGTTTCATAGACCATGTCGTCAAAGATGATGCCGTAGTCAGGTTCGGTGATGCCGGTTGCAACCTGCATCACCTTTGAGGTGAGGCCAATCTTGCGGCCGACCAAGCGACGTCCTGCGTCAATACCGCGCTGTTTCCAGATGCCCTGAATTGCATATGAATCTTCAACAGTCATGCCGGGGTAACGAGCAGTGATGAGGGGAATAGGCACGCCCGTCTTCTCTGCCTCGACAAGTTCGTCTGCAATTGCGGTGCGGGTAGCGTCATCCATCATGATTCAAGGTTACTCAGTGCATTCTCTGTGCGGGAATAAGGCAAGAAGTTTTGTGCCCTGAAACGCCAATTCGTGTGCAGTCATGGCACAGCAGGTCCCAGGTGCGATGCCGTTGCTAGCCAGCCATTCCGCCGTCAACTCGGAAAGTTGTCGAGGTGATCATTTTGGAGTGAGGTCCAGCTAGGAAGAGCATTGCTTGCGCGATTTCATCCATTTCGGCGTGACGACCGAGTGGAATCAGTTCGTTAAAACTGGCGTTTGCTTGGCTGGCGTCAAGTCCTGTCATGCGTTCTTCGATGTCATTTTGGAAACCGTTATTGACTGGACCTGGGTTCACTGTGTTAACGCGAATGCCTCGAGGGGCAAGTTCCGCTGCTAGAGATTTCATAAAACCAACCTGTGCATGTTTGGCCGTTGCGTAGGCAGAAACCTTGGGTGGGCCTACGAGCCCTGTCACGCTCGAAGTAATAATGATGCTGCTCTGGTCCGGGATAAAGGGGAGCGTCGCTTGGACGGTGTTGAAAGTACCCATGACATGCACCTCAAGTACTCGGGCAAAAACTTCAGCAGGGTAGGTTGCAACCTCGCTCGCCGCCCCGCTGATTCCTGCATTGCAAATCAATACATCAATCAGGGGATGTTGCGCTGTAATCGAGGCCACCACTGCATCTAACTGATCACGCTGTGTTACGTCCGCTTGGTGGGTAAAGAAGCGGGGACTGACTAAATGTGGGGGGAGGGAGCCTTCGGACGGGGAATTAAGGTCAACGGCATGAACTATCGCTCCCTCGCTGTGAAAGAGGTCAGCAGTTGCTAACCCGATACCGCTGATACCCCCGGTGATGAGGACTACTTTGTTCTCGAGAATTGCCATGGCGCTTCCAGTCGGGGTGTGAGGGTTAAGGACGTGAATGGAGAAAACGGTAACCAGCTGTGGCGGTCGCCACCGCGCCAGCGGTAGCGATGCTTCCGACCATGAGGAATCCCACGAGTGGTTGCGGGCTGGCGAGTGCGGTCAGTGAAGATGCGATTCCTGCCGATACAAACTGGAAAGAGCCCACCATGGCTAGTGCAGTTCCACTGGCGTAGCGAACAGGAGCAATAGCGAGTGATGTCGAGGGGCCAAAAACAAAACCCATGCTGGTGGCGAGCAAAAACAGGCACACCGCGACAGTCCATAAGTTGACGGTGTTGGTGCTGGTGAGAAAAATCAGGGATACCATCGACAGTCCCTGGAGGGTCAGGCCGAAGAGAATGATTCGTTCAGGTGCAAACCGGTGAGCTAGCCGTGAAGTGAGCAAGCTCGCACCCACAAGTCCGACCCCGTTGAGAGCAAAGTCAGCGGCATAAATCTGACTGGAGACACCCAGGGTTGACTGGAAGATGAATGAAGAAGTAGAGATATAGGCAAAAAGCATGCCGAACCCCAGCCACATCGTCGCGGCAAAGAGGAGGTATTGCCTGTTTCGAAGCACCTCACTCATTAACGCAATAACTTTGAAGGGGTGTGCTGATTGGCGAGCTTGGGGGCTGAGCGTTTCGGGAACGAACATCATGGCACCCAATACCCCCGCCACGGCAAATACTGACAATCCAGCGAAGATTGTCCGCCAATCCCCGAAGCCAAGCAAGATGGCGCCGGCAACGGGGCCAATAATCGGTCCCAAGCTCACCACCATCTGGAGCAGTGAGAAGTACTTTGTAGCTTGTGACCCGGTCGTTTTATCGGCAATCACAGCACGACCCGTCACCAACCCGGCAGCAGAACCAATACCCAACACAACGCAGGAGAGGAGCAACGTGGAAAGGTTTTCGGCTTTACTCGCTGAAAGCGCCGCAATGGCAACCACAAGCCCACCGCTGATCATCAATCGACGTCGGCCAAAGCGATCTGAAAGGGCGCCAATGACGAGTTGCCCTGTAGCCATTCCCAACGTGTAGAGAGAAAGGGTCAGTCGAATATTGGATTCGGACGTTCCCAAATCGGCTGCCATCTGAGGTAGAGCGGGGAGGTAGATATCAGTGCCAAATGGCCCAAGAATTCCAATAATTCCTAGGGCAAACAAAGTGGTGACAGGTATTGCTCTCCGAGAAGCAGATTCGGTCATGGAGCGAAGGTCAGTTCAGGTTCAACATCCACAACCAGAGTCAACGCGCTAGTTCTCGTAGTGAGAGTGGGGATGATCTCGTCAAGGAGAGTAATCATCTGGTCATAACTTGAGATTCGAGTGGCCGAGACTCCCAGGCTTTCGCTGAGCTGGACAAAGTCAATTTCATCGAATGCAGGCCAGGCAGGCCCACCCTTCCCGAACTTATCTGCCAGGCGGTCCATGACGGCATAGCGATTGTTGTTCAAAATAATGAATAAACAGCCCACGTTGTAGTGGCGCGCACTCCAGAGGCCTTGGATGCCATACATCGAAGAGCCATCGCCCAGGACGGCAACAACGGGTCGTTCCGGTGCGCCCATTTTGAGGCCAATGGTGGCAGGCAGACCGAATCCGAGACCGCCCATGGCGGCACTGATGAAGCCTTGTGGTTCACGGGCTGGCAATAAGTCGTGGAGGTCTGGTCGGCTACTGGGGGTCTCTTCTACCACGATCGTGTGGGAGCTTAACCGCTCAGCCAGTGCGGCCATGAGGTGTGAAGCACGCAGCGGTTCTCCGGATAGGGGGGCGCTAGGTGCTGGCCTACGCTTCACGACCAGTGCCTTGCGTGAATCGCGGGACGTGGTTTGTTCGGTGAGTTGCTTGAGGGAAGTCGGCAAGGAGCCAATGACCGATATATCGGCAGGCGAGCGCAGAGCTTCATCAGTGTCTTCAGTGATGAGAAGAACAGTTGTTCCCTCCGGGAACATAGGTCCAGCTTCGAAGTTGTATTGCCTGAAAACAGGCGCACCTAAGGCAAGAATCAGGTCAAACTCAGCGAGTTGTGTGCGCACGACAGATCGTGCTGCGGAGAGGAAGCCAGCAAAGTTAGGGTGATCCTGAGGGAAACCTGCTTGCCCGGCGAAAGACTCTTGGAAGACCGGCACATGCAGATGCTCAGAAAGTCGCACCGCTTCAGCCCAGCCCTCAACGCTGTCATTTCCGGCACCGGCAATGATGACCGGGTGCTTGGCCAAGTTGATGCGGTGGGCGAGCTGGGAAATGACTTCCGGAGCAACAGTCGTGCCGCGTTCCACGCGAGCTGGGGCCGCAAAAACATGGTCGGGGTCGGCTAACTGGCTCCAGTCATCCATCGGGACGACCACGATTGCGGGACCGCGGCGAAGTCGAGCTTCGTAAATGGCGCGGGCAATAGCCGCTGGAACATCCTGCGCGGTTACAGGCTCGTTGAACCACACTGGGTACTCGCCTGCGAGGCCTCTCAGTTTTCCAGCGAGGAATGGCTCGGTTGCAAGATGGCGACGGTCCTGTTGGCCCACAATGATGGCAATGGGAGCGCGGTTCACTCGCGCAGTGGCGATAGCTCCAATTGCATTGCCTAAACCAGCAGTGGTGTGCACAATTGCCAGTGCTGGCTCACCTGTGGCGATGGCCAGGCCAGTAGCCATGCCGATGACAGAGCCTTCGTGCAGAGCAAGAGTGAACTGGAGGTCTTCAGGGAAGTTGGACAGCAGGCTGATCTCTGTAGAGCCAGGGTTTGCAAAAATGCGGCTTATTCCGGCATCTCTCATCACATTTAAGGCTGCGTCACGCACTGAGATTGCAGGGGAGTTCGACATGGGGTTTCCTCCAGGAATGCACAACTATGTGAATCTCCTAACTATTGCACCGGAGTTGAGTTTTTGGAACAATCAAGCAATGCACTTGCGCGGATGGACAAGTGATTGACATTTTGTGCACGGTATTCTCCTAATCAGACCTGTGAGGCGTTTGCCCCAGAGGTGACGAATGAAAGGTCTCAAGGAGGAGACATGACACTTCTCGATCCCGCTCTCTGGAGCGACAAAATCTTTATCAACGGCTGGGTTGCTGCCGGTGGAGGTACCCGCGATGTGGTTTCCCCCGCCACTGGTGAAAAGCTTGGTTCCATCGGTGTTGCTTCCGTCGAAGACGTCAACAAGGCAGCTCATGCTGCTGCGGCAGCCCAAAAGGAATGGGCGGCACAAAAACCTGAAGCTCGTGCGGCTGTTCTTCGCCGTGCAGGTGAACTCTGGGAAAAGCATGCCGAAGAAATTCACGGTTGGCTGATTAAAGAAGCCGGTTCTATTCCCCCCAAAGCAGGACTTGAGACCCACATCGCAGCGAATGAATGTTTCGAAGCTTCTGCACTTCCCACTCACCCGATGGGTGACGTTCTTCCATCGAACGAAGATCGCTGGAGCATGTCACGTCAACGCCCCGCAGGTGTTGTCACCGTCATTGCACCCTTCAACTTCCCACTGATTCTCTCGATCCGTTCGGTTGCGCCTGCGATTGCACTGGGTAACGCCGTCATTCTCAAGCCAGACCCTCGCACCGCTGTAGGTGCAGGTGTGTCACTGGTTCGCATCTTCCAGGAGGCTGGCCTTCCTGATGGTGTTCTTCAGCTGGTCAACGGTGGTGTTGATGTCGGTGAAGCTGTAGTTGCGGCCCCCGAAGTTCGCGTTGTTTCCTTCACAGGTTCTACTGCTGCTGGTCGCAAGGTAGGCGAGCTCGGAGCCCGCCACCTCAAGCGAACTCACCTGGAACTCGGTGGAAACAACGCCCTGATCATCCTTCCTGGTGCAGATCTGGCAAAAGCAGCATCTGCTGGAGCTTTTGGCTCCTTCATGCACCAGGGCCAGATCTGCATGACCACTGGTCGTCACATCGTGCATGAGTCACTTCATGATGAATACGTTGCACTGTTGTCAGAGAAGGCGTCACACCTTCCTGTGGGAAACCCCGCCACCGAGCAGGTCGCATTAGGGCCAATCATCGACGCGAACCAGACTGCTCGCGTGCAGTCCATCGTCGATGCCACGGTCGCAGCCGGTGGAACATTGGCTGCTGGCGGAACTCACGAAGGCAACTTCTTCAAGCCCACCGTGCTCTCGAACCTGACCCCAGAAATGAGCGCATGGAAGGACGAGATCTTCGGCCCTGTCGCTCCTGTGATCAAGTTCTCCACGACCGAAGAAGCCATCGCATTGGCTTCTGAAGGTGACTACGGCCTGTCCTTGGGAATCCTCGGAGATGTGGGAGAAGCGATGAAGATTGCGGACGCAATCAACAGCGGAATCATCCACATCAACGAGCAGACCGTTTCCGACGAAGCAAACATCCCCTTCGGTGGCGTGGGAGCTTCGGGTACAGGTTCACGTTTCGGTGGCGCAAAGGCCAACATCGAGGCTTTCACCGAGACACAGTGGCTCACACTGCGCCCCGAGATTGCGCCATACCCCTTCTAAAAAGCATTCGCAGCGCGAACTGATACGACAAGGGCCAGATTCCTGAAATGGAATCTGGCCCTTGTCTTTCCCCTGACAGAGCTTCGTCATGGTGAGAAAAACATGATGCCCATCCAATGGATGGGCATCATGTCACTCAAGGTGTTTTAGAGCTGGTTACCCAACTTGAATTCGCCCTTTTTCCAATCAGGCATCTCTTCGCCTTCGCGGCCGTAGGAGAAGCCATCTGCACCGATGGTGACTGCCATTTCAGAGGCGTCCGTTCGGGCAATGATGGGCTGAGGGTTACCATCGAGGTCGAGAACCAGTGATGCGTCGGTGTACCAAGAAGGCACGACGGGGGTGCCCCACCAGTCACGACGCTGGTTGTCGTGAACGTCCCAGGTGACAACGGGGTTGTCAGGGTCGCCGGTGTAGTAGTCCTGGGTGTAGATCTCTACGCGGTGACCGTCAGGGTCGCGCAGGTAGAGGTAGAACGCGTTCGAGACACCGTGACGGCCGGGACCGCGCTCGATGTGGTCCGACATGCGCAAAGCACCAAGCTTGTCGCAGATAGCTAGGATGTTGTGCTTCTCGTGGGTAGAGAAAGCAACGTGGTGCATACGTGGACCATCGCCACCGGTCAT
>NZ_CAKZII010000068.1 GCF_936931525.1 uncultured Aurantimicrobium sp.
ATCGGCGACGTAGTCAGTGACCTCGATCCCGGTATCCGAGTATTAGTTCCCGGAGAAAAAAACAGCGAAGTGAAAGTCACGCTGCTCTCCAGCACAGGAAAAAAAGTCGAGTATTCAGCCAATCTGCTTGCCCAAAAAGCTGTACAGCTTCCTTTGACTGGTATTCCTGATGGCACCTACACAGTCATTGTCACCTCTCAACAGCCGCTTGTAGCTGGAGTGCGTACTGTGCAGGATGCAGTGATTGATCCTGCTGCGGCAGCATCGAGTGCTCCACTTACTGGTGGTGATTTCACCTGGATTTCCTCGAGCTCGTTCCTCACCGAAGAAGTACTTATCCCTCTGCCTGTGGGTCTGAACCCTTCGGTTACTTTTTATAACCCGTCGAACAGGGTGGCGGAAGTTAGTCTCTCCTCTGCGGGCCAGAAGGAGATCACGTTGAAAGTTCCTTCCGGCGAAATGGTGACCTCACCGCTCACCTCTGGAATGAACTACACCGTGAAGGGAGTTAAGGGATTGGTCGGCGGACTCACCTACTCTGGTGCAGGTGTTGGTTCTTCTATTGCCCTCAACCCTGCAAATGTCTTGGGGTCAAGCATCACAATCTACCCTCGCTAGAAACGAATTAGGGTCGCAGTCGCTCAGGACCTAGATCCCACGGATCTTTGCCAAGTAATTCCGCCACTGCCCGAAAGACAACACTTTCAATCATCATCTGCCGATGGAGAGGGTCGTCTTTGTGGAGTTTGCTCATTCTTTGAATGGGGACACGATAAAGCACAATGCGTCGACGTTCGTGGTCGACCTTCCAACGCTCCACCACTCCATTGACCTCCACGCGAGGAGGTGTGGGGGCCACATCGAAGTGCACATCAGCCAGCTCTTCTGCCCACATGCTGCGCAGGTAGTCCACGGTGTGAGCAATCGTCAGCATGAAGGTTTCGTATCGCCCACGAAGTTGAGGCAGGTGGGGACCAGTGACCGGTCCACGCATTCCGCGGCCGTGACGATCACGGCTCAAGCCACGGTTAGGAACCGTGGTGGGGAATGTGCTGTCCATGCGCCCATGCTACCTCCGCGCTACCCTGAAAACCATGGAACGTGTCTGCACCAAAGGTCGCTGCAAGCAGCCGGCCTTCTTCACGCTGACCTATGACTATGACGACAAGCTTGCTGTCCTGGGTCCGCTCTCTCCGGAACCAGAGTCAGCAGCCCATGATTTGTGCCGAAAGCATGCTCTCGGTTTCACTGCGCCTCAAGGCTGGAACGAGATGCGCCATTTAGACTTAGCTAATGAGTAATTCTGCTGTTGAGAGCCTGCGTTCTATCGTCAAGGCCTATGACGTCCGTGGTCTTGTGGGAGAACAGCTCACCGAAGAAATGGTCGAAGCACTCGCTGCCGGCTTCATCGATGAGATCAACGGCGCTGGCTCAGAAGTTGTTGTTGGCCACGACATGCGTGACTCGTCACCTGGCTTTGCCGCTGCCTTTGCCCGCGGTGCTCAGGCACGTGGTGCAAACGTGGTCAACCTCGGTCTGTGTTCCACAGATGAGACGTACTTCGCATCGGGTTCTTGGAATGCCCCTGCAGCTATGTTCACCGCTAGCCACAACCCTGCCGCCTATAACGGCATCAAGTTCTCTCGTGCGGGTGCTCAGGGCATCAGCTTGGACACTGGCTTGGCAGCTATCCGCGACCGTGCCTGCGACTACCTCGAGAACGGCCTAGAAACAGTTGCAACCCCTGGTTCTTACCGCGAGGTAGATGTCCTGGCTGACTACGCCGGTTACCTTCGTTCGCTCGTGGATCTCTCTGGCATCAAGCCCATCCGCGTTGTTGTTGATGCGGGCAACGGCATGGGTGGAATGACGGTTCCTGCCGTGCTCGGAACTGCAGCAGGTCTTCCAGCTCTTCCCATCGAGATCATCCCGATGTATTTCGAGCTGGACGGCAACTTCCCCAACCACGAGGCCAACCCCCTGGAGCCCAAGAACCTGGTTGACCTGCAGAAGGCAGTTGTTGAACACGGAGCTGATCTAGGCCTGGCATTTGATGGTGACGCTGACCGTTGCTTCGTTATCGATGAGAAGGGTGCTCCTGTCACTCCTTCGGCAGTTTCGGCCATTGTTGCGCTGCGTGAGATTGCACGGGCTAAGGCAGCAACTCCGAATGACGAGATCTTTGTCATTCACAACCTCATCTCTTCGAACATTGTGAAAGAGACCATCATTGGTGCGGGGGCTACGCCTGTCCGCACCCGCGTGGGTCACTCCTTGATCAAAGACCAGATGGCTGCCACCGGTGCTGTCTTTGGTGGAGAGCACTCCGCTCACTACTACTTCAGCAACTTCTGGGGTGCTGACAACGGCATGCTCGCTGCCATGCATGTGCTGGCAGAATTTGGCCACCAGCCCAAGTCGCTCTCTGCGTTCGCTGCCGAGTTCATGCCCTATGCCAGCAGTGGTGAAATCAACTCCACCGTCAGCGACGTGAAGGCAGCCACGCAGCGAGTGCGTGACGCATTCGCTTCCCGTGGTTCGGAAGATGCCCTAGATGGCATGACCATCACCGGGAACACCGCAGAAGGCGATGCCTTCTGGTGGTTCTCTGTGCGTCCATCCAACACAGAGCCTCTCCTGCGCTTGAACGTGGAAGCTGCGGATGAGCAGACCATGTCTGCCATCCGGGACGAAGTTCTTTCTCTCATTCGTTCCTAGGTTCCTGCGGCCTTTTGGGCTGCAGATCCGGCTCTAAACTTGAGTCATGACTGTGCTGATGCCCACTGCAACTTTTGATGCTCGTTCCGGCCTGGAATTCAAGGTCGCAGACCTGAGCCTGGCCGAAGCTGGCCGCCACCAGATCCGCCTGGCTGAGAACGAAATGCCCGGCCTGATGGCTCTGCGCGAAGAGTTTGGCCCCACCCAGCCCCTCAAGGGTGCTCGCATTGCCGGCAGCCTGCACATGACCGTGCAGACCGCTGTTCTCATTGAAACGTTGGTGGCACTTGGTGCTCAGGTTCGTTGGGCAAGCTGCAACATTTTCTCAACCCAAGACGAAGCAGCAGCTGCAATCGCTGTCGGTCCCACCGGAACCGTGGACGCACCTGCCGGCGCTCCCGTGTTCGCGTGGAAGGGTGAAACCCTCGACGAGTACTGGTGGTGCACCGAGCGCATCTTTGACTGGTCAACAGAAGCCTCCGCTGCAGGTGCTGAGTGGATCGGCCCCAACCTGATCCTCGATGACGGTGGCGACGCCACCCTCTTGGTTCACAAGGGACGTGAGTTTGAACTTGCTGGTGCTGTTCCAGAAACTTCTGCGTCAGACAGCCACGAATATGGCGTCATCCTTGAACTCCTGCGCAAGACCGTTGCCGAGACTCCGTCACGTTGGCAGAGTGTCGCGGGTGAACTCATCGGTGTGACCGAAGAAACCACCACGGGTGTTCACCGCCTCTATGAACTCTTTGCCAAGCAGGAACTGCTGTTCCCTGCTATCAACGTCAACGACTCTGTCACCAAGAGCAAATTTGATAACAAGTACGGCATCCGCCACTCCCTGCCCGATGGTTTGAACCGTGCCACCGATGTTCTCATCGGCGGCAAGGTTGCCTTCGTTGCCGGTTATGGCGATGTCGGTAAGGGTTCTGCAGAAGCTCTGCGTGGCCAGGGTGCTCGCGTGATTGTCAGCGAGATCGACCCCATTTGCGCTCTTCAGGCAGCCATGGACGGCTACCAGGTCGACACTCTTGAGAACGTAGTGGACCAGGTCGACATCTTTGTCACCACCACTGGCAACAAAGACGTGATTCGTCTTGAGCACTTGCTGGCGATGAAGCACCAGGCCATCGTGGCCAACGTGGGACACTTCGATAACGAAATCGACATGGTCTCACTGGAGAACCTTGCTGGTGCAGAGAAGGTTGAAATCAAGCCTCAGGTTCACGAATGGCGCATGCCTAACGGCCGCAGCATCTTGGTGCTCTCCGAAGGTCGCCTGATGAACCTCGGTAATGCAACAGGTCACCCCTCCTTCGTGATGAGTAACTCCTTTGCGAACCAGGTGCTTGCACAGATGGAACTCTTCGTTCGCCGCGAGAACTACCCTGTGGGTGTTTTCGTGCTCCCCAAGCACCTGGACGAGAAGGTGGCACGTCTGCACTTGGACGCTCTGGGCGTGAAAATGACCACCTTGTCACCTGAGCAGGCTGACTACATTGGCGTGCCTGTCGAAGGTCCTTACAAGGTTGACCATTACCGCTACTAGTCCTTGGAGACTAGGCTCTAACGCATGAGTGCACGCATTCTGGTTGTAGACGATGACGCCGCGTTGGCGGAGATGGTCGGTATCGTCCTGGAAGGCGAAGGCTTTACGCCTTCGTTCTGTGCCGATGGCGCAGAAGCACTTGCTGCATTCCGCGAACACAAGCCTGACCTCGTTCTACTTGACCTCATGCTTCCCGGCTTTGACGGTATTGAAGTGTGTGGTCAGATTCGCCAGGAATCTGGCGTGCCCATCATCATGCTCACTGCCAAGGGTGACGCAGCAGATGTTGTTGCAGGACTTGAAGCAGGTGCTGATGACTACATGGTCAAGCCCTTCAACCCAGGAGAGCTAGCCGCACGTATTCGCACGCGTCT
>NZ_CAKZII010000069.1 GCF_936931525.1 uncultured Aurantimicrobium sp.
TCTGTAATGGTGAGCTCAGAAGGAGCGTCACCCATGGGTGCGTCGATTTCTGGCTTAGTGAGGTTGTGTTCAGTCATAACTTAATTCTGGCAGAGAAAAGGGCCGGCTCCCCAGAAGGAACCGGCCCCATATTTCACGTGATGTTACTTTTCTCCGTCAACTCCGTCGGAAGCGAGAAGTTCCTTCTCGACCTTTCCGCCGTAGCCTTCTTTCTGAGGATCTCCGTGGAGACCACCTGAGACGGCGTATTCCTCTTCGGGTGAGAGCACGAGGCGCTTGCGGCCCCAGAGCGCAAAGCCAATCAACATCAGTGCGTAAATAACCGCAATGGCGACGATGGCTGGGCGAGCGGGCTCATTGATGAAGAATCCGAAGAAGATTGCCAGGGACACAATCGCCGCAATAACAGCACCGGGTACTCCCCAGGGGCTCTTGTAAGGACGGTTGGCCTTGGGGAACTTCTTGCGCAGGATCACAAAGGAGACCATTTGCAGGATGTAGGCAATAACAGCACCCCATACAGCGATGTTGAGCACGATAGCTCCCGCAACACCACTTGCTCCACCCAGGGAGTCAACAGCGATAAGGGCCAAGAAACCAATGACTGCACCAACAGTCAAAGCAACGTAAGGAGTCTCTCGCTTGCCTGTCAAAGACAGGACCTTGGGGTAGTAACCAGCTCGGGAGAGTGAGTACATGTTGCGACCGTAGGCGAACATGATTCCCTGCAGGGAAGCAAGCAGACCAATCAACGCGAAGAGTGCGAGCACGGCAGCAGCACCGTCACCGACCATGGCACGGAAGCCATCAAGCAATGGCTCGCCTGCAGCGCTGATTCCTTCAGCGCCAACGAGGGCGGTGTTGAGGAACAGAACCAGCAGACCAGTCACAATCAGCGTGGTGCGAGCAATCAGACCTGCACGAGGAATGTCCTTGACGGGGTCGTGAGATTCTTCAGCAGCAAGAGGAAGTTCCTCAATACCCAGGAAGAACCACATGGCGTAGGGAAGTGCAAACAGGATGGGCACCCAGCCGTGAGGAAGGAAGGTGGACTGTCCTGCATCTGGCGCGATGTTCCAGAGGGAGTCGAAGTCAAGCTTGCCCGAGAAGACAGCCATGACAGAGAACACCAGCAAGATAGCGATTGAGATGATGGACACCACAATGGCGAACTTGAAGGAGACAGCGGAGCCGGCAGAGTTCAGCAGCACGAACACCGCATACAGAATGATGTACCAGACGAACATGGGCAGGTTCAGCCCTAAGAGTTCACTGGTCACACTATTGGCATAGGACGCCGAGAAGAAGACAACCACGGCTGTGGTTGCGACATACTCAATCGTTTCTGCGAGACCGGTAATAAATCCACCCCACGGCCCCATTGCCGATCGGGCGAATGAATATGCTCCACCAGAGTGAGGCATGGCTCCCGCCATCTCTCCAATGCTGAACATCATTCCGTAGTACATGAAGATGAGGACGGCGAATGCGATCAGCATTCCGCCAAAGCCGGCAAAGCCGATACCGAAGTTCCAACCGGAGAAGTCTCCGGAGACCACGGCAGCGACGGCAAGGCCCCAGAGACCCCACAAACCAGCCGAACGCTTAAGCGTCCGTTTCTTGAAATAGTTGGCGTCTGCGGTTGTGTACGTCACACCCGAGACGTTCAAGGTGTCTTTGGACATTTACATTTCCTTCTGCTCGGGTTGAGCACCTCAAGGATCGAGGTGAGGCACACAACGCTGTGAGATTCCTTGGAGATGACTATATGCCTCAAATTGGTTCTTGTAACTACCTTTAACAAATAATTAATCTGAAAAAAATCTGCTATTTACCCAAGAACGCTTGACACGGAATCTTCAATAGAGTGGTCTAATGGTTGGAATACCTACCTCAAGGAAGAGAGTGACAATGTCCACTGCAGCTGGGAACCTCACCGCAGAAGGCCTCAAAGCCCTGGTTGAAGCCGGAACGATTGACACTGTCATCGTCTCCTTCACCGATATGCAAGGCCGCTTGGTGGGTAAGCGTGTTTCAGCTCGCCTCTTCGTTGAGGACGTGATGGCGCACGGCGCCGAGTGCTGCAACTATCTCTTCGCGGTAGATGTCGAAAACAACACCGTAGATGGCTACTCCATCTCGAGCTGGGAACGTGGCTATGGAGATATGGCCATGATCCCCGACATGAGCACCCTGCGCACGGCTCCCTGGCTCGAAGGCACTGCCATGGTGATGGCAGATATGCAATGGCTTGACCATTCCCCTGTCATGCAGTCTCCTCGTGAAATCTTGCGCACCCAGATCAACCGCCTGGCTGCCCACGGCCTCGTTCCCTTCGTGGGCACCGAGCTTGAATTCATCGTCTTTGACGACACCTACCGCGAAGCCTGGGCCAAGGGATACGACAACCTGCGTCCCTCCACCGACTACAACGTGGACTACGACCTCCTCGCCTCAACCCGTGTTGAACCGTTACTTCGAGACATCCGCAACTCGATGGATGCTGCCGGCATGTATTGCGAAGGAGTCAAGGGCGAGTGCAACCTCGGCCAGCAGGAGATTGCTTTCCGTTATGACGAAGCACTCGTCACCTGTGACAACCACTCTGTGTATAAGAGCGGTGCCAAAGTCATCGCCGATAAGCACGGCAAGTCATTGACCTTCATGGCGAAGTTCAATGAGCGTGAAGGTAACTCCTGCCACATTCACATCAGCTTGCGCGATACAGACGGCAACCCTGTCTTCGCAGACAAGAACGCTGAACATGGCATGAGCAAGATGTTCCGCCACTTCTTGGCTGGCCAAATTGCTGCAATGCGTGAACTCTCCCTGTTCTTCGCTCCCAACATCAACTCGTACAAGCGCTATGTCGATGGCAGCTTCGCTCCCACCGCAGTTGCGTGGGGCTTGGATAACCGCACCTGCTCACTTCGTGTTGTAGGGCAAGGCCACGGTATGCGTGTGGAGCAACGCGTACCAGGTGGAGATGTGAACCAGTACCTCGCAGTTGCTGCACTGATTGCTGCAGGATTGCACGGTATTGAAAACGAGCTCGAACTCGAGCCGCTCACTACAGGCAATGCCTACACCGGAGGTGCACCACGCGTCCCCTCAAGCCTGCGTGATGCAGCTGAGTTGTTTGCCAACTCAACCATCGCCAAGGAAGCTTTCGGACAGGACGTTGTTGATCACTACCTCAACTACGCACGTATCGAAGTAGCAGCCTATGACTCTGCTATTACTGACTGGGAGCGTGTTCGTGGCTTCGAGCGTCTCTAACCGCAAACCCGTTATCGGGCTCACCACCTACCTAGAACAAGCCCAGTCAGGCGTCTGGGATGTTCAAGCTGCCTTCTTACCGAAGGTGTATTTCAACGCTGTGAACAAAGCCGGCGGCATTGCCGTTCTTCTCCCCCCACAGGCCATCGATGCGGAAAGCGCTGAAACCATTCTGGACGGGTTAGATGGATTGATAATCTGTGGCGGTAAAGACGTTGATCCTGCCCGTTATGGACAGACGCCTCACCCAATGACAGATGAGCCCAGGCCAGATCGTGATGCTCTCGAGGATGCACTCCTGACGGCGGCGATTAATCGAGAACTGCCTTTTCTTGGTATTTGCCGCGGTGCGCAGATGCTGAATGTCATCCGTGGTGGGGACCTGATTCAACACCTCCCTGAAGTAGTCGGAGATGACCGCTACCAAAAAGGTCAAGGCAACTTCAGTCACATTCCTGTGAAGGTTGCTGAAGATTCACTCCTTGCCTCTGTTCTGGGCAATGAAGCCCCCGTGGGCGCCATGTATCACCACCAAGCAATTGGTGAGCTCGGCGAAGGCCTCAGCGTTGTTGCCTCCACTGAGGACGGAGTGATTGAAGCGCTCCAACTTGATGACGTTCCGTTCGGCCTTGCCGTGCAATGGCACCCAGAACAAACCCCCGAAGACATAGGCCTCTTTGAAGGCCTGGTGGATGCAGCAAAAGAATATGCCCACCACCACCCCCGCAACACTCAAAGGAGCTCATCGTGAGTTACACCATCATTAACCCCGCAACCGAAGAAGCGGGCGAAACCATTGAGCACCTGAGCCTGGAGCAAACAGATGAGGCAATTGATCTTGCCAAGCGTGCACAGAAAGAATGGGCTGCAAGGAACCCCGCTGACCGCGCTGCAGCTCTGCGCCTCTTCGCTGATGCCGTGGATGGCGATATTGAAAACCTTGCTCAGCTCGAAGTTCGTAACTCCGGCCACCCCATTGGCCAGGCTCGCTGGGAAGCTGAACACGTCCGTAATGTGCTCGAGTATTACTCTGCAACACCAGAGCGTCTCTTTGGCAAGCAAATTCCTGTTGCCGGCGGCATTGACTTCACCTTCCAAGAACCTCTCGGTGTTGTCGGTGTGATTACCCCGTGGAACTTCCCGATGACTATTGCATCCTGGGGCTTTGCTCCAGCCCTTGCAGCCGGTAATGCTGTTGTCCTGAAGCCTGCTGAGTGGACACCCCTCACCAGTATTCGCTTGGGTGAGCTAGCCCTGCAATCTGGACTTCCTGAAGGACTATTCCAGGTTCTGCCCGGTCAGGGTTCTGTCGTGGGAGAACGTTTCGTTACCAACCCCACCGTGCGCAAGGTTGTCTTCACTGGCTCCACCGCAGTGGGCAAGCGGATCATGGCGGGTGCCGCTGATCAGATCAAGCGCGTGACTCTGGAACTGGGTGGCAAGAGCGCCAATATTGTGTTCGCAGATGCAGACCTCGAGAAAGCAGCCGCAAGCGCTCCCTATGGTGTCTTCGAGAACGCAGGCCAGGACTGCTGTGCCCGCAGTCGAATCTTGGTTCAGCGCAGTGTCTATGACAAGTTCATGGAATACCTCGAACCAGCCGTCAAGGGCGTCAAGGTAGGTAACCCTCTCGATGAAGCTACAGAGATGGGTCCCTTGGTTCACAAGAAGCACTTCGACAGCGTTTCTTCCTACGTGCCCAGCGATGCCCCTGTTGCTTTCCGCGGTTCTGCCCCAGAAGGTGCTGGCTACTGGTTCGCCCCCACTGTGCTGACTCCTGATTCCCGCAACCACATCAGTGCAACGGATGAAATCTTTGGTCCTGTCGTCACGGTGCTTCCTTTTGACGACGATGCAGACGCTATGGAACTGGCGAATGCAACAGAGTACGGCCTTTCAGGATCTATTTGGACCCGTGACGTGGGACGTGCACTGCGCATTTCTCGCGGCGTCGAGTCTGGAAACCTATCCGTGAACTCACACTCTTCCGTCCGTTACAACACCCCCTTCGGTGGTTTCAAGCAGTCAGGACTGGGCCGCGAGCTCGGTCCAGATGCGGCATTGGCTTTCACCGAAACCAAAAACGTCTTCATTCCTGCCGACTAAGACCTGAACAACCTCACTAAGGAGAAAAACAATGAGTATCGAAAAGATTGACCTCACCCAGCGTCTTGCCGGCAAGGTTGCTGTGATTACCGGTGGCGCAAGCGGTATTGGCTTTGCCACGGCTAAGCGCTTCGCTGCTGAAGGCGCAACCGTCGTTATTGGCGACGTTGTCCCTCAGGAAGTAGGAGATGCAGCTGCAGCAGAAGTGGGCGGTCTCTATGTCCGTGCAGACGTGACCGATGAAGATCAGGTCAACAACCTCTTTGACACCGCTTTCAAGGTCTACGGATCTGTCGACATTGCCTTCAACAACGCAGGTATTTCACCTCCCGATGACGACTCCATTGAGACCACTGAACTTCCTGCGTGGAACAAGGTTCAAGACGTCAACCTCAAGTCGGTCTACCTCTGCTCTCGAGCAGCACTTCGCCACATGGTGAAGCAGCAGAGTGGCTCGATCATCAACACGGCATCCTTCGTTGCCGTGATGGGTTCGGCAACCTCGCAGATCTCTTACACCGCCTCTAAGGGTGGCGTTCTCGCAATGAGCCGCGAGCTCGGTGTTCAGTTTGCTCGTCAGGGTATTCGCGTCAACGCCCTCTGCCCTGGGCCAGTGAACACTCCCCTGCTTCAGGAACTCTTTGCTAAAGACCCTGAGCGCGCTCAGCGCCGCTTGGTTCACATCCCTGTGGGTCGCTTTGCCAAGCCCGAAGAGCTCGCTGCGTCCGTTGCCTTCCTGGCAAGTGATGACGCCTCCTTCATCACCGGATCAACCTTCCTGGTTGATGGCGGCATCTCCTCCGCCTACGTCACACCACTGGACTAAGCACACCTCCAATGCCTCCAGAAACCTCACCCGGATTGGCTGCAGTAGTAAGCCCCCTCAATGGGGACTTACTACTGCGGCCTGTCCGAGGAGGAAACACCTATGAAGAAACGGTTGAGCGCCTGCTTCAAACCATTCGATTAGGTCTGGCACTTCCAGGAGTTCAATTCCCTCCAGAACGCGAGCTCGCGAGCATGCTCGATGTGAGCCGAGACACTGTTCGGCTTGCTATTTCAGCTTTAGTAGATGCCGGTTACCTCGTCGTGAAACGTGGTCGATACGGCGGGACATTTGTGTCGGAAAACCTTCCCACACAACCCCTGCGCATGGGGCGCGATGGTGAGCTAACCCACCAGATTGATTTCACTCACGATGAGCTTGAAGATGTGCTCATTCTGAGAGAGATCTTGGAATGTGGTGCTGCTTCTCATGCTGCTACCCGCAGTTTGAGTTCTGTGGAACGAGAACAACTCTGGGCTGTGCTCCAAGAAACCGCCGAGTCCACGGCGGATAACTACCGCATGCTCGATTCCCGGCTTCACCTGCTGATAGCCGAGCTGACAGGCTCACCCTCATTGCTCTCCCAAGTAGCTACCTCACGCATGAGGGTCAACGAACTGCTCGATGGCATTCCCTTACTTGCACCCAATATCTCGCACTCAAATGAACAGCATGAAGCCATCGTGTTGGCGATTCTCACGGGAGACGCCGAGAAAGCAAGCGCCGCGATGGCAGACCACGTTTCAGGTTCTGCTGCGCTTCTGCGCGGCTTCTTAGGCTGAGCCTGAATGAGATGTCGCAGTGTGAGGTTCATTGCTCTGAGTTTTCATGACAGAGTAATTCAGTGAGCGAACACAAAGGCACCCTCGGCATTGCGCAGGGAACTGCTCTCTATATCGCCAGCGTGCTGGGCACCGGCATCTTGGTTCTTCCTGGTTTAGCTGCTCAGGTTGCAGGACCCGCCTCGATCCTCTCTGTTGCGATCATCTTTGTGCTTTCTATCCCTCTGGCAGGAACCTTTGCCGCGCTTGCTGCCCGCTATCCCGATTCAGGCGGTGTTGCCAGCTATGTGCGCAAGTCCATGGGAAACACCTGGGCCCGCGTTGCTGGATATCTCTTTTACTTCGGCGTAGCTGCCGGCGAACCTGTTGTTGCGGTGATGGGTGCTGAATACGTTGTCGCCATTACCGGCGCAGACCGATCACTCTTGCCCGCGGTTGCCGCAGTGCTCTTCCTCGTGCCCTTCACACTGAATCTGTTCGGCGTGAAGGTTGCTGGCTGGGTGCAGCTAGGCCTGAGCGCACTTCTTGTGGTTGTTGTCGTTGGCGTGATTGCCTATGGCGCTCCTGCAGTGCAGGAAACCAGCTTCCAGCCGTTCATGCCCCATGGCTGGGTTGGTGTGGGCGTGGCCATCAGCTTGTTCGTGTGGGCATTCGCCGGCTGGGAAGTTGGAACTCACATTGCTGCTGAGTTCAAGAACCCTCGCAAGACCATCCCTATTGCCACCGGTATTGCTCTGGTGATTGTGGGAACTGCCTATTTGGCACTGCAATGGGTCACCATCGGCGTGCTCGGCGAAGATGCCGGCAAAGGCAGCGTTCCTCTACTGACCCTGGTGAATGAAACCGCCCCCAAGGCTGGTTCAATCATCATTGCCAGCATCGCGGCGATTGTGTCCCTGGGCGTGCTCAATGCTTATCTAGCTGCCATTGGCAAGCTGGGTGCTTCCCTGGGACGTGACGGAGATCTCCCCCGCTATTTCGCCAAGGGTGCTGAGCCAGATGAAGTTCCCCGCAGGAGCTTGGCGCTGTCATTGGGAATTTCCATCATCTTCTTTGCCATCTTGTTCGCCCAAGATTTCCAGTTGCTCAGCTTGATTCCCATTCACTTGAGCTCCATGGTGGCCATCTATGTACTGGGCATGACCGCTGCTGTGCTGATTTTCCCTCGCTGGAGCTGGGACTGGTGGGTTGCCGTCGTAGCACTAGCGATGACCATCGTGCTCTTGATCTTGAACGGCCCGAACGTGCTCTTCACCATCGGGGTCGCGATTATTGCGGTGATTGTGACGCTCGTGAAGCGCCGGCTGGCAAAGAAGGCAGCACAAGCCGCCTAACTCGTCGTTCTTTCGAACTACATCTCTTCGTGCGTGTTGGGGTCTCCACCCCAGAGGCGTCCCCTCTCCAGACCGGAGATGACATCCATCTCTTCAGGGGAGAGGTCAAAGTCGAAGCTGTGCAGGTTCGACATCTGACGACCACGATCTGCTGACTTCGGCAAAGGCAAAGCACCGAGCTGGGTGTGCCAGCGAAGAATGAGCTGAGCTGGAGTGACTCCGCGTGATTGAGCAAGGTCCGTGATGACCTTCTCGTTACGCAGTTCTTCCGTCTTACCCAAAGGGCTCCAGCTTTCGGTTTGAATACCGTGCTGAGCATGGAAGGCACGCATCTGTGCCTGGGGGAAGTACGGGTGGAGTTCGATCTGGTTCACAGAGGGCACGACGCCGGTGGCGTCGATGATTTTGGTCAAGAATTCTTCGGTGAAGTTACACACACCAATGCTCTTGGCCAGACCGTCATCCTTGAGCTCAATCATGGCCTGCCAGGAATCGAGATAGCGGTTCACGCTGGGGTTTGGCCAGTGAATCAAATACAGGTCGATGTAGTCGAGGTTCATGGCTTGGCGGCTCAGTTCAAACGCAGCCATGGTCTCGTCGAAACCGTGTGCAGCACCAGGAAGTTTGGTGGTGACGATGATCTCCTCGCGAGGAACACCCGAAGCTGCAATAGCTTTGCCCACTTCAACCTCGTTGTTGTAGCGAGTTGCGGTGTCAATCAGGCGGTAACCCTCATGGATAGCGTTGACAATCGAGGCGATGCCGTCGTCACCGGTGAGTTTGTAGGTTCCCAGACCGATCTGAGGAAGAACTAGACCGTCATTGAGCGCATAGGTGGGAGTCGTCATACTCACCAGCGTAGAGCCTTCTAGAGTGTGACGAGTGAGTGAATCTCACGCCCTGCCAGGCGTTCACGTCCACCTAAAGCTTCGAGTTCCAGCACAACAGCAATACCTGCCACTTGCCACCCTGCTCGCTCAATGAGAGACACAGAGGCATCAATAGTGCCACCTGTTGCCAGGACATCGTCCAAGACCAGCACTCGGGATCCAGTTGGTAACGAAATCGGGTTCACTTCGAGGGTTGCTGTGCCATATTCGAGGTCATAGGTTTCACCGATGATGTCGCCGGGGAGCTTGCCCCCTTTACGAATAGGGAGCACGCCCACGCCCGCATCAATGGCAGCCGCGGCTGCCAGCAAGAAGCCGCGGGCTTCTAAGCCCGCCACAGCATCGAACTGACCCACGAATGGCTCGATCAAACCATCCACGACGGCACGAAAGGACTCTCCGTGAGCAAAGACCGGGGTCAGATCGCGGAAAAGAATGCCCTCGGTGGGAAAGTCAGGAACTGTCAGCATGCGTTGCATGACGACATCAGTCGCGTTACTCATGTTTCCAGAGTAATGGGCTGTGGTGACTAGGCTTCCATTCCTGAAATCTTGGCGGGCGAGAGCTCGCGCATGACATCTTCTTTGGTCATCAGGCCAGCTTCAACGACGAGGTCAGCCACGGGGCGACCTGTCTTGAGTGCCTGCTTGGCCAGCTCTGCAGCTGGACCGTAACCAATAAACGGAATCAGTGCAGTGATCACACCAACACTCGAGGCAACCATGCCCTCGAGGCGCTCCACGTTCGCGGTGATACCCACGACGCAGTTCACACGCAGTGTCATGCAGGCCTGGGCAAGCCAGCTAATGCCCTGCAGGAGCGAGTAAGCAATCACAGGTTCGAAAGCGTTGAGCTGAAGCTGTCCACCCTCAGCAGCCATGGTGACGGTGACGTCATTACCTGCGATGGCATACGCAACTTGGCTCACTGCTTCAGGAATAACCGGGTTGACCTTGCCAGGCATGATCGATGAACCTGCCTGCTGAGCAGGAAGGTTGATTTCACCAAAACCTGCCTGCGGTCCAGAGGAGAGCAGACGAAGGTCATTGCTGATCTTGGAGAGCTTGATCGCTGAACGCTTGAGTGTTCCCGAGAAGCTCATGAATCCACCGGCGTCGCTGGTGGCCTCAATGAGGTCAGGCGCGCTGGTGATGTCGAGGCCAGAAATAATGGCCAAGTGGCGCACAGCAGCCTCGCGGTAGCGAGGATCTGCAGTGATGCCGGTACCAATAGCAGTAGCACCCAGGTTGATTTCACTGAGCATCCAGACAGTCTCGGTGAGACGGTCATAGTCTTCACCGAGGGTGGTGCCGAAGCCATGGAATTCCTGGCCCAAGGTCATCGGAACAGCGTCCTGCATCTGAGTGCGGCCCACTTTGAGGATGTGCTTGAACTCTTCACCCTTGGCGTTGAACGCGTCTCGCAACAAGCTCAACTCGTTGAGCAGGTGTGGCAGCGAGAAAGCGAGTGAGAGCTTCACAGCGGTGGGATAGGTGTCATTGGTGGACTGCGACTTGTTCACGTCGTCAATGGGGTGCATGTGTTCATACGCGCCCTTGGCGTGGCCCATGAGCTCGAGGCAGCGGTTCGCAATGACTTCGTTAGCGTTCATGTTGGTGCTGGTTCCAGCACCACCTTGAATGACACCCACGACGAATTGTTCGTGCCAGGCACCGTCAATGATTTCCTGGCAGACGCGGTCAATGATGTCTGCCTTGGCCTGGTCCAGGACGCCAATCTCGGCGTTGGCACGAGCAGCTGCCTGCTTCACGCAGGCCAAGCCCACGATGAGCTCAGGGAATACCGAGATGGGGCGCTTGGCAATAGGAAAGTTTTCCAGTGCACGTGCGGTGTGCACACCCCAGTAGGCGTCAGCGGGAACTTGCATGGCTCCTAGTGAGTCTGTTTCAGTGCGCGTTGCTGCAGGTGCGATGGGCATCTGAGCATTTCCGGCGAAGTTACCCACACGATCGGTTGACGAAAGACCGAGAGTATCGATGGGACGGGTTGATGGTGTGGTCTGTTCAGACACTGGTTATCAGCTCCATTGCTGTGTTAAGGACTTTGTGGGTCGACTCGAGTCTAGAACGGTCATTCGGGCACGAACAAGGAAGGCGTCCGGCTATTCGGACAATTCGTCAGCTCAGCTTTCGAAGTAATCCCTTGATGAGCTTCTTCTTGGATTCCGTAAAAGGCGGATACACCAAAGCCAGAGTTTCTGGCTTGAGGGGCTTCGACAAGATGGCCTTCTCATGACTAAACGCATCGAAGGAGCGCTTGCCACGGTAGGCACCGATACCGCTCTCCCCCACGCCACCGAAGGGAAGTCCAGGAACACTCAAATGCAGAATGGCCACGTTGAATCCAATTGCCCCGGAGCTAGTGCGCTCGGTGAAAGCACGACGAACCAGGGTGTTCTCGCTGAACACATAGAGTGCCAGGGGCTTTGACCTGGAGTTGATGAAGTCAATGGCGTCGTCAAGATCTGTCACAGTAATCATGGGCAGAATGGGCCCAAAGATTTCTTCCTGCATCACGGGAGCATCGCGTTTCACATCAGCCAGGACTGTGGGCGGGATGTAACGACTCTTGGCTACTGGCTTACCTTCTGCGACGACGCGGCCGTCCTTCAAATAGCCATTCAACCGAGCAAAGTGACCGTCATTCACGATGCGGCCATAATCTTCAGATTGCAGAGGATCTGTTCCATAGAGGGAAGCAATCGCCGTTACGAGGTGAGCTTCAAGTTCTCGCTGAACGCTCGCGGTGGCGAGGATGTAATCCGGTGCCACACAGGTCTGGCCTGCGTTGAGGTATTTAGCCCAGGCAATGCGTAACGCAGCTGCTTCCAGATCAACAGTGTCATCGATGTAAATCGGCGACTTCCCGCCCAGCTCAAGTGAGACAGGCGTGAGATTCTTGGCAGCCGCTGCCATCACGATACGTCCAACGCGACCATTACCGGTGTAGAAAATGTGGTCATAGTGCTGTTCGAGCAGCCAGCCAGTTTCTTCGGCAGCACCCTCCACAATGGCAATGGCGCGGGGATCAAGATAAACAGGAATGAGCTTGGCCAAAGCGGCAGAAGTAGCAGGAGCTAACTCACTGGGCTTGAGCACTGCAGCATTACCGGCAGCAATGGCTCCAATCAACGGAGCGAGAAGTAGCTGCATGGGATAGTTCCAGGGAGCAATAATCAATGCCACGCCCACAGGCTCACTCACAACAAACGCCTTGGCAGGCATTGCCGCCAGGGGAACACTGACCTTCTGAGGCTTAAGCCAGCTAGCAAGATTCTTGAGTGCATAGTCAATATCGCCCAGAATGATGCCGATCTCAGTCAATTGCGCTTCAGACGCGCTCTTACCGAGGTCTGAGAACAGTGCTGCCTCGATGACGCCTTCGTTGTCTGTCACCATTTGACGCAAGGCGTTCAGCTGGTTGATGCGCCACTGGCGCTTCGCGGTTAAACCCGAGTTGTACGCGTCCCGGAGGGATGCAACAAGTGCAGCAGCTTCTGACTTCTTCTTCAGCGTGGTCATGGCATTCACACTACGCCTGAAGACTTCATTAGTCGCGGGGTTGAACGTTGTATCGGCGAAGTTCCAGCGACGGGTTGGTCTTACGCGCATCCATGACGGCCTGAATGTTGACCGTGGCGATGGAGACACCCATCTGGTTACCCATGTCGATGAGGGTTTCACCCAGAGGAGAAATCACCCGAGACATTCCCACCGCAATGGGAGGAATTTGGTCTGCAGCAGCCAAATACACCGTGTTCTCGATGGCACGAGCAGAAGTGAGCGCAGCCCAGTGATGAGCTTTCTTGGGGCCCGAGATCCACTCTGCAATGAGGGCAACCATGTGAGCTCCAGCATCAACCAAACGGCGAGTGGTTTCAGGGAAGCGCAGATCAAAGCAGGTCTGCATGCCCACGGTGATGTCATCCACAGTGAACAGCTGTGGGGCTTCAGCAGGGTCGCCTGCCTGCATCCATTCGCTTTCGAGCATGTCGAAGGCGTCATAGAGGTGCACCTTGCGATACCTCGCCACGACGCCAGCTCCTGGCAACACCGCAATAGCGGTGTTGAAGGGGCGCTTGTCGTCGGGGTTATCTGAACTTTCGAGCATGCCAATGACAATGGCGATGTTGCACTCGTCCGCGAGTTCTGTCATCGCTTCTACAAAAGGTCCATCCATGGACTCGGCATATTCAAACACCCAGTCGCCGAGCTTTCCACCCAGAACAGAGGAGTATTCAGGTAACACAATCATGCGGGCACCGTTGTGAGAAGCAGCGTGCACCAAAGCTTGGATGGTGCTCACGTTCTCTGCAGGGTTGGGGCCAGGACCAAACTGGGCAACAGCGATCTTCACCCCGCCGACATCTTGGGATTCACCGAGATCGTCATTCTTGGTGTCGAATTCTTCAGCCATTACTTTCCCAATCCCAGAATCTCTCGGGTGACACGAACATCATCATGCATTTGCTCAATCAACGGCTCAACGCCTGTGTAGGCAACCATGCCACGGATATGTGAAGCGAACTCAATAGTCACGTTGTGGCCATAAAGGTCAAGATTTTGATCAAGGAGAAATGCTTCCACTGTGCGCTTGTTAGCGCCTTGAAAGGTGGGGTTTGTTCCCACCGAAATTGCTGCGGGGTAGCGGTGTTCTCCGTCAATAAACCACCCAGCGTAGACACCGTCACAGGGCACGAGCCCAGTGGCTTCTTGGGACAGGTTTGCGGTGGGGAAACCCAGTTCACGTCCACGCTTCTCACCGTGAACAACTTCGCCGTTGACGCGAGGCAAACGCCCGAGAAGCTCTCCGGCTGCTGCAACATCGCCAGAAGCCATGAGCTCGCGAATGCGTGAGGAAGAAATGCGCACACCATCAGCAGGTGCCACATCATCGATGAGCACCACATCAAAGCCGAGTTCAGCACCCAGTGCCTGCAACGTTGACACGTCACCAGAGGCATGATCACCAAAACGGAAGTCATGGCCAACAAGAACTGCCTGAGCATTGAGCTTGCCTAAGAGAATGACCGAAACGAAGTCTCGAGGACTCAATGCCGCGAGTTCAGAATCAAAGGCTAGGACCAAGCTGGCATCAATGTTCTGGTGGTCGATCAGTGCAAGCCGATCCTCAGTTGAGAGGATGTCTGCCGGTCTCTGTTCTGGAGCTAGCAACGATGCAGGGTGGCGATCAAAAGTAATCACGGTGGAGGCGAGTCCTCGCCTGGAGGCAATGTCGTTGAGCTGGCGAAGAATCTCGACGTGACCGAGGTGAACACCATCAAACTTGCCGATAGTGACCGCACTGGGTCCCCAGCCTTGAGGAATTTCTGTAACGCTATGCCAGTGCAACATTAGGCAGCTCGCGTTTCAGGGTGACGTCGAAGCCAGATCAAACCCAGGATGGGCATCACCAGAGGAATGAACAGGTAACCCATTCCGAAATACGACCACACCGTGGGATGAGCAAACAAGCTGGGCATCACCAGACTGAGCACTCCCACCACAATGACTCCAGCTAATTCAAACCCAATGGTCAGCTGCGCGATGCGGAACCACACAGGTCCCCGAGCAATCAGTGCAATGGTGGCAAAGACATAGACAACGGCCGCGAGTGCAGAGAGCGAATACGCCAGTGGTGCTTGATCAAATTTGGACACCAGTTGATAAAACGAACGACCGGTAGCCGCCAGTGCCAACACGAGATAGACCGCAATGAGGATGCGACCAGCACCAGAACGGCGCGATGTAGTGGCGGCGATGTCAGTCATGTCGTGTCGAGTCTAGTTCTGCCCTAGATGCCCTGAATAAACCAGATCTGGCCCATGCGATAGAGCATGATCGCAACGGCAAGCTGCGCAACACCCAAGATCACCGTGCTCCAGCGCGAACGATCAATCAGTGCCCAGAACCCTGCCCCAACGGGCAAGAAGATGGCACTGATCAGATAGATATAAAACTCAAACAAGCTTCCGGTGGGCTGATTGCCGGTCAGTGGACCGGCAATGGTGACCGCAAGCTGAACAATGAGGAGCAACGCAACGACGCCGGCGAAGGCCATGGTGAGGTCACTCGGACGGCGTCCCATCAAACCTAGGACCACTGCAAGCACGCCACCCATCACGGCAACGCCTATCTGCAGAGCTGTAAACCAGTCGATCATGAGAGTGAGGAGCTTTCCGTTTCTGTGGGGAAATTCACCACAACGCGAGTCTGGTTCTTTTTCACCGTAACCAGTCCCACCAGCCTATCTTCCGGGCCAATAGCTGCGACCGGGTCCTTACTGTCGGGGAATCCCTCCAGCAGGACCTTCTTGCCTTGAGAAAGCTCTAAGGCTTGAGTTTCGTTGAGATCCACAGCAGGGAAGATTCCGCGCGCCACATCAGCTGGCGACAAGAGCTCTGGCGCGCTCTCGAGTTTCTCCAGATCATGTGCGTCAGTGACGTGAAATGAACCGATCCGGGTTCTGCGCAACATCGTGAGGTGTCCGCCCACACCAAGCGAATAGCCCAAATCTCGGGCTAACGCTCGAATGTACGTGCCAGATGAGCACTCCACGCGAACCTGAACATCAATGAAGCCACGGCCTTCTTCATCTTTACCGCGGGTGATATTCACAACGTCGAAGGCGTGGATCGTGACAGCACGAGCTTTGAGCTCAACTGTTTCTCCAGCACGTGCCAGTGCATATGCTCTCTTGCCGCCCACTTTGATGGCACTAACTGTGCTGGGCACCTGTTCAATCTCTCCAGTGAGAGGAACAATGCCTTCGGCAATGAGTTCGTCTGTCACGCGAGAAAGCTGAGCCTGGGGCGCAAAGCCCAACAGGTCTCCTTCAGCATCATCAGTGGTGCTGGACGAACCCAAACGAATCGTGGCGATGTATTCCTTACTCAATCCCACGATGAAGGTGAGCAACCGAGTCGATGGGCCTAAGCCCAGGATGAGCAAACCTGTCGCCATCGGGTCTAATGTTCCAGCGTGACCCACCTTGCGCGTTCCCGCGAGGCGACGAATACGTGCCACAGCGTCATGGCTGGTGAATCCTTGAGGCTTATCTATCAACACGATCCCGTTGGGAGCTGGAGTTGTTGTGGAAGCCATGTCTCAATTATCCCGGATTGTCCAGATCAGAACTTGTGAAAACAAAAAGACCACCTGGCGAGAGGTGGTCTTAGTGTTGGTGCACCCCCCGGGACTTGAACCCGGAACCCACTGATTAAGAGTCAGTTGCTCTGCCAATTGAGCTAGAGGTGCAGTTGGTTCGAAATTGTGTTCCGAACCGAAGCACAACATTATCATCTCTGCAGGCGTGGGTCTAATTGAGTAAACCTAGCCTTTTCGATGGCAATGCTGCGGCTAAGAAATAGGCTGTGCCAATTTCTTAGCTTTGCGCGATGATGCCACTTGCGTGGTGACAACGAGCAAGATGGCGAAGATAAACACTGCCGAGGCAATCACGTTTGCTTGAGCAGGAATACCCCTGGCAGCGGTGATGTATACGTACTTGGGGAACGTGTAAACACTTCCGGAGTTGAAGTAGGTAATGATGAAGTCATCAAAGCTGAGTGCAAACGACAGTAGAGCGGCAGCCATGATTCCAGGTAGCAAAAGTGGGAATGTAATCCGCCAGAAGACCTGAGCCGGAGAACCATAAAGATCACGCCCTGCTTCTTCTAATGCAGGATCCAGGCTTGCCACACGAGCCTTTACGGTGACCACAACGAAGCTCAAGCAGAAGAGAGTGTGGGCAATGATGATGGTTCCCAAACCCTTCTGTGTGCCGAAAGAAAGGAACTGGGCTGCAAGACCAGCACCCATGACGATTTCCGGGGTTGCCATAGGCAAGAACAGCAGCAAGTTGGTGCCAGAACGGAACTTGAAACGATAGCGCACCAATGCAATCGCCATGGCAGTACCAATGGCGGTTGCCAGCAGGGTTGCGGTGACACCAACAATGATCGAGTTCACAAAGGACTCACATACGCCCTGTGCACGGCACACTGTGGTCCAGTTATCCAGCGTGAATCCACGCCACACAATGTTCGACTTCACGGAGTCGTTGAAGGAAAAGACAAAGGTGTAGGCGATGGGGATGAGCAGGAACAACAGTGCCAGTGCTGTGTAAAGCGGGAGTAAATATTTACCGAAAGAGAACTTAGACATTAGAGCAAGTCCTCCGTTCCACTTCGCTTCACATAGACCGAAACGATGATGAGGATCACAGCCATCAGCATGATGGACAGTGCCGCAGCAGCCGGATAGTCATTGAGGACTAGGAAGTTGGACTGAATAGCGTTACCAACCATCTGAGTTCCTGGACCACCCAAGAACTCTGATGAAGCATTAATGAAGTCGCCAGATGCAGGAATGAAGGTCAGAAGAACACCAGAGACCACACCGGGCATCGACAGCGGAACGGTGATCTTCCAGAAGGAGGTGGAGGGCTTTGCATAGAGGTCTGAGCCGGCCTCAAGCAGGCGAAGGTCTAAGCGTTCCAGGCTGGTATAGATCGGCAGCACCATAAACGGGATGAAGTTGTACGTCAGACCAAAGATGACAGCAAAGTTAGAACCTTGGAACTGTGCATCAGGGGCCAGAAGTGAGATGGACTTCAAGAACGTGATGGTGGGGCTGTTATCGCTGAAGAGCTGCTTCCAAGCCAAGGTACGTAGCAAGAAGCTAATAAAGAACGGCGCAATCACAAGGATGAGTGCAAGTCCCTGAATAACTGGCCACTTACGCGCGGTTACACCAATGAAGTATGCAATGGGATAGCTCACCAGCAGTGCAGCCAGGGTTGCAATCAGTGCATATACGAAGGAGCGCATGAATTGCACACCGTATTCGTTGATGACCGTGACGTAGTTCTGCCACTGGAATGCGTAGACATAGTCACCAATATCGCCAAAGATGTCTGGCGCCTGGAGTGAGGTAATGATCAGCGAGATAAGTGGCGTCAAAAAGAAGAGTGCGAGGTAGGCAAGTCCTGGCGCGAGAAGCACCAGGGCAATCTTGCTTTTCTTTTTGGGTACGTCAACTGCTTCCGCAGTATTCGCAAAAGCTGCAAAAGCCATTACTCGGCTCCTGCTCCAGCGGCCTGGGTGGCAATAGAGGTCGTGGTGTGGTCGAGAACAAACTTGGACTCTTCCTCAGGGTTGTCTTCGATGACGAAGCCGCGCTCGATAGGCCATGAGACTGAGACAGTTGCACCCAAGTGAGCAACAGGGCCAAAGACCATGTTCTGCGCAAAGACAACAACGTTACCGACGCCAGCAAAGTCCACGATGTATTGCGTGCTCACACCGCTGAAGGAAACGTCAATGACACGTCCCTCGCTGAGAACGTTTCGTGAAGAATCTGCCGCAACCTTCTCAGTATGAAGAATCATCTTCTCGGGACGAATACCGACCGTAATAGTTCCCTCGGTACGTGCAGCACGCTCCTTGGGGACGGTGAGCTTGTTCCCTGCAACTTCAACACTCACTGAGGTTGAGTTAGAAGACACCACCGGACCAGTGAACAGGTTGGACTGACCCAGGAAGTTTGCCACGAACGAGGTGCGAGGAAGCTCATAAAGTTCCTCTGGTGCACCCATCTGCTCAATGCGCCCCTTGTTCATGACCGCAACTGTGTCAGCCATGGTCATGGCTTCTTCTTGGTCGTGAGTCACGTGTAAGAAGGTAAGCCCAACTTCAGTCTGAATGGACTTGAGTTCCAGCTGCATCTGTCGACGCAGCTTCAAGTCCAAAGCACCAAGGGGTTCATCTAAGAGGAGAAGGGCTGGGCGGTTCACAACTGCACGAGCGAGCGCAACACGCTGCTGCTGGCCACCAGAGAGTTGCGCCGGCTTGCGGTTGGCCACGTGGTCCAACTCCACCAAACGAAGAGCCTCATGAGCTTTGCCCATGGGATCATCAATCTTGCGTCGCTTGAGCCCGAATGCCACGTTTTCCAGGATGGTCATGTGTGGGAACAAGGCATAGCTCTGGAACACGGTGTTGACGGGTCGCTGGTAGGTCTTGGTATCAGTGACATCCTTACCACCGATCAAAATACGACCAGCGGTGGGTTCTTCAAGTCCTGCTACTAGGCGCAGAGTTGTTGTCTTGCCACAACCAGACGGCCCGAGGAGGGCAAAGAAAGACCCAGCGGGGATGAGGAGGTCGAGCTCCTCAATTGCCGTGAAACCAGGGAATCGCTTCTGAATGCCGACCAGTTCGAGGTCAGCGCCTCTTTCCGCGAAGGTTCCAGTGGCCATTAACCTGCCTGGACCTTCTCGAATGCCTTTGCGTATGCGGCGTCTTCCTCGATGGTCATCTGACGGAAAGGCTTAGCCTTTGACAGAGTTGCGTCGGTGGGGAAGATCAGTTCGCTTTCTGCGAGCGCAGGGTCAATGTTCATCATTGCTTCTTGTGCACCAACAACAGGAGTGATGTAGTTCACGTAAGCGGCAACCTGTGCTGCGACCTCTGGGTCGTAGTAGTAGTTGATGAGTTCCTGTGCGTTCTGCTTGTGTGAAGAACCCATAGGAATCATGAAGTTATCCGACCAGAGGTATCCACCAGCATCAGGGATAGCAAAACCATAGGTGTTGTCTGAGCCAGACTCAGCGTTCATGATGAATACGTCACCAGACCAGCCAATAGCTGCAGTCACGTCGCCGCTGGCGAAGTACTCTGCATACTCGTTACCAGTGAAGGCCTTGATCTGACCATCCATGACCTGCTTCTTTACAACTTCTAGAGCTGCATCGAATTCGTCCTGGCCCCAGTCGCCTGAGATATCAACTCCTTGGCTAGCCATGATGAGGCTGAGAGTGTCGGTCCACTGGCTCATCAGAGTGACCTTGCCCTTGAGTGCGGGATCCCACAGTTCTTCAACAGAGGTAAGGCCATTGGGGAATGCCTTGGAGCTGGTGACCAGACCGGTGAGACCAGACTGCCATGGGAGTGAGTAGAGACGACCTGGATCGAAGGTGATGTCTGCGAGTGCAGGGTTGAGGTTCTTGACCACGTTAGGCATATCTGCAGTGCCGAGCTCCTGCATCACACCGCGGCGTACCATGCGTGCTGCGAAGTAGTCAGTGAGGGTGACCAAGTCGTAGCCGATGTCCTGCCCGAGGAGCAGCTGGTCCTTAACCACTGCATAGAAGTCTTCATTAGAAGGAATAGCTTCTTCGTAGGTGACCTTGATACCGGTCTGGGTCTCGAAGTTGACCACAGTGGGGAGTTCGCCGGTTTCTTCATCTGCATCGATGTAGAGGGGCCAGTTCGCCCAGCGAACGACCTTATCTGTAGCAGAGACGTCTTCAGCGGGGGTCAGAGTTCCGCCACCAGCTGGAGCACAAGCAGCAAGACCAGCAGCAACCGCACCAGCTCCAGCAGAAGCCAGAAGTGTTCGCCTCGTGATCTTGGAGTTCATCGCGTGCTGAATCAGTGCGCGGACTCGTGGATCTTCAGGGAGTTGGCGTTCGGTCATGGTTTTGCTCCTCACGTGAATTCCCAGCAGCTACGTTGCCGCTGGTGTTTCGTTGCTTTCGATACTCTCACAAATACCGGGGGTTACACACATATCTGGACGAATGCAACAGTTTTGTAACCTGAAATTTACGAAATCCGCACAAATAATCACAAAATACTTTCGAATCCGTTGTGGAAATACTAAGGTAGTGACGTAGTCGCCCGTCTCGGCGCACCCTAACAAGGAGAGTCATGAAAGTCGCAGTCCCCACCGAAATCAAGAACAACGAGTTCCGCGTTGCAATTACCCCCGCAGGCGTACACGAACTCGTTGGCAACGGACACGAAGTTCTCGTTCAAGCTGGAGCAGGTCTCGGCTCTTCGATTACCGATGAGGCTTACAAAGCCGCTGGTGCGAAGATCGTTGCAACTGCTGAAGAAGCTTGGGCAGCAGCTGATGTGCTCCTCAAGGTAAAAGAACCTATTGCTAGCGAATACAAGTACTTCCGTGAAGGACTCGTTCTGTTCACCTACCTCCACCTCGCAGCAGAGCCAGAGCTCACCAAGGCACTCGTAGATGCCAAGGTCACCGGTATTGCTTACGAGACCGTTCAGCTCCCCACCCGCCAGCTTCCCCTCCTTGCTCCAATGAGTGAGGTTGCAGGTCGTCTTGCACCCATCCTCGGCGCTAACGTCATGCTCAAGCCCAACGGTGGCCCCGGTCTCCTCGTTCCTGGCGTTCCCGGAACCCACCCCGCCAAGGTTGTTGTTCTTGGTGGCGGTGTTGCTGGCACGAACGCAGTACAGGTTGCAGCCGGTATGGGTGCAGAAGTAACTGTTCTCGACACCAACCTCTTCCGCCTGCGTGAGCTTGACGCTCTCTATGACGGACGCATCAAGACCATTGCTTCGAACTCATTCGAGATTGAGAAGGCATGTCTTGAAGCAGACATGGTGATCGGTTCTGTGTTGATCCCTGGCGCGAAGGCTCCCAAGCTGGTCAGCAACGACCTGGTCAAGCGCATGAAGCCAGGCAGTGTTCTCGTGGACATCGCAGTTGACCAGGGTGGCTGCTTCGCAGACACTCACGCGACGACTCACGCTGATCCCACATTCCAGGTTCACAACTCGCTGTTCTACTGCGTTGCAAACATGCCAGGTGCTGTTCCTAACACCTCGACCTATGCACTGACCAACGCAACCCTGCCTTACCTGCGCTCCATTGCGAACAACGGATGGCACGCTGCCCTCAAGGCTGATCCTTCACTGCGCTTGGGCCTGAACACCCACGCCGGTGCTGTGACCAACGCACCTGTTGCACAGGCAACGGGTCTTGAATACAGCGACCTCGACGCGATCTTCGCGTAAGAAGTTCACAGGATGACCCTTGTGGTCGAGCCATCTGGTTCGACCACAAGGGTTTTTCCATACCCTGCGTGAGGAAACAGCCCTGACCTCAGGCGTAATCCTCTGAGCTCCGAACTCGTGCAGCCATCGAGAACAAGAACTGCTGACTGCTTAAGCGAACTCAGGAGGGCAGACCTGGACATCCACTCTTCTGGCGTGCCCACGACGATGGTATTTTCGCTCCGCGTTGTGACAGACAACTCTGAAGCAAGGTCACTGAACCTAGCGGACTTGTCTGGTTTCGATGCACTCACGAACTCTCGTTTGCGATGAGTGACTACGAGGTAGGAGGCGCTTTCCTGGAAAGTGAAGTGAGGAGCCTCAGATTCTTGTAATTCATGTACTTCTACCTTCACAAGCTGAACGTCATGGCCGTTCCACTGTGCCCTTCCACGCTGATTACCTGAGAGTAACCCGAGCACTGCAGGAAACAACGCCAGCAGACCAGTCACTCCACGCAGATGCTCAGAGCAGCTCATCACAACAGCACGACCGGATTTCGGCGCTTGCCTGACGAGGCGAGTCAGGCACAGCAGAAACTCTTCACGGTGCTCGAGATCAAAGTCATCCAGGATGGCATCGAGGTCATCGATGACCATGTCCTCACCTTCAGGCGGTGCTCCCCCAACAACGACGTCCCATGCGTGTTCTGCGCCAGCAATGACTGCGACACCGAGTTGCTGCGCAATGAGGTGACAGGCATTGCTGGTCCCCGACCGTGCGGGGCCGGTAATGAGCAGATTGCCGTCATTGAGTGGTGAATACTGTGCCCAGGTTTGGACTTGATGTTCAGGAATATCCGCCATCCCCAGCCAAGCAACACCCTCAATGTGTGTGGGCATCTCGTCAGGGTGAAGAACCGACGCCAAGGGCGGCAACCACGGAGATCGTGGGGTCCATCCAGGGTTCTGCTGCAGCCACTGATCGGTCTTGGCTTCCACGACCTCGATGTCTTGCGCAGAAAGCTGTGCTGCTTGAAACTCTCGCTGATCTAACCCCGTTCCCGTGAGCACTGCACGCCCGGGGATATGTGGCAGCGCAAAAGCAGCGTCATTGCCGAGAAGGGCCTGTGAGTCTTGTTTCTGCGAAACACGAAACCCCACTCGCAACGCGCAGTTCGCCAGCAGAGCATCTCCCAAGGCCCCACCCACACGCTGGCTTGAAAGAATCAGGTGAATGCCCAATGAACGTCCTCGTGCAGCAAGGTCTATGAAGGTAGTGGTCAGTTCAGGAAACGCATCGAGCACAGCGCGATACTCGTCCACGATCACAATGAGGCGGGCAAGGTTGACGTTCTGGCCGAGTTGAGAAATGTCCCCCACCCCCACGTGAGCTAGCGTCCGCTCTCGGTAGTGAATCTCTGCGCGCAGAGAAGTCATGGCGCGGTGTGCTTCTGCGTGGTTTAAGTCCGTGACCACTCCAACCACATGCGCCAAACCAGTGAGCTGAGTAAACCCGGCTCCGCCTTTGAAATCAACCACGAGGAAGGAGAGCTCATCGGGTGAATAACTCGCAGCTAATGCCACCATCCAGGACTTCACAAACTCTGTCTTGCCCGAACCCGTCATTCCTGTCACCACAGCATGCGGTCCGGCAGAAACGAGATCAAGTAACAGTGGGTGCGATCTTTGCCTCCCCACATTCACCACCGTACTTTCCCTGGCTGATTGCCATTCAGCTGTGGTGTTGATCACAGTCTCAACCTGGCTGGGAATGACTTCTGCAACCTTCACAGCTTGTGACACTTCAGAAAGTAGCTTGGGCAGGATGAGATTCACTTCTGCGCGGCTGAGGAGATCCACCGACATCTCGATAGGGATTGCGGCGCCATCAATTGTGTCCAGGAGCGTGGCACGTCCGCGGTCCACTTTGAGGAGATAGCGAAACCCCAGTGGAATGGGATCTATGTCAGCGACGTGGGTCACCGTCGTGGTGCAGTTCTGTTCAGTGGAGAGCAAGCCAACTAGTTCCGGTTCTGCGGACAGATCTAGGCCCACCCGAGTGATTTCATGGCTACCCCAGTTCCATGCCAGCTGGAACGCAATGGCTCGCATGACAGAGCGCGTCTCCACCTGCGAACCCCTGAGTGCAAGCCCAGACGTGACATCAAGAACGACAGGTAATCCGCCTGTTCGTGCAATGCCGAGGCGAATAACCCGATCATCTCCGGCTGTCTGGGCACCCGCGGCCCAGAGCGGTCTCAGTGTCGTGTCTGGGCGTGAATAGAAACTACTAGGCGGATTGCGGCGAAGAGTTTCTTCTCGATGCGCGAAGGATTCCAATTGGCGCTGCTGGAGCTGAGCTGCTTCCTCTTCGTCAACACGCTCTGCTTGTTTGAGAGTGTCTCTCTTGGAATGGAACCTGCCGTCAAAGAATTGTGCCACTGCCATCACGGGGCCTAACAGAGCAAAGAGCAGTGTGTAAGCGGAGCCTGTGACCAGCCACAGCACAACGCTGGTGACTAACGGAGCAATCAAAGCGAAGAAAGGAAAGCGCATGTGAGCACTTCACCACGAAGAAGAAAGGAGAGACACTCAGCAGTGAGTGTTCGTGGACAACTCTGTATTAGCTAATGGTGAGGTGGAGATCACCAAAGTCCAGGCGCGTGCCCCGAACTACGGTGTAGTGAGTTCCGGGTTGTGCCCTGCGAGGAACAACACCTGGTTCTCTCACGATGGTTCCATTACCGCTATTGCGGTCCGCTATCCAGAGGTCATTGCCGTCAACACCGAACTCAAGATGTGTTTTCGAGACAGAACGTCCTGGATCAGAGACCACGATCAGGTGTTCGAATTCTTCGCCCTCAGCAGGAGTTGGCATTCTGCCGAGTAGCCCACTGCGAGTGATGTCGACACTTTCGCCACTACCCAAGGTGATGGTGAAGGACACCATGCTGGTGAGTTCATTTTCTGTTGCGAAACGAGGAGGTTCCACGACGCGTACAGGAGGCGCTTCAAAAAGCTCTGAGAGATTGACGCCGTCGATCTGCTCAACAATGACCGTTGACGTTGTTTCTGGGTCTTTCTCCTGCGCAGGAGTAAATGTGTGCTCAGCGGGCTGGGCAGCCTGCTCAACCGAGGGCTGTACCTCAGCTTCAGGTGTAACTACGGGGATGGCCTGGGTGCGCGAAACAGAGCTTCCGCATTCTCCGCAGAACAGGGCTCCCTCAGGGAGAGCACTCTGACAAACCTCACAGACCATGATGTGATGCTACCTGCGCTTGGTCAGCCATGCCGTGAAGCCAGCCCATGTCAAACCAAATGACTTTACTGAGACGACAGCTTTGATTTTCTGCCATCGAGTGAGATTGGTACCTAACTCTCGAATGACTCCGTCAGCTTCAGACCAGGCACGGGTAACGTCTGATTCGCTCACGTTGTCAACAGAATATTGTGCAGTGTCCGCCAGAACAGCAACGGTCGTTGCTGCAGGTACTGAAGACATTTCCGCCAATTCCTGACGCGTTACAGAAGCGGATGCATCTGTTCCACGGTCAAGCAGAGCATCTCTCACTTCACTCCATGCACCTTCCACGCGTTCACGAGGATCAGCGGCGCTGTGACGCGCCTGGCGTCGGCGCCGCTTTGCCACGATCACACCCAGGAATGGTGAAGCAAGCAGACCCAACCACAGCGCAGTCCAACCCACGAAATTCACAACAGCAAGAATCGCTTGCAGAACAGGGTCAAGAGGAGTGGGTTGTTCTTCGTCTGCTGCTTCAGGGGCCGAGTTGTCGTTGAGCTGAGGTTCATCCTGCGCGGGTGGTTCAACAGCCGTCTGCGGGAATGCAACCTCGGTGGGGTCTTGAGGCTGTTCTTCGGGAATAGGACGCTCAGCAGGGTTAGGGTTCACCGCAACCCACCCTTCGGTCGTGGAGATCTCGATCCAGGCAGTCATGTCAGCACCGGTGAAGGAAACACCGGTAGCGGGGTCAGATCCTTCTGGCGCGATGAAACCCATGACAACGCGGGATGGGAAACCAATCTGTGTGGCCATCAGCGATGCAGCAGAAGCGTATTGTTCTGCGTCTCCCACCATGGGGCTCGCTGCAAAGAGGGCAGCGATACGGTTCGCGCCATGGCCTGAAGCACTCGGCACCTCGTCAGGGCCTCCGTGGCTGATGTATCCCTCAGAGGCGAGGGCCTCAAGCGATGCTTGCAGACGCTCCCCTGCTGAGGTTGAACCCTTCGCAGAAAGAGAGATAAATGCATCGACACCGTCAGGCATCACAGCCGGGGCAGGGACTATGGCATCACCCGGAGCAAGAGACCCCACAGCAGAGATGGACACCTCAGGAGCCGCAAGTCCGGTGGTTCGATAGCCGTCACCCTCTGAAAGGCCCGTCGTGACAGCACCCGTGGCTGCAGGCCTGCTGTAGTAGAACGCATCAGTTAGTGCGCGTGAACCTGTGCCCGTGAAGCTGAGGGAGCCTAATTCTCCAGTGAGGGGAACCCACGCCCCTGTGAGCCCCGTGATGGTGATCTCTGCAGAGATCTCATCGCCATTGCTGTTTTGAATAGGTATAGAGCCAGGCAACTTGGTGAAGTCAGCTGCAACCCCGCCAACGGAATAGAGAACCCCGGTGTAGTTATCCAGAGTGGCAATACTGACCCGTTGGCCAGCGCTCAGACCAGTTGCGGTCAGAAGCTCAGTGTTTTGTGAATCTCCGGTCACAAAGGCCCGATATTCAGACAACGGGCTGGTGTCGTCTTGCAAAACAAAAGGCTGATCTATTTCCGTGCGCCACACAGTTCGATTGGCTATCGGAGTGAAGAGAACGACAGCTGAGGCAACAACAGCAGAAAGAAGGAGGATTCCGATAGCTCTCAAGCCTGCGCGGGAAACACCAACCCGACTCATTGCAAACCACAGAGCAATCAGAACAAAGACACCCACGGTGACAATAACGCTGGCAAAACTTCTACTAGGCCCAAGCCAGATTGCGACTCCCAGAGTGATTACGGGAACCAGTGCAGCAGTGCTTCCGATACCTTTGTGGCGGTTCAGCCGCAGGCTCAGCACAACCGCGAGCAACACTCCCAACAATGAGAGCAAGAACACAGGCACTAATAGAGCTTCATAGGCACCGACCGGCGGCATTACCGTGACCAGCTGCTTCCACGAGAGAACAACACCAGTCAGAAGGCTGAGTTCACCTTGAAGACTCGGCAAGAATCCCAGTAGAGCTTCACTTGGAACCGCCAGAGGAACACCAAAGAGGAGGTAGGCGGCGACAGCAGACAGGGCTGTGCGAAGCACAGACCACGAACGACGTGCAGAGAGCACTGCGATAAGCGAACCTAAGACAGCTCCGCCGGCGAGTGCAACAACAAATGCAGGGTCTTGATACACCGGCCACAGTGGCACGAGCGAGACTATGACGGCGAAAGCGAGGAATAAAGCCATCATCATGAGACCGCCATTCGCTTGCCAAGTAGCTGCTGAAGATCATCGAGGCGGCCGATAGTTGCCACCGTCAGCCTTCCCATGCGGCGGGTGACGGGCGATGCTTCGGGAGCACAGCTCACCACAACAACCTCAACGCCGGCAGGGAACGCCACAGACGCAGAGTGCAAAGTCTTGGAATCCACAGCAGCACCGGTCACCAAGAAGGCAATTGACACATCTGCCGCCTGTGCGGAAGCTAAGCGGGACAGCTCCACAATGTTCGGGCTGCCTTCTTGCAGATGAACACCTGATAGCTCATCGAGGAGGCGGTCACGCGAGACCGTGGAGAGTGCTCGAATACGCGCTGGCGAAGAACCGCGTTCTGCACGGCGGCGAGAGGCTAGTTCTCTGGCAGCTTCACGCAAAGCACTCAATCTGCCCGTCGCAGCTGGACGAGCCTCAGCACTGACCAGAACGGAGAGATCACGAGTGTCACGGATTGCTCGAACTCCTAAAGAAGCTGCCGCACTGACTGCAAGTTCGAACTCATCATCAGAAGCGAATACTTCTGGTTCGGTATCGAGAGCAATCATGAGGTGGCTGCGACGTGTCTGCTCGAACTGGCGAACCATGAACTGGCCAGTCTTGGCCGTGGACTTCCAGTGAATATTGCGGCGATCGTCGCCAGGAACATATTCACGGAGGGCGTGAAACGAGAGATCACTGTCAGTGAGATCCCTCGTGGGATTACCTTCCAGGTCACGCACAAAACCGGTACTCATGCTGAGCAAGCCAATAGTTTTGGGGTGAATAAAGAGCGTGCGAACATCGCCGTGAACTACTTCTCGAGAGATGAGACCCAGGGGGTCTTGACGAATGACACGAGCAGGCCCAACCTGAACCATGCCGCGATGTTCAGTAGGAACAGGCAGCGTGATGTCATCATGAGCACCTTTGCGCAGTCGCCCAACCTGGGTTTCAACCTGCTGTTCCCCCACAGGAACAACGACATCCAACGAGGCTAATGAGTGGCCTGTCGGGTTCGACACACTCACAACAAGTTGTGCCTCGTCACCGACGACCACGCGTTCATGAGCCAGATGAAATGACACATCGTGGGCATGACGGAAGAGGGCATAGAGCGTGGCAAAACCAAAAGTGAGAAGCCCAGCAACTCCTAATCCAATGAGTTCAATCCATCCCTGCGCAGCACCAACGACAAGGCTGAGCAGGGCAACTACAGCCCAGCCCCAGCCTCTCGAGGTGACAACGCGGAAATTCATGAGGCGGCAGGTGCTCCCACGGGAAGATCGATCAAGATCTTACCCACGACGTTGTTGGCGGTGACGCCATCAAACTCT
>NZ_CAKZII010000070.1 GCF_936931525.1 uncultured Aurantimicrobium sp.
GTGACCCCAACGGGATTCGAACCCGTGTTACCGGCGTGAGAGGCCAGCGTACTAGGCCGCTATACGATGGGGCCGTTTGCGACGTGTCAATAATGCCACAAGAACTTATCGCTCGCCAATCGAGGGAACTCAGGCTAGATAAACACCCGCACGGCAGCAGGGACTACATCCACGTGCACAGGCAATGACCACACTCGCTCGCCGTCTGCATAGGCCACGATTCCTGGGGCATCAAGAACGACTGTTTTTCCTCGTTCGATCAACACTTCTGGCTCAGAAACATGGGTACCAGCAAAGACACGAGGAAATAGTCTCAAGAAACGAAGCCGTGACAATGGCCTCAGCACAAACACATCAATCAAGCCATCTCGCATGCTGGCCTCGGGAGTCACTCGCATTCCCCCACCCATGGTGGAGTTATTTGCCACGGAGATCAACATGGCTGATTCCTCGCGCTGGACACCATCAACAGTCAATGAATAACGCACGGGCTTGAGTGCAAAGAGTTCCAATAGCAAAGCCAGCGTGTAGCGAGACTTCCCCTTGGGCCAGTGCATGGCGTTAGCTCGTTCATTCACAATGGCATCAAAGCCAGCGGACAAAATGCTGGCAAACCAACGGACCTCTGAGCCATCAACACTCGTAATGCGGCCCAGATCAAGCCGTTCTGGTTCGCGGGAGAGCGAGTCAACCATCAGTTTGATGCACTGTGACAAATCCCCCACCGGCAAGCCAATCCCCCGGGCAAGGTCATTCCCTGTCCCTGCAGGAACCACTGCGAAAGGCACCGAGGTCTGAGCAACCATGTTGACGGCGAGAGAAACCATGCCATCTCCGCCGACAACAACAAGAGCATCGGGTGTGAGGGTCAGCGCGCGATTGAGTTGACCTCGAAGTAAGTCAAAGCTCTCAGCACGAAGGGCAGTGACCCGAAAACCAGCTGCTTCCAAAGCAGAAACAGTTTGCTCCCCTGCTGCGAAGTTTTTCCCAAAAGCGGCAGTGGGATTAATGGCCACAACGATGTGGCGGGTCGAAGAACTCACCTGTTGATTATGGCGGTTAAACGAGAAAACCCTCGCCATTGCGAGGGTTTTACTTGCTGGGGTACCTGGACTCGAACCAAGAACAAAGGAACCAGAAACCTTCGTGTTGCCAATTACACCATACCCCACCGGGTCTGGGCTAAGCCCTGAACCGACTCCCTAGCCTAACCCACGAGGGGCAGACTAAACAAACTCAACGCTCTTAGCGTTCGTTGAATCGAACGAGGCGATCAATGGTGTCTTTCTTCCCCAAAATCTCCATAGATTCGAACAAGGGAGGAGAGATGCGGCGACCAGAAATGGCTGTGCGCAAAGGCCCAAAGGCGATACGAGGCTTGAGTTCGAGGCCTTCAATCAGAGCAGAGTTCAACGCTTCCTGAATGACATCATGAGTGAACTCTGCCTCAGGAATGAGCTCGAGTGCTTCGACGGAAGCTGCAACCACAACCGCTGAATTCTCAGGCAAACCCTTGAGTGCATCTTCTGCATACGTGATCTGAGAGGCAGGAGTGAACAGGAATTCGAGAAGCTCAGGAGCTTCGCTCAGTACATTCATGCGGGTCTGCACCAGAGGTGCAGCAGCAGCAAGAATCTCGAGCTGAACATCGGTGGGGTCGTTCGAAAGAACGTTTCCTGCTTGGAGATAAGGAATCATGCGAGCCGTGAAGTCCTCCACGGTGAGCAGTCGAATGTGGTCGCCATTGATGGCGTCCGCCTTCTTCTGATCAAAGCGCGCAGGGTTGGGGTTCACGTTGACCACATCGAACGCCTTGACCATCTCTTGAATAGAGAAGATGTCACGGTCGTGGCTCAGCGACCAACCCAGCAGTGCGAGGTAGTTGATCAGACCCTCAGGGATGAATCCACGATCACGGTGGTGGAACAGGTTCGCTTCGGGGTCACGCTTAGAGAGCTTCTTGTTTCCTTCACCCATGACATAGGGAAGGTGGCCAAAACGAGGAATGTGTGTGGTGAAACCGGCGTCAATCAGTGCGTGATAGAGCGCAATCTGACGCGGCGTCGACGACAGCAGGTCTTCTCCACGCAACACGTGAGTCACCTGCATGATGGCGTCATCAACAGGGTTCACCAACGTGTACAGCGGATCACCGTTGGGGCGAACCACAACGAAGTCAGGGAATGAACCAGCGGGGAAGGTGATTTCACCACGAACGAGGTCATCAAACGTGATGTCTTCGTCTGGCACGCGGACACGCAATGCAGGCTGACGGCCTTCAGCGCGGAATGCAGCCTTCTGTTCCTCAGTCAGATTGCGGTCAAAGTTGTCATAGCCAACCTTGGGGTCCTTGCCTGCAGCAAGGTTGCGAGCTTCGATCTCTTCAGGAGTAGAGAAGCTCTCATAAACGCGACCAGTGGCCTTGAGCTTCTCAATGACCTCTTTGTAGATGTCAGAGCGCTGTGACTGGCGGTAGGGCTCGTGGGGTCCACCCACGTTGATGCCTTCATCCCAATCCAGGTTCAACCAGGACAGGGCGTCAATGATCTGCTCATAGCTCTCTTCGGAGTCACGAGCTGCATCGGTGTCTTCAATACGGAAGATGAACTTTCCGCCGGTGTGGCGTGCGTATGCCCAGTTGAATAGGGCGGTGCGCACGAGTCCAACGTGAGGAGTACCGGTTGGTGAAGGACAGAAGCGCACGCGAACGTCGCTGCCCGTCGCCGTGGAGAAGGGGTAGTTAGTTGTCATGCGTCGAGTCTGACCATCCAGCCGTGACGGTCAGGGAGGCGACCGTATTGAATATCTGTAAGTTCCTTGCGCAGGCTCATGGTGAGCTCACCTGCAGGTGCATCTGGGTTTCCCACAGAAAGTCCGTTGGCACCAATGAGCTGGCCAATAGGAGTAATAACTGCAGCAGTTCCACAGGCAAATACTTCCGTGATCTGGCCGGAGGCAACGCCTTCCTTCCACTCAGAGATGGGAACAGTGCGCTCTTCAACGACCAGGCCACGATCCTTTGCCAGGGTGAGGATACTCTCGCGAGTAATTCCCTCCAGGATGGTTCCGGTGAGCTTGGGGGTCACGATCTTGCCGTCTTTGTGGACGAAGAAAACGTTCATGCCACCAAGCTCTTCAACATTGGTTCCTGTTTCGGAATCCAGGAAGAGTACCTGAGCACACCCGTTTTCGTAAGCCTCGACCTGTGCTGTCAGAGAGGATGCGTAGTTTCCACCGCACTTGGCAGAACCGGTTCCACCCTTACCAGCACGTGAGTACTCGGTGGTGAGCCAGATCTTGACGGGTGAAACACCTTGCGCAAAGTATGCGCCGGCAGGAGAAGCAATCAGGTAGTAGCCCACCTTGTGTGCAGCTCGAACACCGAGGAAGGTTTCGTTCGCAATCATGAAGGGACGCAAATAGAGGCTGGTCTCGGGAGCAGAAGGAACCCACTTGCCGTCCACTTCAATGAGCTGCTTAATCGACTCGATGAAGTCTGGGACAGAAAGCTCAGGCAGTGCCATACGGCGAGCTGAGCGCTGCAGACGAAGTGCGTTTGCTTCGGGACGGAAAGTCCAGATGGAGTCATCAGCGTGACGGTAGGCCTTGAGGCCTTCAAAGATTTCCTGGCCGTAGTGCAGCACCGAAGCAGCAGGGTCAAGAGTCAAAGGGCCATATGGCTGCACGTGTGCGCCATGCCAGCCTTCCGTCACAGTCCAGTCAATGGAGACCATGTGATCGGTGAAATGCTTACCAAACCCAGGGTCAGCGAGGATTTCTTCACGTTCTGCTTCTGCGCGTGCTGCTGCAGAAGGGGTGAGGGCGAAGTTCAGCGGAAACGTCGATGTTTCGTTGCTCATGATCTTCTCTTTCTTCCTAGGACAGTCGGGCGACAATAGCGTCGCCGATTTCACTTGTACGACGAGGAGCCGAGCCACGCTCAGAAAGGTCTGCAGCGACTGCATCGTTGATGCGCGCTGCAGCCTCGGCATAGCCGAAGTGCTCGAGCAACATTCCCACCGAAAGGATTGCTGCAGTGGGGTCTGCCTTCTGTTGTCCTGCAATATCTGGAGCAGAACCATGTACGGGTTCAAACATGCTGGGGAAAGCGTTCGTGGGGTTGATGTTTCCACTGGCAGCCAGGCCAATGCCACCACTGATCGCGGCTGCAAGGTCGGTGAGGATGTCACCGAACAAGTTGTCGGTGACAATTACGTCGAAACGTGCTGGGTCAGTGACGAAGAAGATGGTTGCAGCATCGATGTGCAGGTAGTCAACAGAAACCTGAGGGTATTCAGTTGCAACCGCATCCACGAGGCGGCTCCAGAGGGAACCAGCGTTGACCAGAACGTTGGTCTTGTGAACCAAGGTCAGCTTCTTACGGTCACGCTTGGCAGCAAGCTCGAATGCATAGCGAACGACGCGCTCAACACCATGTGCGGTGTTGACGGAGAGTTCGTTCGCAATTTCGAACTCGGTTCCCTGGCGCAAAGAACCACCATTGCCCACATAAGGGCCTTCGGTGCCTTCACGGACAACAACAAAGTCAACATTTCCAGGGTTAGCCAATGGGCTGACAACACCGGGAAAAATGGTGGTGGGGCGCAGGTTCACGTAGTGATCCAAGCTAAAGCGCAGCTTGAGCAACAGACCACGCTCAATGATTCCCGCGGGAATACGAGGATCGCCAGGCTTACCGCCCACAGCACCGAGCAAAATAGCTTCGTGCGAAGCAATGGCAGCAAGATCTTCTTCGCTGAGCACATCACCGGTAGCGAGATAGCGGTCAGCACCGAGTGAGAACTGAGTCTTTTCAACAACTAGGTCAGCAGAAGGAGCGACCACGTCTAGTACCTTCACTGCTTCAGCAATGACCTCGGGGCCAATACCGTCACCGGGGATGACTGCGAGCTTGAGTGTGCGCGACATGGGAGTTCCTTGCGTTGATCTAACTTATTCGGTGATGTCTACTTCGAGCATGACATCTGCATCGATGGCCTTGCGAACCTTTTCGAGCAATGATGCTGGAACGGGTGAGTCCACGGTGAGGACAGAGAGCGCCTTGCCACCGAGGTTCTGACGTGCAATCTGCATACCTGCGATGTTGATCTTGGCATCACCAAACTCCTTGCCGTAAACGGCAACGATTCCGGGACGGTCGATGTACTGCATCACGATGAGGTGGTCGTCGATGGGAACGTCTACTTCGTAGCCGTTGATTTCGACAATCTTTTCAACCTGCTTGATACCAGCCAGGGTTCCCGAAACCGAGATCTGAGTGCCGTCGCTCAGTGCACCACGAATGGTGAGCACGGTGCGGTATTCAGGAGATTCTTCTTCGCTCAGGGTGCGAACTTCGATGCCGCGCTGTTCAGCGAGCAGTGGTGCGTTGACGTAGGAAACGCTTTCGCTGACCACGTTGGTGAAGATTCCCTTGAGTGCAGCCAGCTTGAGCACCGAGGTGTCGAACTGGGTGATCTCTCCGCGAACTTCAACGTCGACCGAGGTCAGTGGGCTTGTGTGTGCCAGGCCAGAGAAGACCTGACCGAGCTTCTCCACCAAAGGAATAGCTGGGCGGACGTAAGGATCAATCACGCCACCGGCAACGTTGACAGCGTCAGGAACGAGCTCACCACTGAGGGCAAGTCGAACCGACTTCGCAACAGAGATACCTGCCTTCTCCTGAGCTTCATCAGTCGACGCACCCAGGTGAGGAGTGGTAATGACGTTGGGCAAGCCTAGAAGTGGCGAACCGGTGGGAGGTTCGGAAACGAACACGTCGAGGCCAGCACCGGCAATAACGTTGTTGGTCAACGCTTCGTAGAGCGCAGCTTCGTCGATGAGACCACCACGTGCCACGTTGATGACATATGCGGTGGGCTTCATTGCAGACAACTGCGCTGTGCCAATCATGCCGGTGGTCTCAGGAGTCTTGGGCATGTGGATGGTGATGAAGTCAGAAGTTTCAATCAACTCATCAAGCGAGAGGAGCTGAACACCGAGCTGCTGTGCACGAGCCGAGGTGACGTAAGGGTCGTAGGCAACAACCTTGGTACCGAAAGCCTTCATGCGCTCAGAGATAAGTGCACCAATACGGCCCAGGCCGATGATGCCGATCGTCTTTTCATAGAGCTCGGTACCGGTGTAAGCGCTGCGCTTCCACTTTCCTTCAGCAAGGGCAGCGTGTGCGGCAGGAATGTGACGAGCAAGGCTGAGGATGTGACCACAGGTCAGTTCCGCTGCGGAAATGATGTTGGAGGTGGGAGCGTTGACCACCATGACACCAGCAGCGGTTGCTGCCTTGATATCTACGTTGTCGAGACCAACACCTGCACGAGCAATGACCTTAAGGTTTGGAGCAGCAGCAAGTACTTCAGCGTCAACCTGGGTTGCTGAACGGACCAGGATTGCGCTGGCAGAGTGAACTGCTTCTAGCAGTGCAGGTCGGTCAGTGCCATCTACGACGCGTACGTCAAAGTCGGGGCCAAGGGCCTCGATAGTGGCAGGAGAAAGCTCTTCAGCAATGAGGACGACGGGCTTAGTCACGAGTATTGATTTCCTTGGGTTTTGTAGCGCACGAGAGGTTCAAGTCTACCCGAGCGTTTTGGGGCTGTTTTGCGCTAATTCACGCTGAAAATGAGGAATGCGTTGGTGCCTAAAGCAAGGTCAACCCCGATGACGGCAGATACCGTCAATGCCACAACATAAATGACGACAGAGGGGGCTAACGAAAGCTTTCTGGTGAGCCAGAGCGCTCCGAAGAAGAGTACAACAGGAGCAATAATTCCTAGGATCACCGCAAACCAGCCAAAGGCACTCAAACCGATGCCGAGGGACAAGCTTTGAGACATGACGCCGATGAAGTTTCCAATGCCTTCCCACACGTCATAGGCGAAAAGGAGGGCAAACACAGCGGCAATAATCCATGCGCCGACTGAGCGCTTTAGTTTCTCATTCATGCTTAGCCTGCCCATGAAATGTAGGGCCAAGGAATGAGAACAGCAACACCAAGCAACAAATAAAGCAGGCGGGTGGCCACCTTCTTGTTTTTGCCGAGGTAAAGCACAGCACCAAACCAGATTGCCGGTGCGGCCACAGAAAGCCACAGACCAAACTGGAACATGCCGTTGCCCAGAGGGTCAGCAATTTGGGTTGGGTTACGCAGAGCGGTAATCAACCAGGCAACAAAGAACAGCAAATAGATGCCACCAAAGATGCCAAAGCCAATCAATGCCGCAGAGCTGAGCCCTGTAGGGAGTTCAGCGGAACCCGCAACACCCTTCGAGCTCTTGTTTCGTGGTTGCTTAACGGAAGAAGCGCCACCCGCGTCCCGCTTCGCACTCAGTGGAGAGCCCGTTGTCAGGCGATCATCGTCGCCTGCCCAACTCAGGGCATCTTCTTCTGGAGTACTCATACGTGACGCGCGTGGCGCATCCTCTCGTTTAGCTAATGACTAGCGAGCGGCAGAACCCTCGGTGTAGTCCTTGTCCTGTGGACGCCATGCGAAGAGCTCGCGCAGCTTGCGACCGGTTGCCTCGATGGGGTGAGATGCACCCTTTTCGCGGAGAGCTAGGAACTCGGGAGCTCCTGCGTCCTGGTCGTTGATGAAGCGGGTTGCGAAAGCACCGTTCTGGATGTCTGCGAGAACTTCCTTCATGTGCTCCTTGACCGAAGGGTCAATCACGCGAGGGCCGGAAACGTAGTCACCGAACTCTGCAGTGTCAGAAACCGACCAACGCTGCTTGGCGATGCCACCTTCCCACATGAGGTCAACGATGAGCTTGAGTTCGTGCAGAACCTCGAAGTAGGCGATCTCGGGCTGGTAGCCAGCCTCAACGAGAGTCTCGAAGCCGTACATAACCAACTGCGAAGCGCCACCACAAAGAACAGCCTGCTCGCCGAAGAGGTCAGTTTCGGTCTCTTCGGTGAAAGTGGTCTTGATACCACCGGCACGCAGACCACCGATTGCCTTGGAGTAAGACCATGCGAGGTCCCATGCCTGGCCAGTTGCGTCGTTCTCAACAGCAACGATGACAGGAACACCACGGCCGGCGAGGTACTCGCGACGTACGGTGTGACCTGGACCCTTAGGAGCTACGAGTGCAACGTCAACGTTCGAAGGAGCGGTGATGTAGCCGTAACGAATGTTGAAGCCGTGACCGAAGATGAGGGTCTTACCTGCAGAGAGGTTTGGGGCAACATCATCTGCGTAGAGGTGACGCTGGAACTGGTCTGGAGCCAGGATGACGATGACGTCTCCCCATGCAGCCGCTTCAGCTGTGGTCATGACCTTGAGGCCAGCCTCTTCTGCCTTAGCAATGGACTTCGAGCCAGCCTTCAGGCCGACAACGACGTCAACGCCGGAGTCGTGCAGGTTGAGTGCGTGTGCGTGGCCCTGTGAGCCGTAGCCAATAACAGCAACCTTCTTGCTCTTGATGAGCTCGAGGTCTGCGTCCTTGTCGTAGTGAATTTCAGTCACTTTGGGTTTTCTCCTTGTTTGTAGGTTTGGAAAATCTAAAAATCTAGTTCTTGAATACGCGCTCAGTGATCGACTTGCTACCGCGACCGATAGCGAGCAGACCTGACTGGGCAAGTTCCTTGATGCCGTAAGGCTCGAGAAGCTTCAGGAACGCAGCAATCTTGGCCGAGTTTCCGGTGACTTCAATCACGAGAGCATCAGCCGCAACGTCAACCACGCTGGCACGGAACAGTGACACTGCCTCGAGCACCTGTGAACGTGTGGAGTTATCCACGCGAACCTTGATCAGCATGTGCTCGCGGGCAACGGACTGCTCGGGGTCGAGTTCCACGATCTTGATCACGTTGACCAGCTTGTTGAGCTGCTTAGTGATCTGTTCGAGGGGAAGGTTCTCCACGTCCACCACAACAGTGATGCGGGAGAGGCCTTCGATCTCGCTGTGACCCACAGCAAGAGATTCGATGTTGAAGCCGCGGCGGGCGAAGAGACCAGCAACGCGGGTCAACAGACCTGGCTTGTCCTCAACCAGGAGACTCAAAATGTGTGTGCTCATAATGGCTACTCCCCTACTCGTCCGTGTCCCAGGTGGGTGCGTGATCTTTGGCGTACTGAACGTAGCTGTTGCTCACTCCCTGCGGAACCATGGGCCACACCATGGAGTCTGCACTCACCACGAAGTCGATCACCACGGGGCGATCGTTCGTCTCGAGAGCCAACTTGATGGCGGCATCGATTTCTTCTTCTTTGGTGACGCGGATGCCGAGGGCACCGTATGCGTCAGCAAGCTTGACGAAGTCAGGAACACGAACAGTGTCGTGACCTGTGTTCAAGTCAGTGTTGGAGTAGCGACCGTCGTAGAACAGGGTCTGCCACTGGCGAACCATACCTAGCGACGAGTTATTGATAATCGCCACCTTGATGGGAATGTTGTTGATGGTGCAGGTGGCCAACTCTTGGTTGGTCATCTGGAAGCAGCCATCACCATCAATAGCCCAGACAACACGGTCAGGCTCTGCAACCTTGGCACCCATTGCTGCAGGCACGGAGTAACCCATGGTTCCTGCACCACCGGAGTTCAACCACGAGTTAGGACGCTCGTATTTGATGAATTGTGCAGCCCACATCTGGTGCTGCCCCACGCCCGAAGCAAAGATGGCTTCTGGACCAGACATTTCACCGATACGAGTGATGATGTGCTGCGGAGCAAGCAGACCGTCGGTTGGTTCGGAATAACCCAGTGGGTATTCCTTGCGCAGAGAGTTCAGGGTGCTCCACCATTCGGTGAAGTCTGCACTCTTGGCAGCAGGGGTTGCCTTGTAGGTCTCAATGAGGTCTGCAATGACATCCTTGAGGTCACCCACGATAGGGACTTCTGCCGCACGGATCTTGCCAATTTCGGCAGGGTCGATGTCGACGTGAATAACCTTGGCGTTCGGAGCGAACAACGATGCCTTACCAGTCACACGGTCATCGAAACGAGCACCCAGAGTAATCAGAAGGTCTGATTCCTGCAGCGCGAGCACTGCGGGAACAGTTCCGTGCATGCCGGGCATACCCAAGTTGTTCTCGTGGCTGTCAGGGAATGCTCCACGAGCCATCAAGGTGGTGACCACAGGTGCGCCAACAAGGTCGACGAGCTCCAGGAGCTCCTTGGACGCACCGGAGCGGATAATTCCACCACCGACATAGAAGACTGGCTTCTTAGCTTCTGCAATGAGGTCAGCTGCGGCCTGGATCTGCTTGCCGTGTGCTTTGGTAACTGGACGGTAGCCAGGAAGATCCAAGGTTGCGGGCCAAATAAAGGGGGCCATTGCCTGCTGAGCATCTTTTGTGATGTCCACGAGTACGGGACCTGGACGGCCCGTAGAAGCGATGTGATACGCCGCAGCAATAGTTGCAGGAATATCTTCTGCCTTGGTGACCAAGAACGAGTGCTTGGTAATGGGCATCGTGATTCCCACGATGTCTGCTTCCTGGAAAGCGTCCGTACCCATCAGGTGTGAGAACACCTGACCGGTGATAGCCAACAGGGGCACAGAGTCCATGTACGCGTCAGCGATAGCTGTGACCAGGTTGGTAGCACCAGGACCGGAAGTAGCGATGCAGACACCGGTCTTGCCTGTTGCCGAGGCATAACCCTGAGCAGCGTGACCAGCACCCTGCTCGTGGCGAACCAAAATGTGGCGCAGCTTCTTCGAATCCATCAGAGGGTCGTAGACCGGAAGGATGGCGCCGCCAGGCAAACCGAACACATCGGTTACACCGATGAGTTCGAGTGTGCGCACAACTGCTTCAGCACCTGAAATAACAGGCGCGTTGGAAGCCGCGGCAGGGGTAGTGGGGAGTGATTCCGTAGACATCGTGAATCCCTTATGTAGGAAGGCGAAAAGTGAAAGGGGCGTCGTTACCCTGTAATCGCACCCTCAGATGCGGAGTGCACCAGCTTGGCGTACTTAGCAAGTACACCGCGGGTGTAACGCGGAGGGAGCGGAGCCCAGCCGATTCGGCGGGCTTCGAGCTCTGATTCGTCGACGAGTAAGTCGAGCGTCCGAGCTGCGATATCGACCCGTATGAGATCACCATCGCGCACGAGGGCGACGGGTCCACCGTCAACAGCCTCGGGAGCTATATGTCCGATACACAGTCCGGTTGTGCCGCCTGAGAATCGTCCGTCTGTCAATAGTAGAACATCTTTACCCAGTCCCGCACCCTTGATTGCTGCGGTGATGGCCAACATCTCACGCATACCAGGACCACCCTTGGGGCCTTCGTAGCGAATGAGGACGATATCGCCCTTCTTGATGTTGCCTTCGGTGAGGGCATCCATGGCTGCGCGTTCGCGCTCAAACACACGTGCGGGGCCTTCAAATACTTCGAGGTCGAAGCCTGCGGTCTTGACCACAGCACCTTCGGGAGCAAGAGATCCGTGCAGGATGGACAGACCACCGGAAGCGTGAATGGGGTTATCCAGCGTACGAATCACTTCACCATCGAGAGGAAGAATGTTCATCTCGGCGAGGTTCTCAGCCAAAGTCTTACCGGTCACGGTGAGTGCATCACCGTGCAGCAGGCCTGCATCAAGTAGAGCCTTCATGACTACAGGCACGCCACCGACGCGGTCAACGTCATTCATGACGTACTTTCCGAATGGCTTGAGGTCACCAATGTGAGGAACCTTGTCCGCAATGCGGTTGAAGTCTTCGAGCTTGAGGTCAACCTCAGCTTCGCGAGCAATCGCAAGCAGGTGGAGAACAGCGTTGGTGGAACCACCAAAGGCCATGACGACAGCAATAGCGTTCTCGAACGCCTTCTTGGTCATGATGTCGCGAGCGGTGATGCCCTGACGAATCAGGTTCACAACGGCTTCACCGGAACGGTGTGCGTAGTAGTCACGGCGTCGGTCAGCACTGGGTGGTGCCGCGGAGCCAGGAAGGCTCATGCCGAGTGCTTCTGCGACAGATGCCATGGTGTTGGCGGTGTACATACCGCCACACGCACCCTCACCGGGGCAGATGGCGCGTTCAATACGGTCGAGGTCTTCCTCGCTCATAGTGCCGGCCTTGCAGGCTCCCACAGCTTCGAAAGCGTCGATGATGGTGACGTTCTTTTCGGTGCCGTCCGAAAGACGAACCCAGCCCGGTGCAATCGTTCCTGCATAGAGGAATACAGATGCCAGGTCGAGACGAGCAGCTGCCATCAACATGCCAGGAAGTGACTTGTCACAACCTGCAAGAAGCACAGAACCATCAAGGCGCTCAGCCTGCATGACGGTTTCGACGGAGTCAGCAATAACTTCACGAGAAACGAGAGAGAAGTGCATGCCCTCGTGGCCCATGGAAATACCGTCAGAAACGGACACGGTGCCGAACTGAAGTGGGTAACCGCCACCGGAGTGGACACCTTCCTTGGAGGCCTGTGCCAGGCGGTCCAAGCTCAGGTTGCAGGGAGTGATCTCGTTCCAGGAGCTGGCCACACCAATCTGGGGCTTGCTCCAGTCTTCGTCTCCCATGCCGACAGCACGGAGCATTCCGCGCGAGGCGGCCTTCTCGATACCGTCTGTTACGTCGCGACTACGTGGCTTCATGTCGTTTTCTGGCATAGGGATAAGTCTACGACGTTCACACTCACGGTTAACTCCCAGCGCGCTGGGGATAAACGCCCATTTTGTGCCCAGATACACAACTAGGCTGGAACAAATGATTCAAGTTGGTATGAGCGCATCTTGCGTATATCCCCTGGCCTGTGAAGATGGCTTCCGTTTTGCCCAGAAAGCTGGCTATGACGGTGTTGAGGTGATGGTTACGCGCGAACCTGTCACGCAAAGCGTCGACGGCATCAAGAAGCTCATGGATACCTACGAGATGCCTGTGCTCTCTATCCACGCACCAGTACTTCTGCTGACTCACTTTGTGTGGGGTCGTGATCCCCAGATCAAGCTGGAAAAATCTGCAGAGCTTGCGGCAAATGTCGGTGCCAGCACCGTCGTGGTCCACCCACCGTTCCGCTGGCAGTCCACCTATGCCGAGAAGTTCTTGGACATTGTGCGTCAAACCAGCGAGAACACCGGCATCACCATCGCCGTGGAGAACATGTTCCCCTGGAAAGTGCGCAACTCACAGATGCAGGCTTATGCACCAGGTCCAGACCCTCGCGAGCTCGACTGTGATGCAATTACCCTCGACTTCTCGCACGCAGCGCTTTCTGGCCATGACAGCCTCGAACTTGCCCTGGAATACGGCGAGCGCTTGCGTCACGTCCACCTCACCGATGGTTCCGCAGCTGCTGACGATAACCGCATCTTTGATGAGCACTTGCTCCCCGGCTATGGCAAGCAGCCCGTTGCCGAGGTTCTTCAGCACTTGGCCGCCCAGGACTGGGACGGCCACGTCGTTGCTGAGGTGAACACCCGTAAGGCAAAGACTGAAGACGAGCGTCTAGCTCTCCTGGTGGAGACCCTTGAGTTTGCCCGCCTGCACTTAGGTCAGACAGCGCCTGTTTCTAACTAGCGTCTGCTGACTTACGCCAGCGAATACCTGCCGCAATAAAGCCATCTAGGTCACCATCGAACACGTTCGAGGGATTGTTGACTTCGTATTCTGAACGTAGGTCTTTGACCATTTGGTAGGGGGCGAGCACGTAGCTGCGCATTTGGTCACCCCAGCTGGCCGTGATGTTTCCTGCGAGTTCTTTCTTCTTCGCGTTTTCTTCCTCGCGCTGCAACAGCAACAGCCGTGAAGTCAACACCCGCATTGCTGCCGCACGGTTTTGAATCTGGCTCTTCTCGTTCTGGCAGCTCACTACAAGCCCTGTGGGGATGTGGGTAATGCGCACAGCAGAGTCGGTCGTGTTCACTGACTGTCCACCAGGACCGCTCGAGCGGAACACATCCACCCGAATGTCATTTTCAGGAATCTCAATCGCTACGGATTCTGGCATCAGTGGGACAACTTCTACCGCAGCAAATGACGTCTGGCGTTTACCTGCTGAGTTGAAGGGGCTCATTCGCACCAAACGGTGAGTTCCAGCCTCGACCGAAAGTGTTCCAAAAGCATAGGGAGCATCTACTTCAAAAGTTGCGGACTTGATACCCGCTTCTTCGGCATAGCTCGTGTCAAGCACATTGACCTTGTAGTTGTGCTGTTCTGCCCAGCGCAGATACATCCTCAAGAGCATTTCAGCGAAGTCGGCAGCGTCCACACCGCCTGCTCCCGAGCGAATTGTGATCACTGCGGGATAGGAGTCGTATTCGCCATTAAGCAGGGTTTGAACTTCTAGTTCACCCAGCACGGCAGTAATGCTGATCAGTTCTGCTTCAGCTTCTTTGGCGGAGTCTTCATCGCCAGCTTCATTGGCCAATTCGATCAGCACTTCGAGGTCATCCAGACGCGCCTCAATACTGTTGATCTTGGTCAACTCGGCCTGGCGATGGCTGAGTTCACTGGTAACTTTCTGCGCATTAGCGGTGTCATCCCAGAGATCTGGAGCTTCAGCTAATTCGCTCAGACGGGAAATCTCTGCAGAAAGACGGTCGACGTCAACGACAGCACGAATGTCGGCAAACGTGGAGCGCAGAGCACGAATCTGCTCGGAGAGATCAAGGTCAAGCATTGTGAGACCAGCCTACCGGCGCGAGTGAGAGGCGTAGGCTCGTACACGAGATGAGCAATTCCAGCGCCCCCTTCCAACTGCGACAAGCAGCGCTGCCGGTCTATCTGCCGACCTTGTTGTTCTCGGCTGGCGAAGCTGCCTTTATCCCGATTGTTCCCGTCATTGCCCAGAATGTGGGAGCCAACCTGGCAACAGCTGGATTAGTCGCCGGCATGCTCACCCTCGGAATCGTTTTCGGCGATATCCCGAGCGGCTGGATCATTTCCCGAATCGGCGAGCGCATGGCCATGCTGTGGTCGACATTGATCGCCCTGATTGGTGGCGGGCTTGCTCTTGCTGCCGCGAATCCCTTCATGTTGGGAGTAGGTATTTTCTTTATAGGCCTCGCTACGAGTGCTTTTGCCCTTGCCCGGCATGCTTTTCTCACAACCTTCGTACCCTTTGAATACAGAGCTCGAGCACTCTCCACCCTGGGCGGCATGTTCCGCGCTGGTGCGGTGATGGGGCCTCTTCTCAGTGCAGCCGTGCTGGCAATGACCCACACTCCCCTGGCCGCTTTCTGGCTCATGGTGATCTTCACCCTGGCCACAGGAGCAGTTCTACTGTTCATGCCAGATCCTGAGAAGTCTTTTGGTCGCGCCACCCGGATGAGAGATAGTTCAGGGCACTCTGTGACCTCAGGTGAGCTCGAAATGGAACAAGAAACTAACGGCCTGTTCTCGACCATTGTTCAGAATAGAAAAGTTCTCATTCGTCTCGGTGTCGCATCAGCTTTGGTAATGGCGTTACGGTCAGGACGAACCGTCATATTCCCGCTGTGGGCGGTAAGTATCGGCATCAAGGATGCGGATACAGCCTTGATTATTGGCCTGGCCACTGCGATTGACTTCATGCTGTTCTTCTCGAGCGGTCAGATCATGGACAAATGGGGACGTTTGGCCTCGATTGTGCCGTCCATGATCGTGATGTCCGCCGCATTACTGGTTTTATCCGTTACCCATGATGTGAGCACGAATGTGTTCTGGTTTGTGGCCACAGCGTTCTTGTTTGCCGTGGGAAACGGCATCGGCTCAGGAATCTTGCTCACCTTGGCGTCAGACCTCGCCGATAAACGAAACCCTGCACCTTTCCTCGGGGCGTGGAGATTCATCACCGACTCCGGTGCTGCACTTGCCCCGATGGGAATTGCAGCCATCACTGCTGCACTCTCATTGGCTCTTGCATCTGCGATTACGGGAGTTGCTGGTCTCGTGGGTGTCGTCATGATGTTGATCTACGTGCCACGCTTCTTGCCTCGAAAAAAGTAACTAACTCAGAGTCAGTTTCGATGTCACTAATGTGTCGGGGACAGGAACGTGAGAAATCACAATGACTGCGCGGTGAGCTGATCTACTTGCCTCTAGCACGTCCCGCATGAGTGCATCGGCTTGACCAGGATCAACATTGGCCGTGGGCTCGTCCAAAATGAGAACCGGGAAATCATGCAGCAGTGCGCGCGCTAAACCAAGACGCTGCGCTTGGCCGCCAGATACTAAAGCTCCCTTTTCACCAACTTGGGCATCCAATCCCCCTCGTTGGGTAACCCACTCTGATAAGCCCACACGGTTCAAGGCGCTCATGAGTTCTTGGTCATTCGCAGTGGGGTGTGCAAAGAGCAGATTTTGACGGATGGACTGAGAGAACATGTGAGGTGATTGTTCAACCAATCCCACGTATTGCCGCACTTGCTCTACTGAGAGTGAGCGAACATCAACACCGTTGATCGCATACTGGCCAGAGTGATCAAGGAATCGAACCAGCACGTGGGCAAGCGTCGTCTTCCCCGAACCACTGTGGCCTTCCACCAGCAAGCATTCTCCAGCGCGAAGCGTGAACGAGAGGGGATGAAGGGCCGGAGTGCCTACCCCTGGCCAGGACGCCGACACACCAGATAACTCGAGCGAGTCAAAGCTTCCCAGGTTTGCCATCGGCAGTGACATGTTTTCGCGTGGGATTTCTGAAGGAATTGTTTCTGGAGTCACCTCAGCAACTCGTGTTGCACTGGTTTTCACAGCTCGCCAGACACCCAAGGCTTGAGGCAAAGTTTGGAAAACCTCAAAGACGGCCATCGGAACTAGAACAACGATGGCTAAATAGGGGCCACTGAAGACTCCCCAGCCCAGACCCGGTGTTTCATTGGCATCTGCAGGAAATACAAGATGTGGAACGCTGATCCACAGCGCAATGAGTGTTGCCAGACCCGCAATCAGCGAAAGTACAGCCGCGACAGCCCCCGATGAGACCGCTCGACGAAGTTGAACATCTCTGAGCTCACGATCTGCTCGAGCAACATCTGTCACGCGACCATCCAAAGCCCCAAAGGCTGAAAGCACATCAAGTCGTGACACGACATCCATCACGGTGTCATCCAGCTGAGCTCTCACACCGGCTAATGCCCGGTCAGATCCAGAGGCGAGCATCGATTGGAGCACTGTTCCCGCAAAACCGGCTAAGACGAGAGCGATGAGCAATGCGAACCCAGCTGGTGGCAAAATCATCCAAACCGCGATCACGCTTCCTAGGCTCACCACTAGTGCGATCACAACAGGCTGAACAACCCGAAGTGGGAGATCTTGGAGTTGATCAACATCTGCCACGAGACGTGAAAGAAGATCTCCACGACGAGTTCTCGCTAACCCGTCGGGCGCTAACGGAACTAATCGGCGATACATCGCCACTCGCAATGTTGAGAGTGAGCGGAATGCAGCATCGTGGCTTGATAGCCGTTCTACATATCTGAATGAGGCTCGAGCGAGCGCAAAGAATCGAACCCCCACAATGGCCATATTCAAATACATAATGGGGGGCATATCGCCGGCACGAGTGATCAACCAAGAGGAGACGGCCAGCAAAGAGACAGCTGCTCCTGCAGAGAAAATGCCAAAAATAACGCCTGGCGCAAATTTACTCAACGGAGGTTGAGCTAAACGGAGAACTTCCTTCACCTCACTCACGAGCTCACCTCCTCAGATGCAAGTTTGAGCTGACAAATCGCGTCTGCGGCAGCAATGACTGCAGGCCGGTGACTGACCACAATCACGGTGTGACCGCTCTCGGCAAACGTGCGCATTCCTTCAACAACACGCTTTTCTGTTGCTGAATCCAAAGCTGAGGTGGGCTCATCTAAAACAAGAATGGGCGTGTTGTGAGTCAATGCTCGGAAATACGCACGTGCTAAAGACACTCGTTGAGCTTGTCCTCCGGAAAGCCCTGCCCCTGCCACACCCAGTACTAGTTCACGGTCTAAGTCTTCGACTGCCGCGAGTTCACAAGCATGTTGCACCAGCTTTGAGTCGATTGTCCCCTTGGATCCCAAGGTGATGTTCTCGAAGATAGACCCAGCGACAAGACTGGCGGATTGGGGGGCCCAGGCAATTTCTGCCCGGGCAACACCACTGCCAGTGAAGAATGTGTCGCCCCACCCAATATCTCCTCGAACAGGTACAAACCCCATGAGGGCATTCACCAACGTGCTCTTGCCCACCCCGCTCGGTCCCACCACTGCAGTGATGGCGCCAGGTAAGAACTCTGCAGTCAGGTTGTCCAGAATTTGTCGGTCTCCCAGGCGAACACTGAGTCCCCTCACCGTAAAGGCAGGACCTTGGTTAAGTTGGGTCGCGGGTGTTGGACCCGAAAGAGTAACCATGAATTCTCGACCGTTTGCACTGAGTTCTAAATCATCACGGCGGATTCCGTTTACAACTGTGGCCGAATCTAAGGAGCCCTGAGCTCGAGGAGTGTGCACAGATTCTTGATCTGCCGAGTCCAAGATGTCGAAGACATCATCAGCCGCCGCGACACCTTCCGCTGCCGCATGGAATTGAGCACCAACGTTTCGAATGGGCAGATACGCCTCAGGAGTGAGCAAGAGCGCAAACAATCCCACGGAGAGGGCAAGACTTCCATCAATCAATCGAATGCCGATAGAGACGGCAACAAGTGCGACCGATAACGAAGCAATTAATTCCAGGGTGAACCCGGAGAGGAAGGAAATCCTCAGCACTTTCATTGTGCGCTTCCGGTAATCCTCTGTCAGCGACTCAATATGTTCAGACTGTCGCTGGGCACGACCAAAGATCTTGAGGGTTGAGAGTCCCTCGACAACATCGAGGAATCCTGAAGACAGAGTGGTCAATTGGCGCCATTGTTGTGCTTGAACACTCCTAGTTGCCCAGCCAATAAGAATCATGAACAGCGGGATAAGGGGCAACGTGATGAGCACAGTCAGCCCCGTACCAAAATCAGCGCTGAACAGAACGACCAACAGAACCGGTGTTGCTAACCCCGTCAGAATCAGCTGGGGCAAATACCGAGAAAAATAGGGGTCCATTGCCTCGAGGCCGCGACCGATGATGGTCGTGAGCTGGGCAGAGTTGTGTGTTGCCATCCACTGAGGTCCAAGTTTGGCTATTGCAGCCATCACACGTAAACGCAGCTGAGATTTGGCCTTCGCCGCTCCGCGGGTGGCGGCAAGATCCATCAACCACAACACCACAGCACGGACAGCCACAGACGCCAAGATGAGTTGAAAAGAGGGAATCAACTCGTGAAGGGACTTTCCAGAGACAGCACCGCTAATTCCCTGTGCGACACCCCACGCAAATCCAATTGTGGTGGCCACCTGCGCGAGCGCGAGAAAGGCGCCGGCGACGAGGAAGAACCTCGCCGCCGACGCGTATCTCAATAACCGGGGATCAACCGGTCCAGTAGCCATAGGCGAAAGCCTAGTGAGCTGCCGCCAGAACACTCTGACGTGTCACGCGCTTGCGGAAAACCCAGTAGGTCCAACCTTGATAAACCATGACCACTGGCAAGAAGATCAGGGCAGTCCACGTCATCACTGTGAGCGTGTAATCCGAAGACGACGCATTCTCAATGGTGAGGCTGTAGGCAGGGTTGTTTGATGCAGGCATCACGTCAGGGAACAGTGCAAGGAACAAGCTCAACACGGCAGTTGCAACCGTGACTGACATGAATGCGAAGGACCAGCCTTCACGTCCACGCAGGTTGAGCAAGTAGGCAGTAATCAGTGCCAGAGCCGCAATAACAGCGACAGCGCCTGAGAGTACCGATCCAAAGGCAATCGTGGTCCACACCAAGAAGGTGGCAGCAACCACAATCGTGACGAGGCCTGACTTGATGGCCAGCTTGCGTGCTCGCTCTTTGAGCTCACCCTCTGTCTTCAACGTGATGAACACAACTCCGTGGGTAAAGAACAAGACGAGAGTAGTGATTCCACCCAGAAGGGCATAGGGGTTGAGTAGTGGCAAAAGACCACCGGTGTAGATGTGGTTTTCACTCAGAGCCACACCTTGAACGATGTTGGCAAAAGCAACACCCCACAGCAGTGCGGGCAGCGCTGATCCGACGATGATCATTCCGTCGAACCACTTCTTCCACTTGGACTCAGGGTTCTTGTGGCGGTATTCGAATGAAACACCACGAACGATGAGCGCAAGAAGAATCAGCAACAGTGCGAGGTAGAAGCCACTGAAGAGTGTTGCGTACCACTCAGGGAAAGCAGCAAACAAGCTGGCACCTGCAACGATGACCCAGGTCTCGTTGAGGTCCCATACGGGGCCAATGGTGTTGATGAGGACACGACGATCCGTGTCATCTTTACCCAGGAAGGGCAGAGACATTCCAACGCCAAAGTCGAAACCATCAAGTACGAAATACCCAATGAAGAGGAATCCAACGATAAAGAACCAGAGGTATGCGAGATCCATCGTGTCCTCCTAGTAGACAGTTCCGACGAGGACGGGCTGCTCTTCATCAGAGCCATCCACCTTCGTCATCTCAACGGGAGCAGGACCCTTTTGGGCTGCCTTGAGGAAGAGTTTGGCTTCAACAACAGCCAGCACTCCATAGATTGCCGTGAAGGCCACGAGAGAGATCAGTACTTCCAGTCCCGTCACTCCAGGTGAAACGCCGTCTTCGGTCTTGAGAAGTCCAAAGACAATCCAAGGCTGACGACCCATCTCGGTGAAGATCCACCCGACAGTCATTGCGAGAAGTGGCAGTGGCCAGCTCCACGTGGCAGCCTTCCATGCCCACTTGCCAGGGTTGCGGTTACCACGAGTAAGCCACAAGCCAACAACAGCAACGAAGGCAGCAAGAGCTCCGAGGCCAATCATCCAACGGAATGACCAGTAGGTGACCCAGATCAGTGGTGCATAGTCACCAGGGCCGTAGGCGGCGGTGTATGCAGCCTGGAGGTCGTTGATACCTTCAACCTCACCGGTGAAGGTGTGGGTGGACAGGAATGACAAGAGTCCGGGAACGCGTACCGACCAGATTTCAGATGAACCGTCTGGTGTTCCGATTGAGAACACCGAGAAGGACGCATTTGCAGAGGTTGTGTAGAGAGCTTCTGCAGCTGCCATCTTCATAGGTTGTGCTTCAACCATGGCAAGACCTAGAGAGTCACCAGAGATGAACATCATGATTCCTGAACCCAATAATGCCCACAGTCCAAACTTCAAAGCAGGACGCATGGTGTCGAGGTTCTGGTTTCGAGAAAGGTGCCAAGCCGAAACAGAGACAATGATTGCAGCAGCAACCATGATCGATCCCAGGATGGTGTGTGGGAATTGGTTTGTTGCGATGGGGTTAGCCAACACGGCAACAATGTCGACCAGTTCAGCACGACCCTTTTCAGCATTCATCTCATAACCGACGGGGTTTTGCATGAATGCGTTTGCAGCGAGGATGAAGTACGCGGAGAGAACCGTGCCTACCCAAGTGAGCCAAATCGTTGCGAGGTGGAGACCTCGTGGAAGCTTGTCCCAACCAAAGATCCACAATCCGATGAAGGTAGCTTCGAAGAAGAACGCCATCAAGCCCTCAAAGGCCAGGGGTGCTCCAAAGATGTCGCCGACGAAGCGTGAGTAGTCAGACCAGTTCATTCCGAACTGGAATTCTTGAACGATTCCCGTCACGACGCCCATAGCGAAGTTGATGAGGAATAAGTTTCCAAAGAAACGTGTGAGTTGCAGGTAGTGAACTTTGTCAGTCCGGTACCACGCAGTTTGGAAGAGGGCTACTGAGAGCGCCATACCAATCGTGATGGGCACGAACAGGAAGTGGTAGACCGTAGTCAAACCAAACTGCCATCGCGCCAGGATAAGTGGGTCTAGCCATTCCATGGCTGCCTCCAAGGCTTGTTGCGGTGTCTCTGATCGCTTTCCGACTGAAAAGCAATAGGTTCAATATACCCCAGGGGGTATATTTGCTCCTTCTTCAACACTACGCTCGTTCGTATCCGAATGATATCTTTTGAGGGCTGGTTTCTTCTGACTGCTGGAATTTAGTTTCAGGAAACTCTCAGATAAGGTTAGGCAACCCTAACCCTGAAGAGCTACTTCCCTGAGAATTACAAGGGATTTACTGAGCAGAAGCGGCGAGCGCCCGAGTGAGGGCTTCCGTCAATGCTGCATCTGCAGCACCATAGGCAGCCCAGTCACCAGCGATACGAGCTGCTTCACGGTCTGCAAGTGCAGCCTTGGCAGCTTGGAGCGCCTGGTTCAAGGTTTCGTTCGTAGTAGGCGCATTGCCACCGTTGTCTGCTGCTGGATCAGGTTCCGGCGCTACGGCTCCCCCGTTTGTGGGGTCATCCACACCAGCATTTCCGCCGAAGAGGGCGTCAAGTGCCAAAGGCAAGGTGTCTTCGAAGGCAATCTTGTCACCGAAGGCGACCAGGATCTTCTTTAGCAGTGGGTAGCTGGTGTTACCGGTGGACTGAACATAGACAGGCTGAACATAGAGCAAGCCGCCACCAACAGGAAGGGTCAGCAGGTTACCCTTCAGGACGTTGGTTGAACCCTGCGAGAGCAGGTTCAGTTCCTTCGACACATCAGGGTCAGCATTGAAGTTGTTCTGAACCTGACCTGGGCCTGGAACGGTCACATCCTTAGGCAGGGTGAGCAGTCGAAGCTTTCCATAGTCCGCAGAACGCTTGCCCTTTTCGGCACCGGCATCCGCATCAGCAACGAGGTAACCCGTCAGCACGTTACGGCTGGAGGTTCCCGATGCCTTCGGGATGAAGGTGGAGTAGATGGAGTAGGCAGGCTTTTCCGCTCCTGGAACCTTCATGGTCAGGTAGTAGGGCGACTGGTACTTGGTGGTGTCGGTCGCTGCCGTGGGGTCATTGGGGGTAACCCACGAGTCATCACTGGAGTAGAAAGAACCAGCGTCGGTCACGTGGTACTGACCAAGAATGGAACGCTGGGCCTTGAATAGGTCAGTGGGGTAACGCACGTGGCTCATCAGCTCTGCGGACATGTCGCTCATGGGCTTGATATTGGCAGGGTAAATCTTCTGCCAGGTCTTCAAGACAGCGTCGTTTTCATCCCAGGTGTAGAGCGTGACAGAACCGTCATACGCGTCCACAGTCGCCTTGACTGAGTTGCGGATGTAGTTCACGTTGTCCAGGGTGAAAGCGTTGGCAGCCTCAGGCTGGTCGCTGATTACCGAAGAGAGTGACTCCACCTTGGAGTAAGGGTAGTTCTCGCTGGTGGTGTACCCATCAACAACCCAGAGAACCTTGCCATCCACCACAGTGGGGTATGGGTCAGAGTCAAGAGTCAAGTAGGGAGCTACCTTCTTCACACGCTCAAGAGGGTTGCGGTTGTAAATGATCTGAGAGTCATTGGTCACAGCGTCAGAGAGAAGAATCTCTTCGCTCTGGAACTTCAAGGCATAAACAAGACGGTTGAAGATGTTGTCAAGCTTGGGCCCACCCTCGCCAGCGAAGGTGGTGTAGACCTGTTCGTTTTCTTGACCCGATGCTGGGTAGTCAAGTTCTACTGGCTTCGTACTGGAGGTTCCGCCCACGATGGAATACAGCGGGGAGTTTTCGCCGAAGTAGATACGTGGCTCAAACTTGCCCAGCTCACCTGAGGAAGGAATACCAGCTTCAAGGAAGACCGGCTGGCCATCTGCGGAGCGCTCGGTACCGTAGGCAGAAACCATGCCATAACCGTGTGTGTACACCAGTGTGTTGTTGTACCAGCTCTGTGAGGAACCAATACCTGCCTGGTTGAGTTCACGCACAGCAACTACTGCATCTTGGCTCTTGCCCTCGATGGTGTAGCGGTCAACATCAAGTTCAGGAGCGAAGGCGTAGTACTGCTTGAACTGCTCAAGCTGAGCAAAGGACGCGCTCACCAATGCGGGGTCGATGATGCGGATGCTGGCGGTTGTTTCAGCATCGGCACGAAGCGCACCAGCAGTTGCATCGGTGGTGGCGTTGTAAGGAATCTCTTCCACGTCTGAGATGCCATAGGCCTCACGAGTGAGATCAATGTTGCGGGCAATGTAGGGCTCTTCCAAGCTGCGCTCGGAAGGGTCCACAATGAAGCGCTGCATGATCCAGGGGTAGCCCATGGTCAAAATCAGTCCCGAGACCACCAGCATTGCTGTACCTACGAGAGGAAGTCTCCAGCGTCCGGTGAACGCTGTAACGATGAACAGCAAGGCAACCAAGATGGCGATAACAGAGAGAATCTGCATACCGGGGATTGTGGCATTGACATCGGTATAACCAGCACCAGTAATCAAGCCCTGATCGCTTGTGAGGGTGGCGAACTGGTCAAGCCAGATGCTGACAGCTTGGAGTGCGATGTAAATCGAAGCAGTAATGGCGAGTTGAATTCGAGCTGCCTTGGCTACGCGAAGCTCACGCTTGGCCAACGCAATGGAACCGTAGACGTAGTTGGTAATGAGTGCGGCAAATCCCGACAGCAGCACGATGGCTGAGAATAGTGCGACCGCAGCCTGATAGAACGGCAGGTCAAACAAGTAGAACGAAATGTCCATGTTGAACTGCGGATCTGTCTGTCCGCTCGAGACACTGTTCAACGACAGCATGGCCAGTTGCCAACGAGTGGCAGTGGAGAGACCGGCAAATACACCCAGAAGGGCTGGAACACCCCAGGTCAGCAAACGACGAAGAGGCTCAATGACGTCCTGGTATCGATCGAGTTGTGAGTTCAGTCGCGCATAAACAGGGCGACGGCGGTAGGCGATCTGAATCGAGAGCCAGACGGGCACAGCCATGGCAATAAAGCCTGCAACAAAGAATCCGGCAGCGGCGTACCACTGGGTCGTCAGCACATTGAAGAAGCCAACCTGCTGGTACCAGAGCACGTCAGCGTAGACGCTGGCGAAGGCAAAGAAGGCGATCAGCAGTACGACGAGTACACCAATCGTGATGGCCAGCGGGCCACGGTTTCCGAGACGACCGGGGGTGGGTGTTGCATTACTCACGAAATGACCTCAATCAGTGACGGGTGGTACGGGACTAATTCTGACACGTTGCAAGCATGCCCATTTTGGCATTCATTGCTTCGGACTTTTCTCCGTGCATCTCCACGAAAGAGAGAACAGAAAGTGCGTCATCCAGGGTCTTCACGGAATACACCTGAAGACCAGAAGGGATATGGCCCACAACTTCATTGCAGTTGTCCGCAGGGGCGAGGAAATACGTCGCACCGGCCTTCTTGGCACCATAAAGCTTTTGCTGAATACCACCGATGGGACCCACGTTGCCCTGAGCATCAATGGTTCCAGTACCTGCAAAGTGGTTGCCATCTGTGATGTCTTCTGGGGTGAGCTTGTCAATGATGCCCAAGGCAAACATCATGCCGGCACTGGGTCCACCCACGGCATCCAAACGAATCTTTACCTCAAAGGGGAAGTCATATTTGGCCTTGGCGCCAATACCGAGAACGATGTTCCCATCCACATCCATGGGAGTTACCTGAGCTTCTTGGGCAACACCGCCACGGATGAAACCGATGGTGCCCGGCGTAGATGCGCCGTTCGCAGCAAGTAATTCACGTAGTTGAGGAACACTCTCGACGGCAGTTCCGTTGAAGGTGGTGATGACATCACCAAGGGAAAGAACTGTTTTTGCAGGAGAACTATCCGCGAAACCAAGAACTTCCACACCCACGATGACGTCATAACCCAGGTTGGTCAACGCTGCCGCAATAGCGTCCTGCTGAGAATCAACCATCTGGGCGGTGTTAGAGGCTTCACGCTCTTCGGTGGTTTCTTCCTTGGGGAAGATCAGTTCCATCGGCACGACCGCCTTGGAAGGGTCAAACCAGGCGCCAGCAACTTCTAACCAGGAAGGGGTTTGGTCAGGGTTTCCCAACACGGAGACGGTCAACAGGTCCAACTCTCCGGTGGTGGGGAAAGTTTGAATGCCGTCAATCGTGATCAACGGAATCTTTTCTTTTTTCGTGTCATCTTCGGGATCAGGAACAGAAACAGTTCCCAACGTGTCAAACCACGGACCTGGTTGCTCAATGACATAGGCAGAGGGAACAGCGGCCAAACCCACAGCGAGAACGAGGGAACCCACCAGCACGGTGATGCCCATCTTGCGCTTGCGCTGCGCTTTGGTCGCAGGGGTTTTTTGAAGCCCTTCGGGCAGCCCCTGTTCATCAGCACGGAACAGTGTCACGTCAGTGCTCACCTTTCTTCCGTGCCTAGCCTTACGTCTAGATAAGAGTGTCAGGTATTGCTGGGGATTTCCCGCATGTTCGCGCCCAGCGCACGTGTTTTGAGCCGTTATTCATGGGAAATACAGGATGCGGGGTTTAGCGTTGATGTACCGACACAAAGGAAAGCGCATGGCGGACGAGAACGATCGCACTCCCGAAGACGAATTCCGCGACATGATTCGCGACATTCTCTCCGGTAAAGAGGGTGTAGATGCCAGCCAACTAGCTGCTGCGGCAGGTCTCCCCAATGACCCAGCGAGCATCGCCAACATCATGCGTCAGTTCCAAGCAGCCATGAACGCGAGCGGTTCAGGCGAAGGAATTAATTGGAACATGTCGATGGAACAGGCCAAGTCACATGCCCTCTCCACCGTGAAGCCTGTCACCGCCATTCAGCGAGCCGAGATCGACCAGGCTTTCCATGTTGCAAACCTCTGGCTTGCCGAGGCAACGTCAATCTCAGAACTTTCCAGCACACCAGCACTGATTTCACGCTTGGAATGGATTGAGCAAACCATGCCGCTGTGGACACAACTGGCTGAGCCCGTGGCTAACAGCATCTCTGCAGCATTGACCAACGTTCTCACTGATCAGGCTCCTGAAGAGATGAAGGGCATGATTGCCGGCGCTTCTCAGTTGATGAAGCAAATCGGCGGAACTTTATTCGCGATGCAACTGGGGCACGTCGTCGGTCAACTCTCCACCGAAGTGGTTTCAGGTGGAGATGTAGGCATTCCGCTCCTTGATGAGGGTCAAGCAGCACTGCTGCCCCAGAACATGGATGAATTCGGTGCTGGCCTCGACATCCCGATGGATCAAGTTCACCTCTATCTGGCTGTTCGTGAACTCGCCCATGCTCGCTTGTTCCGTCACGCACGCTGGTTACGACTCAACCTCATCTCTGCGATTCAAGACTTCGCTCGAGGCATCAGCATTGATCTCTCTCGGGTGGAAGATATTGCCGGCAACTTTGATCCACAGAACCCAGATGAACTCAAGGAGGCTCTCTCCAGCGGTGCGCTCATCCCACCCAAGAGCGAAGAGCAGCTGGCAGCTTTGGGTCGCCTGGAGACTCAACTTGCCCTGATTGAAGGGTGGGTCGATGTTGTCACTGGTGCCGCCACAACTCGCCTTCCTCGCGCGAGTGCTCTGGCGGAGACAGTGCGTCGACGTCGCGCCTCCGGAGGACCAGCAGAATCTGCTTTCGCAACCCTGGTCGGTTTAGAGCTGCGCCCGCGTCGCCTCCGAGAAGCAACTAGTTTGTGGCAGCAAGTTACTGACGCTGTCGGGGCAGATGCTCGCGATAACCTGTGGTCTCACCCTGACATGATGCCCACTGCAGAGGACCTCGATAACCCTGCCGCCTTGATTGCCAAATTGGAGGCAACCGCTCGCGGAGAGGTTGCAGAGCAGGACGACATGGACCGAGCTTTGGCTGATTTGTTGGATGGAAACATCCCACCTGTGGATGAATCTGAGCAGGAATAGCTCAGATGCAGCATTCTTCGCTGCATGTACAAAATCAATCCTGAGCTCCCCCTTGTCTGGCGCACCCCTACTTCCCTGCAATTAGGTGTTGATCACCCTCGGGTTGTGTTGCCCAAAATTTATCCCGCAGAAGAGCGGATGCTCACCGCACTGCGGGCAGGTATTGCTGATGTCTCTGTTCCGGCGGTAGCGCACGAATGCGGACTCACCCCTGCGGAAACAGATGCTTTATTGAGTGCTCTCGCTCCTGCACTCGCCACGCCAACGCAGGCAACCGGGTGGCGAATCTCAATTGATGGTTCTGGCCCGTTTGTTGATTCATTGGGCCTCCTCCTCATCTCCACCGGTCACCGCGTGGTGAGATCGAGCGCCTCGGTTTCTGGCAGATGCGACCTGGCCATTGTGGTGGGGGAATTCGCACTGGATCCCCACCGTCCGGGTGGGTGGCTTTCTCGTGATGTCCCTCATCTGCCCGTGGTGTTCGGAGATGAATCGGTCCGAATCGGTCCTCTACTAGGCGGAAAAATCGAGGGAACAGCAGAGGCAGAGAAACATCCCTGCGAGCAATGCATCGAACTGACCCACCGCGACCACGACGAATGCTGGGTGGCGATGGTGAGCCAGCTAGTGGGAACTCCAGCTGGCAGTCAAACACCACTTCTCATTGCTGAAGCAACATCGGTGATAGCGCGCTGGATTCAATCCCCCGACACGCACCCCATCACCAGTAACACGGCAGTAAAGCTAGATGGTCGCGATGGAACCCGAGCTGAACTTACTTTCGCCCTGCACCCTGATTGTGCATGCCAAGCTCTGCCACGAAACGTGAGCGTTCTCGGTTCGTCGCGCGGCCAGTTCCTTGCTGCGCCCAGGAGAGGGAAAGCTGCTTCCTCGCACGCGTGATGGCAACGTAGAGGAGCCTGCGCTCTTCTGCAATGGCTTCGAGATTCTGGGCATAGCTGATGGGGAATAAGCCTTCACTCAGACCAATAACGTGGACTGAATCCCATTCCAAACCCTTTGCTGAGTGAACAGAGGCGAGTGTCACAGCATGCATGGTGGGCTCGTGGCGTGCCGCCTGGCGAGCCAGCAGCTCATCTGTAAATGCACGGAAACTGGTGCCTTCAGGAGCTTCGTCAGCCATCACCATGAGGGCATTCAATGCTTCCCACTTTGATCGAATTGCTCCGGTGGTTTGGGGAGCCTCCTGGCTCCACCCCACCGAGCGCAACACATCACTGACGGATTTGAACAAGGGCTCCCCCGAGACAGAGACAGATGC